>JANNEU010000490.1:0-2498 GCA_031379035.1 Hyphomicrobiaceae bacterium | reverse complement strand
CCGACCAACGTCAACGTGGTGACGCAGCTCGCTGATGGCCGTCGGCGGACCTACCAGCTGGTGTTCGGCCTCACGCCACCCGGTGACCGGCGCGAGCAGCCGTTCTTTCTGGTGCGATTCAAGTACGCGGCAGATGTCCAGGCCAAACGCTCGGCTGACGCAGCCGCGCAGGCTGAGGTGCAACGCGGCAAGGATGCCGACCGCCAGCTCGCGCGAGACGCCAAGTTGGCCGCTCGGAACTACGCCTACACCGTCCAAGGCGAGACGGATTTCGAGCCGGCAGAAGTCTACGACAACGGCAAGGTCACGACGTTTCGCTTCTTGGGTGCGACGGAGCTGCCCGCCATCTATCTCGGTCTCGACGACGGCAAGGATGAGCTGGTGCCAAAAAGCATCGACGGTGAGCTCGTCATTGTCCACGCCGTAGCGAGGAAGTTCGTCCTCCGGCGTGGCGATCTCGTCCTGTGTGTCTTCAACGAGCGCTTCGTGCCCGAAGGCGTCGAACCTGGCACCAAGACCACATCGCCGAATGTCGTCCGCCTGACGAAGCCGGCAGCCGGGGCGCGTTCTCCTGCGCCCGTATCGAAGTGAGGAAGCGCCATGACCACGCAGCAGACCAACACCACGACCGCCGACCGCGGTGCCATCGCGGCCCGTCCGGGCGCGCCAGCGGCACAGCGCCAACAGATGATGATGGCCGCAGCCCTCATCGGTGGCGGCATTCTCAGCGGCGCTTATGTCTTGGTGGCACAGGTGCCATCGCCAGCTGCACCGCCAAAGAAACCGGCAGCTGTTCAGGCCACGGTGACTTATCAAGCGCCACCCCCGTTGGCGGAAATGTCACCCGTTGCTCAGGTAACAACAGCTTCTTTGGCACCGGCTCCGCCCGCCGCTGGAGTGTTGCCGCCCGACGCCACCTTGGAAGCGGCGTATCGTGCGCCTGTCCTGGCGTTCTCGCTCAATGCGCCACCGGGTGGGCCAGCGGCATCCAATGCGTTGGTGGCAACGCCGGGTGTCGCCGATGAGTCGGGCGGCCTTGAACGCCTCTTGACGCCATCACGCTTCGAGGTCGCCAAGGCGGGCCACCTCGGCGACCGGCGCTTCATCGTTGCGCAAGGCATGTCGATCCCCTGTGTCCTTGAGACAGCGATGCAGTCCGACCAGCCTGGCTTTGTCTCCTGCGTCATCCCACGCGACGTGCTCTCCGACAACGGCCAGGTCGTGCTCATGGAAAAGGGCACGCAGGTCGTCGGCGAATACCGTGGCGGCCTGAACCAGGGCCAGACGCGGCTGCACGTCTTGTGGGGGCGGGCCAAGACGCCAACCGGGGTTGTTGTGACGCTCGCATCGGCGGCGACTGA
Source organism: Hyphomicrobiaceae bacterium (assembly GCA_031379035.1). GTDB lineage: Bacteria > Pseudomonadota > Alphaproteobacteria > Rhizobiales > Hyphomicrobiaceae > JABFRJ01. The sequence goes on along the minus strand of JANNEU010000490.1, from coordinate 1,137 downwards.
CGGCCTCGGCCGCGCTGGCGTCGGCGGCACCGTCGACAATCACTGGTGGGAACGGTTCGGCAGTGCGTTGCTGTTGTCCGTCGTCGCCGACGGATCTGCCGCTGGTGCTGCTTATCTGAAAAACCAGGCCGGTATCCAGGCGCAGCAAACCGGGCAATCAGGCAATCAGGCAGCCGCCATCGCTGTCGAACAATCGTCGGCCATCAAGCCGACACTGACGAAGAACCAGGGGGAGATGGTCTCGATCTTCGTCGCCCGCGATCTCGATTTCTCCGGCGTGTACCAGTTGCGCGCAGTCAACGGCCAGGCCCGCGACAACCAGCCGGGCAGGAGTGCCGGGCCGGTGCCCTCAGACACCAGCGGGAGGTCGCTCAAATGAGCGCCGCCTCGCCAAACTGCGGCATCGACGCCGCGCACGTCCGCGAGCAGATGGGTGTGCTGTCTCAGTTTTTGTCCGAGCCGGGTGTGCTGGAGGTGGTCTCCAACGAAGCTGGCCGCGTCTGGATCGAGACGTCAACAGGCTGGACAGAACACGCGGTGCCGGAGCTGACGGATGCTCGGGCCCAGAACCTCGCGCGGGCTGTCGCAACGCTGACGCACCAGCATATCGGCCGCGAGCGGCCGATCCTGTCAGCGACAATGCCCGGCGGGGAGCGGATCCAAGTCGTGCTGCCGCCAGCCGTCGATGTCGGCTGTGTCTCAATCACCATTCGCAAACCGGCAACAGCCATGCTCTCGCTCGATGAGCTGGATCGGAACGGCCTGTTCATTGACGCCCTGCGTCCCTCACGGCGCGCCGAAAATGATCACCATTTGGCCGAGCTGCTGCGCGGTGGTGACGTCCGGCGCTTTCTTTGTGAGGCTGTGCGGCACCGCAAGAACATCATCATCAGCGGTGCCACCGGCTCAGGTAAAACAACGCTCTCTAAGGCCCTGATTGCCGAAATTCCGCACGACGAGCGCCTCATTACCATCGAGGACACGCCGGAGCTGGTCGTACCGCACCGCAACTGCGTTGCGCTGCGGTACTCCAAGGATCGCCAAGGTGCTGCAAAGGTGGGGCCGCAAGAACTCCTCGAGGCGTCCCTGCGCATGCGGCCTGACCGTATCCTGTTGCAGGAATTGCGCGACGGTACG
>JANNEU010000474.1:0-5071 GCA_031379035.1 Hyphomicrobiaceae bacterium | reverse complement strand
CTGATCGAAGTGGTGATTTGAAATTGCTTTCGTGAAAGACCCTATGCCCGCCACCATCCTCATCGTTGCGCTCGGCGCCTCCAACACCTACGGCGAGGGCGTGGCGCGGCACGAGAGTTATCCAGCGCAACTGGAGTTGCTGCTACGCGCAAGCGGCCATGACGTGCGCATCCTCAACGCCGGCATCTACGGCAACAAGACCGGGCAGATGCTGGCGCGTCTCGACGCCGATGTTCCGGCGGGCACGCGCCTCGTTATTCTGCAGCCGAGTGGCAATGATCGCAAAGCCGAGCACGAGCGCGCGGCGAACATCGCAGAAATCGAACGGCGCTTGCAGGCCCGCGGCGCGCGTGTGCTGTTACTTGAGCGCGCCGCCTATCGCGATCTGCCGCGCCAAGCCGACGGCATGCACCTGACGGTAGAGGGATATCGCAAGCTTGCCGAGAGCTTGCAGGGTGCCGTCGTGGCCGCCCTTGCGTAACGCGTTACCCACCCAGCCCAAGATAAATCTCGGCCACCCGCTTGTCTTTGGCGAGATCGGCGGCGGGGCCGGACATGGTGAAGCTGCCCAGTTCCATCACATGGGCATGGTCGGCCGAGCGTAAGGCTGCCCGTGCGTTCTGCTCGACCAGCAGGATCGATACGCCCGCCTTACGCAAGTCGGCGATGATTGCGAACACCTCGCCGACGATGCGTGGGGCCAGGCCCAGGCTTGGCTCGTCCAGCATCAGCGCGCGCGGCTTGGCCATCAACGCGCGACCCATGGCGAGCATCTGCCGCTCCCCGCCAGACAAAGTACCTGCCATCTGCGCGTGACGTTCCCTGAGGCGCGGGAAGCGCTGAAACACCTCGTCCAGACCACGCTTGCGCTGCTCACCATCCACGCACCAGCCGCCGAGCAATAGGTTATCGCGCACGCTCATCGAGGCGAACAGCTCGCGTTTTTCGGGCACCAGAGACAAGCCGCGCCGCACGCGCGCTTCAACGCCGAGTGCGTTGACCTTTTCGCCGTCGAACCACACTTCGCCGCCACCCGGCAGTGCACCCATGACCGAATTGAGCAACGTGGACTTACCTGCCCCGTTGGCGCCGATCACGGTCACGATCTCGCCGGCCGCCAAATCGAGCGACACCCCGGTGACGGCTGGGACTGCGCCATATGACGCCGAGAGGTTACGGACAGACAGCAGCGGCGCGCTCATTCGACGCCTCCGAGATAGGCTTCGATGACGGCCGGATCGGACCGGATCGCTTCAGGCTTGCCCTCGGCGATCTTGACGCCGAAGTCGAGCACGACGATGCGGTCGACCAGCCCCATGACAAAGCCCATGTCATGCTCGACCAGTAAAATGGTCATGCCTTCGGCGCGAAGTTGCCGGAGCAGTTCCGCAAGCGCGACTTTCTCGAAATGCCGCAGTCCTGCCGCTGGCTCGTCGAGCAGCAGGAGCCGGGGGTCCAGGGCGAGCGCGCGCGCGATCTCGGCGATGCGCTGCTGGCCTAGCGCGAGATTGCCGGCATGCGTCGCAGTGTGCTGGCCAAGCCCGACGCGCACGATCTGGCGTTGTGCTTCTGCAAGCAGGCGTGCTTCCTCAGCACGGTCGAGCCGCAGAATGCTCGACAATGCATTTGCCGAACCGCGCTGGTGTGCACCAATGGCGACATTCTCCAGCAAGGTCATGTCCGCGACCAGCTTAGTGTGCTGAAAAGTCCGGCCGATGCCGCGCGCGGCGACGATGTTGGGCGTCGCATTCGCCAACGACGCACCGTCGAAGCTGACGCGGCCCGACGTCAGTGCCTGGACACCGGTGACGAGATCGAACGTGGTGCTCTTGCCAGCACCGTTGGGGCCGATCAGCGCGACGATCTCGCCGCGGCCGACGCCGAACGAGACGTTATTGACGGCAACAAGCCCGCCGAACTTTTTGGTTACGCCGTCGAGTGCCAGCAGCGGTCCTGGCGTGGGTGGCGATGCGGCACGCTTGGGCAATGGCGCAGCGTCAACGGGCTGCAGCGGTGCCTTGGGTTGCAACAGAATGCCAGCCAGCCGTGGCCACAAACCATCGCGTGCGAATTGCAACGTCGCGAGAATGATGGCGCCGAACACCACCGCTTCAATCTGCAGGTCGGGGCCAAACAGCTGCGGCGTCACACGCTGCAGCACGTCCTTCAAAACGATCACCAGCCCGGCGCCGAGGATCGCTCCGCCCACCTGTCCGGCACCGCCGAGGACCGCCATGAACAGATACTCCATGCCCGGCACAACGCCGAACGGCGTCGGGTTTACCGCGCGCTGCACATGGGCATACAGCCAGCCCGAGAGCCCGGCGAGCAACGCGGCATAGACAAACACCAGCAGCTTGAAGCGTGATTTGTCGACGCCGAACGAGCGTGCCATCTCGCCATGCCCGCGCAGGGCACGGATAGCGCGGCCGGAACGGGAATTCAGCAGGTTTATGGTCGCCCAAGCACTCAGCGACACCGCGCCCCAGATGACGGGATACATCGCGCGCGGATCAATCAAGGAGATGCCGAACACGGACGGCGCGGGAATGCCGCCGATGCCATCATGGCGCCCGAGAAAATCCACTTTGCCGAACAGGTAGTAGAGGCTGATTCCCCAGGCGAGAGTGCCGAGCGGTAGATAGTGGCCCGCGAGGCGAACCGTCACCAACCCGAGGATCAGCGCCATTACGCCCGTCACCGCCAGCGACGCAAACAGCGACAGCCACGGCGAGATGCCCCACGCCGTCGTCAGCAACGCCGTCGTGTAGCCGCCGAAACCGACGAACGCTGCCTGGCCGAAGCTGGTCATGCCACCGACGCCGGTCAGCAGCACAAGGCCCATGGCGATTAGCGCCGCGAGCCCGATGTTATTGGCCAGCGTCACCCAGAAGCTGGGGAACACACCGAACAGAGGCAGTGCTGCGAGGAGCACCAGCAGCACGGCTGCAAGAGGACGTGGCAGCATGGCTTACTCCTCCTCATCGTGGGACTGAGCAGCACCCAGCGAGCGCCACAGCAGCACTGGCATCACCAGCGCGAACACGATCACTTCCTTGTAGGCGGACGCGTGGAACGCCGCGAAGGCCTCTGCCGTGCCGATGGCCAGCGCTGCGAGCCCGGTTAGCGGATAACTCGCTAAGCCGCCGACGATGGCGGCTACAAACCCCTTCATGCCGACCAGAAATCCAGAGTCGTAGTACAGCGTCGTCGTCGGCACGATGAGAATGCCGGAGATCGCGCCGAGGATCGCAGCCAGCCCAAAGGCAATGCGGCCAGCTTGCTCGGTGGCGATGCCGACAAGGCGCGCGCCGGCGCGATTGATCGCGGTCGCCCGCAGGGCCTTGCCTGAAAGCGTAAATCCGAACAGCAGCCACAGCGCCACGATCAGCACCAGCACGGTGATGTAGACGGCCATACTCTGCCCAGTGATGAGCAGGGGACCTAACGTCATGCTGCCCGCCAGCAACGGTGGCGCGCGGAGGCCTTCCGGGCCGAAGAACGCAAGCCCCAACGCCGTCATGCCAAGATGCACAGCAATGGCCGCGATAAACAGCGTCAGGACAGAGGCTTCCACGAGGGGCTCGAACGCAATGCGATAGAGATAGGGGCCCATGGGCGCGACAATGGCGATGGTCAGCAGCACATCAACGGCGGCGGGGCGCGGCGTGTTCCCAAGCGCCAGAGCGAGGGCCCATACGAGGGCCGGGAGCAGCACCGTCAGCGCAATGTCGCGCACTGTGATCGCTGTCGACCAGGATTTGCGGCGCGCCCAGAGTCCGGCCAGCAGTGCGAGCACGCCGAATATCATCAGCAACGGCACGGTATTTGGCACGTTGCCGGCCCTCAGCGCGGCATAAGTCAGCCCACCAAAGGCAACAAACTCACCCTGTGGAATGAAGATGACGCGCGTGATGGTAAACACCAAAACGAGTGCAAACCCCAGCAGCGCATAGACCGCGCCATTGGTAATCCCGTCCTGCAAAAGGAAGAGAACGATTGTCGAATCCAAGCTGCCCTCCCGACCCCTTAGCTCCCGAAGCAAGTGCGCCCCGCTCCGCACTTGCCGGCGGATTTAGATATAGGTCATAACTATCTCTGTGATCGGCAGCAAGACATTGCAACGGCCAAATGCCATAACATCTGCCAATGGCACCCTGGGGATACACGACAGCCAAATGACGAACGCAGCGCAACGAAAACGGCCGGCCCGCAGTCCATCGGGCAGCAATGCCGTTGGTTTGTTGGCCCAACCAACACGGCTGGCGCTTGGCGCGCTGCCGCACTTGCTCGGCTATTCGCTGCGCCGCGCGCAGCTGGCGGTGTTTGCCGATTTCCACGCCGCCTTCGCACCGCTTGAGCTGCGGCCCGCCCAGTTCAGTGCGCTCTTGCTGATCGATGCGAACCCCGGCTGCAAACAATCGGAGGCCGCCGAGGCTCTCGGCATCATGCAGCCGAACTTCGTGGCGCTGATGGACGATCTGGAAGCGCGCGGCCTGGCGCGGCGCGCGCCCGCCAAGGCCGACCGCCGCTCGCATGCGCTTGAACTCACTGGCAAGGGCCGCCTATTGCTGGCGCGCGCCATGACCGTCGTTACCAGTCATGAGGCTCGTGCGACGGGCGGCTTGAGCGCGGCGGAAGCCCGCCAATTGTTCGAGTTGCTGGCGCGCGTGCAACAGACCGCAGGGCGTGACACAGCCGAGACGGCACCAGGGTCGTTCCGCTCTTGATTGCATCGAGGAACGACCCTCGCTCTTTGTTTGGTCGTGACCTTCCGGGAAAACCGCTGCACACCCCCGGATCAAGTCCGAGGGCATGCTTTTCCCGGAAGCACTCTAAGCGCGTCGGCCTGAGCAGGGTGGCCTCCTGTTGCCCGCGGAACCGCCAACATCCGCGCTTGCGGGTCGCCAGCACCGCCGCTATAAGCTGTTCAACGGCGTCCATGGGACGCCGTTTTTCCAGACCTAGCCCCCTCGCCACTCTGGCGCGCCGGGCAGTCCTGGGTTTCATCGGTCGGGCGGAGCGTAGCGCAGCCTGGTAGCGCACTTGCTTCGGGAGCAAGGGGTCGGGA
>JANNEU010000482.1:0-7818 GCA_031379035.1 Hyphomicrobiaceae bacterium | reverse complement strand
CGAAACACGTGCGATGGCCATCGCTAACGACCTCGCGCAAAAGCCGCGGCAAGCACTGATGGCAGCGCGGCGGATGCTGCGGGGCGAACCATCGGCGATCTTAGCGGCAATCGAAGCCGAAACCGACATCTACAAGCAACTCATGGGCTCGCCGGAAGCCCGCGAAGCGTTCACGTCCTTCCTCGAAAAACGCAAGCCCGACTTCGCTAAAGCACGGGCGGCCGCGAAGGCGCGCGGGTAACCAGCACACGCCTTGGTTCCATGCTGCCGAAGTCCTTGGCGGGGGATCGCGAACGGACGTATCGTGTGCCGGCAAGCCGGTAGCCCGAGATTCAGATGTGACCGTATGACACCCACCACGATTGCGCAGGTGCGCACCATCTGTTTCGCCCTTGCGGTGCTGATGATGGTGCGTGGCGGCGCTGCAGCGGCTCCAACCCGAACCGGCATCGCGTCGCTCGACGCGACGGCTGCTCAAGTGGCGGCGCTGCCGGTAGATTCGAAGACGCAGGTGGTGGCAGCGCATGTCTCCCAAGAAGGCCACTGGACCCTCGTCAATCGCGCCGGCGAGGCGTTCACCGCCGCGACGCCTGCTGAATTGAAGCGTGGCTTTGACGTGCTGCTGCCGAACGACGCTGCGAGCCCCGCCCGCGCTCTGCATCTCTATCTGACGGCTGAAGGCGCGTTTGCGCCGCGCGCACGCTTTGCCGAGTTGCCGCGCGAGACGACACTGTGGATGGCAGGCGCGCGCAGCCAGCGTCTGATCCCATTTGGCAGCGGCACCGCAGCCAAGCTGCTCGCCGAGGCACGGCCCAACCTGCTCATCGAACTCAGCGACGCACAAACCTACGCCGACGTCATGCAGCACCTCGCGCGGCCCCTGGACCGCAGCGGCTTCCGCTTGCTCAGCATCGAGCCGGGCGGTCCGCAGACACTGGCGGCACGGCCCAAGGTTGATCGGGCGACGGGCCGCATCGTCAACGATGGGATCGATCCAGTGCAGTTGCCCACAGCGCTGGCCGCGCTGGCGGGACAGACGGCGGTGATTGTCGGCCGGATCGAAGGTGATGCGCTCACCGTGAAACCGGCCTCAGCACCAGAGCGGTCGCTGCGCTGGAGCGAGCTGACAGCGGCCGCGACCGCAGCCGATGTGAACCTGCTGGTATTGCGTTCAGCGGCAGCCCAACAGCCAGGCGCGCGGAATTGGCTGTGGCAGAAGGTCGAGGTGAAAGGCCTTAACAACGCACTCACCCACGCGACGCTGGGCGATTTCCTCGATGCGCTCGGCAGTCCGGGCAATCGGCTGGTCCTGTCGGCCCAGCGATTGGGGGACGCGCGGCTGATGCTCGATGTGCATCGCGCATCCGGTCTGCCGTCGGCGGCATCCAGCACAGCCCAGGTCACCAGCGCACTGACGGATCTCGTCGCCGGCCTCGCCGGCAAGGTGGCGCATGAGGGTGCGGTGATGCACCTGCGCAGCGCCAGTCGCCAAGCCGAGCTGGACCGGCGGCTGATCTCTTTCCTGCCGGCAGATGTAACCTGGCTCTACGGCGCTCTGGTCGCGTTGGGGTTGATCGGCGTGCCTGTCGCATGGCGGTGGTGGGCACGCGTGTGGCCGTTTGAGGCGGCAGCCGAGTATCGTAACGCGCTGGGGTATTGGGCGGCGCGTCTCATTCGTGGCGGCGTCTTTGCTTTGTTTTTCGTGCCATTGGTTGCCCTGATTGCCGGCCCAGTCTCAATTTTCCAGAAGCTGGTTCAGAAGCGTCCGGGGCGTACGAAATGACAAGCTGGCTTTGGATCGTCTTCACGTTACTGGCATCAGGTGGCCAGACCTTGCGGAACGCCTTGCAACGAGAGTTGACGACCACACTCGGCACCGTTGGTGCAACCCATGTGCGCTTCCTGTATGGCTTGCCCTTCGGCCTGCTCTTCTGCCTTGCAGTGCTGGCCTACAACGGCGTGGCGCTGCCGCGTCTCAACCAAGAGATGATCGGATGGACGCTCGTCGGCGCGCTGTCGCAGATCTGCGCCACGGCGCTGCTGCTCGCCGCCATGCGAGAGAAAAGCTTCGTCGTCATCACGGCGCTGTCGAAGACCGAGCCCGTGCATGTGGCGCTGTTCGGGTTGGTTTTTCTGGGTGATCAGCTAACGGCGGGTCTGGTGCTGGCCATCGTGATGGCGACGGCCGGCGTACTCATCATGTCATGGCCGAAATCGATCAGCACCGAGTTGGTGAGCTGGCGGCCGATCCTGCTTGGCCTATTGTCAGCAGTCATGTTCGCGATGTCTGCCATCGGCTTCCGGCGCGGAATTTTGTCGCTGGAGCAAGGGAATTTTGTGGTCCGCGCCTCGACCACGTTAGCATTGGGGCTGACCATCCAAACGGTGCTCCTCACCACCTATCTGGTCATAACCAGTCGCGACACCCTGATAGCCCTGCTCAAAGCCTGGCGGCCATCCATCAAGGCCGGCTTCATGGGCGCGTTCGCGTCTCAGATGTGGTTTCTCGCGTTTGCCATCGAGACAGCAGCGAAAGTGCGGACCCTAGCCCTGATCGAGATCCTGTTCGCCGGGCTGATCTCCCGCAGCCTGTTCAGGCAAGGATTGGTCAGCCGCGAAGCCGCCGGGATCGGGCTGGTGATCCTCGGCGTCGCGCTGCTGCTGAACCAATAGCAATCTCACATCGCCGCCCGAAAGTGCGCTGCATCTGCCATGGCCCAGGCATCGCGAAAGCGTCGGTCGCGGCTGCCAGTGAGCAGCTCGCCCGGCGCCAGCGTTGGATAGAGCGCGGCGTAGGTGGCCACTTCGCTGCCCGAGATGCGCCGCGAGATATGGATCGGCCGGATATCGCGGGGATGCTCAAGGCCGGCAGCGGCCAGCACCTCGCCCAGCGTCGCCAATGTTGCCCTGTGGAAGTTCGCCACGCGCTGCGCCTTGTCGGGAACCACCAGCGCGCGCTGGCGGCTAGGGTCTTGGGTAGCGACGCCCGTCGGGCATTTATCGGTGTGGCAGCTCTGCGATTGGATACAGCCGATGGCGAACATGAACCCGCGCGCGGAGTTGCACCAGTCGGCCCCGAGCGCGAAGGCACGCGTCATATCAAACGCCGTGACAATCTTGCCCGAGGCACCGAGCATCACACGCTCGCGCAGTCCCGCCCCGATCAGCGCATTGTGCACGAAGTTGAGCCCCTCTCGCAGCGGCTGGCCGATGTGATCGGTGAACTCGGAAGGCGCGGCGCCCGTGCCACCTTCCTTGCCATCGATGACGATGAAATCAGGCGTGATGCCGGTCTCCAGCATGGCCTTGACCACTGCGAGAAACTCCCACGGCTGGCCGATGCAAAGCTTGAACCCGGCAGGTTTGCCGCCAGACAGTTCACGCATCTGCGCAACGAAGTGCAGCATTTCGATGGGAGTACTAAAAGCCGAATGGCTGGCAGGTGAGACGCAATCGCTGCCCATCGGCACGCCACGGGTCAGCGCGATCTCCCGCGAAACCTTGGCTGCAGGCAGCACGCCACCATGCCCGGGCTTGGCACCCTGGCTGAGTTTAAGTTCAACCATCTTCACCTGGCTGTCGCCGGCCGTGGCCGCGAACTTTGCGGGATCAAACGTGCCATCGGCCTTGCGGCAGCCGAAATAGCCGGAGCCGATCTCCCAGATGATGTCACCGCCATGTTCGCGGTGATAGGGCGACAGACCGCCTTCGCCGGTATCGTGCGCGAAGCCGCCGAGCTTAGCCCCTTTGTTCAGCGCGCGAACCGCATTGGCCGACAGCGACCCGAAGCTCATCGCTGAGACGTTGAAGACGGACGCTGAGTAAGGCTTGCCGCACTGCGGGCCGCCGATATCGATACGGAAGGGTGCTTTCGCGACCGGGGCGGGTGCCATCGAATGCGCGAGCCACTCGAAGTTGTCGCCGTAGACGTCCATCTCGGTGCCGAACGGGCGCTTGTCGAGCGCCATCTTGGCACGCTGATAGACGACGCTCCGTTGCTCGCGGTTGAACGGCGTGCCGTCTCGATCACTTTCGAACAGGTACTGCCTGATCTCCGGCCGGATCTCTTCGACAAGGTAGCGGATATGACCAATGACCGGATAGTTCCGCAGGATCGCATGGGGCTTTTGCAAGCGGTCGCGAATGCCGAGCAAACTGAGAAAAATTGCTGTCCCCAGAGCCACATAGACCCATGGCAGCGGATGCCAGGTGATCAGCCACGCGAGCGTCGCCACCGCCAGCAGGCACAGATTGAAAGGGAGCAATCGCAGCCCGAATTGCCCGCGCAGTAGACGCATGAAGTGCTCCCCCGTGCCCGTCGATCAGCACAATGATAGCCTACCACCGCAGTAGCAATAAGCCCCTGCGTGGTCGGCTCGGATGAATGGAGGGCATGCGGCGAGTTATTGCTTGGGCGCTGACTTCGCGCCGGGTGCAGGCTGAGTGCCTGGAGCAGGCGCGGCCGCAGGGTCGGGCGTATCGTGGTAAAGGTACCCATCCTCGATGGACACGACGTCCTCGGCCTCAAGCTGATACTCGTCGTCTTCGCTATCATTGAGGCGAAGCACGCAGCCTTTGGCACAGATTTTTTCGACAACCTGCTGCGGCTTCAAAACTTGATCCGCTTTTGTATCGCCTTCGATGATCGTGATCTTGTGCTCTTTGTCGTCACGATTGGCGAGGGACGCGGCTGAGGCTGCTACACCTGACGAGATCAGCACCGCCAAACTCATGGCCAGAGGTCGAAACCTGCTGACACACTGACGCTTGCGGGCTGATCTCACAGGGACAACTCCATACATCGGTCTCGGTAGTCCTTTTTCAGCCACAAGTGGCCGAAGACTTCACTTCTTCTTGCCAGCTTTCTTAGCAGCAGGCTTCTTCGCAGCAGGCTTCTTTGCAGCAGCTTTCTTAGCCATGGTTCTCTCCTGATCTTTCTAATGTGTCCAGACCCCGAGATTTCCCCGAGGCTGCGCCGACACTCATTGATTCCAGTGTCAAACGGCAAACGCAATTTTCCGCAAACACCTCATATCGAGACGATTAGATGTGGACAATTGCGCTCACGACACACTTCAACGCAAGGAGAGCGCGCGTGTCAATCGTGCGAGCGATGACAATTGCAAACTCAGTAGCCGAGTGCGCACCCATCCTTGCGTGGATCAGAGCCACCGATCAGCACGCCATTCGCACTGTTGATCTCGATCGCTTGTCCACCACCCCACGGGTCATCGCGCAGTGATGTTTTATGTCCGAGCGCACGAAGACCGCTCGCAACGGCACCGACCAACGGTAGCTCCACCTGCACCTCGCCGCCTTCAAAAAAGACGCGCGGATGATCAATCGCTTCCTGCACATCCATGCCGTAGTCGAGCATGTTGGTGAGCACATACGCGTGTCCTGTCGCTTGAAACGCGCCACCCATCACGCCAAACGATAGCCACGGTCGCCCATCTTTCGTCGCCAGCGCTGGCACCAGCGTGTGCATCGGCCGTTTGCGCGGCGCGATACAGTTCGGATGCGCCGGATCAAGAACGAAGCCCGTACCGCGGTTTTGCAGCACAACGCCGGTCTTGCGCGTGACGATGCCCGAACCAAAGCCCGAGAACAGTGAGTTGATGAACGAAACGACCATGCCATTCTTGTCAGCGACCGACAGGCACACGGTGTCTGAACCCTTGGGGCGCGGGATCGGGCCCAGCTCCGCGATCCGCTGCGTGCGATCAACGCGTTTAGCGAGGTCCGCAATGAAACCATCGGACAGCATGGCGTCAGCGGGAACGTTGACATGCAGCGGATCAGCAACAAACGCGTCGCGCGCGGCATAGGCGAGCCGCGAGCACTCCAGCATCAGATGATAGCGCTCCACAGTCAGCGCCCCGGCCGACCGCGCGCCCAGTTTATCCAGCATCCGCAAGATGATGAGCGCGACGATGCCCTGGTTGTTTGGCGGCAGCTCGTGCAGCTCAGCACCGGCGTAAGGAACCGAGATCGGCGTCACAGCATGGGACGACTGAGCCGCAAAATCGTCCATCGTATGTAAGCCGCCGAGCTCTTTCAGCTCCGCCACCATGTCCTCGGCAATGACACCTTTGTAGAAGCCGTCGCGACCCTCGCGCGCGATTGTCTTCAGCGTGGCGGCGAGTGCCGGGAAGCGCACGATCTCGCCCACGCGGGGCGCGCGGCCATCGATCAACAAATGCTGCCGCGCACCGGCATGCAGGGCAATCTTGTCGGTCAGCTTAGCCCAATCGTGCGCAATGCGCGGCGCGGCTGGAAAGCCATGCTCAGCGGCGTCGATCGCCGGCCCGAGAACCTCGGCCAGCGACATCGTGCCGTGATCCTTGAGCAGTGTCGCCCAGCCGTCGATGGCGCCGGGGACTGTCACCGCGTGTGGCGTGGTCACTTGCAACTGCTTGATGCCGGCGTTCGCGTACCACTCGGGCGTCGCAGCCTGCGGAGCAAGCCCCGACGCGTTGAGCCCGATCACCCCCCCCGCGTCTGAGCCTTTGCCCGGCTTGTGCAGCAGCGCAAAACAATCGCCGCCGATGCCTGTCATCGCCGGCTCGATCACGCACAGCAGCGCCGTCGCTGCAATCGCCGCGTCAACTGCGTTGCCACCGCGCTTCAACGTCTCAATCGCCACCAGCGATGCCGCCGGATGCGACGTCGCCGCCATCGCATGCCGCGCAATAACAGGTGAACGGCCAGGCAAGTGATAGGAGCGCATGGGAGGTCTCGTGGCGTGTGGGCAGAAAAATAGGCGCGATCACTCGCGCCCTGGCAACTGCAGTCTTAGTGACAAGCCAGCCCGGATGGAAGGTGGTCACAATACATGCGGCGCGATGACGGTTTTCGCACCACTACCGCTCCGCTCGGCGCTTGAAGTATTTTTCGAAGTTGGTGTCGAGGATCAAGATCGAGGCGGCGGCTTGGCGGCTGAGAGACTCCTGGATCTCGGTCACGCTGAGCGCCGTATCGCTAAAATCCGCTTCGGTCTTGATATTCGAGTCACTGAGCCCGAGGTAGTTGTCACCGCTGGCGAGGGCCCCATTGCCGGAAAAGAATACAACCGCCAAAGTGTTCGCCGGTGCGGGGCTGACCGGAACAAGGGCGACGCGGTGCAGCATCGCCTCTTTGAGAGCCCCCTGCTTGCGGGGGGCTTCAAACTTCAATGCCTGGATCGCCGCCATGACATCGGTTTTTTTGGGGTTGATCAGTCGAGTGACCTCGAATCCACTATTAGCAAGAAGAGCCTCCCAAGAGATCGCGTCTATTTCGACATTGAGAGGTTTCGCGTCGATCCCTGGAATGCTGTCGACGGAAAAGACAAGTGCTTTGCGGCGCCGGCTCACCGGTTGCCGCTGGAGGAAGATGTCACCGCCCATGTCAGTCGCCAGATAGGGCCGCTGGCTTCGATCGGTTTCCTCGAACACCAGCTTCGCTGCACGTATGAGCGCCGCATAGAACGGCATGTTCGGGTCCTTCAGCGAACGTAGAACCGCCTTTGTAAACGGCGAATTCTCTCCTGGTTTGCCGTCCATGGCGACCCCACCGGGCGATGCGGCGTAGGCGATCAGTTGGCCCTCGATGTCTTCGCGGGTTGCTTCTTTCCGGATCGCACCCTCGATTGATCGCTCTTCTGCCTCGGACGCTTGCTCGCGTGCGGCGCGGAACCGGCGCTCCGCATCGACACCCCAATAGGCGAGGCCGGCGGCGGCTGTGGTGAGGACACCGGCGCTGGCCAAGCCGATTGTTGTCCTGCGCGACAACGTTTTTACGACGGTTTCGCGTTCCGCGAGTGCTTCGGCTCGTGAT
>JANNEU010000465.1:0-4851 GCA_031379035.1 Hyphomicrobiaceae bacterium | reverse complement strand
ATCATGCATCCTGGCCCCATGAACCGTGGTGTCGAGATCGCCTCAACGATCGCGGATCACGCGCGCAGTGTCATCCGTGATCAGGTCGAGATGGGCGTGGCTGTCCGCATGGCGGTGCTTGAAGCGCTGGCGCGGCAGTTGAGGAATGATTGAGCAGAAGAAGATTCACCACCGCATCCACCCACGTACTCGTAGGAATGATTGTCGAACCATTCGGATCGCACACCCATGTTTCGTCACACCTTAGCACTTGCCGTCGTGTGTCAATTACTAGTTGGGTCCAATGTTCAAGCACAGAACAGTGTGCCTGACTTTGCGAAAAGCTATCCGAAAGAATGCGACTATCCAAAGCAATCGGTGGACTGCGCTGTGGCGAGTGCTAAGGCGGTGCTTCAATCCGACGAGACCTTGGTTGGTGCTTGGATCGATGAAAAACATCCCGCAGGGTTGGTCGTAATCACAAAAACAAAAACCGGCTACTCTCACATTCACGCGTATTTTCAGGGCGGTAGCTCACGGACGTATGCCAAGAGCGAGGAACCTCTTGTGCTGGCAACGTCAAGCGACAAATTGCGTCGCTGGGAAACGTCAGGCGTAAAGAAGAAAATAGAACGTCATATGGGGACGGATGTGCCGGTCTATTTTAACGCCTCCGGAGAGCAAATCGATGTTTACCGTTTTGTTGAGCAGGCCGACGGAACACTATTGTGCTTCGAGTTCTTGAGTTACGAGTTCTCAAAAGGCCAACCAAAACCGTGGATGCGGGGGCGACCATTTAAGTTGGACGGATGAACTCGGGCGACGAATATCGAACACTCGGCAGCCTAGTCATCAGAACAACCGGCCATGCCAGCTGCAGCTCTCCCCGCGAAAGCACACCATGCGCAAACCAATCCCCGCTGCCCCGAACGACACCACCGTCTTCATCAATGCGCGCCTTGTCGATCCGGCGACGGGCCGCGATGAGCCAGGTGGGCTACTGGTGAAAGACGGCATCATTGCCGATCTCGGCACCCATTTGCGCCGCAACGCGCCTGAAGGTGCGTCCGTCGTCGACTGCAAGAACCATGTGCTGTGTCCGGGATTGATCGACGCCTGCGTGTTTTCCGGTGAGCCGGGTCACGAGCATCGCGAAACGCTGAAAACGGCGAGCCACGCTGCAGCCGCCGGCGGTGTCACGACAATCGTTGTTATGCCTGATACGTCGCCCGTCATTGATCAAGTCGCGCTCGTGGACTTCATCCAGCGCCGCGCGCGCGACAATGCCATTGTCAATGTTCATGTGATGGCCGCCATGACGCGTGAGCTCAAGGGCGACGACATGACCGAGATCGGTCTGTTGAAGCGCGCTGGTGCCATCGCGTTCACGAATGGCAAGTCGACCATCTCGAACACGCGCACCATGCGCCAAGTGCTCAATTACGCGAAGGATTTTGGCGCGCTTATCGTGCATCATACGGAGGACCCCCACTTGTCGTCGAATGCGGCCATGAACTCCGGTGAAGTGGCGACGCGGCTCGGTCTGCCGGGTGTGCACAAGCTCGCCGAAACCATCGTCGTTGAGCGTGACGTGCGGCTCGTGGAAATGACCGGTGGGCGGTACCATGCGGCGGCCATCACATGCGCAGAAAGCCTCGCGGTCATCAAAGCGGCGAAGGCCAAAGGCCTGCCGGTTTCTTGCGGCGTGTCGATCAATCACTTGACCTTGAACGAGAACGACATCGGGCCCTATCGCACCTTCTTGAAGGTTCGCCCGCCGTTGCGGTCTGAAGCCGACAGGATGGCCATGGTTCAGGGTCTGGTGGATGGCGACATCGACATCATCGTCTCATCTCACGACCCTCAAGATGTGGACGTGAAACGGCATCCATTCGCTGAGGCGGCGGATGGCGCCATCGGGCTTGAGACCCTGCTCGCTGCGGCGCTGCGGTTGCACCACGACGAGAAGATCAGTCTTTTGGGCCTCCTCAAGCCGTTGACCATCAACCCTGCCAAGCTGCTGGGACTGCCGGCCGGTCGCCTCGAGAAGGGTGCTCCCGCCGATCTGATCGTGGTCGATCTGGGCCAGCCTTGGGTGGTCGACAAGGCGCAGCTCCGCTCCCGTTCCAAGAACTCGCCGTTCGACGAGCGCACGATGCAAGGCCGCGTTCTGCGAACTCTGGTTGCAGGCGAGACGGTCTATCAATACGGTGAACCTGCCCGGTAGGCTGATGGCGGCCGTCCGAACGACCCTCCCGGACTATCCATGATATTCCTAGTCTCGATCTTTGCGGCCACGCTGGCCCTGCTGCCGCTGAGTGCGATTTCGCCCGGCGCAGGGCTGTTGCTCACGGTAGCCGTGCTCCTGCTGCCATTGGCATTCGGCTACCTGCTTGGCTCCATCCCGTTCGGCGTGGTGCTCACGCGTGCGGCGGGCGTTGGCGATGTGCGCAACATTGGCTCCGGCAATATTGGCGCAACCAACGTGCTCAGAACCGGCCGCAAAGGCTTGGCCGCTGCAACACTGATCCTTGACGGGCTAAAGGCCACCGCGGCGGTTCTCATCAGCTACTGGTATCTGGCACCCAATTGGGGGGCGGAATACGCTTATGTGCCGGGCTCCGATCCGAGCCACTTCTTCCACAATGAAACACAATATCAGCGCGCTTTTGTTTTCTCCGCTGTCGCTGGCTTTGGTGCGTTTCTCGGCCATCTGTATCCGGTCTGGCTCAGGTTCAAAGGTGGCAAGGGCGTTGCGACTTACATCGGTGCGGTGTTCGGCATCTTCTGGCCGGCAGGCTTGATGTTCTGCGGCCTGTGGCTTGCAACAGCGCTGCTGACGCGCATCTCGTCGCTGTCGGCGCTGGTGGCATGCGTCGCAGCACCGCTCTACCCGCTGCTGCTCGGCGAGTGGCTGATCGCGCTTCTGTTCACCGTTATGTCGCTTCTGGTTTTCTATAAGCACAGCGAAAACATCCGCCGTCTCAGAGCGGGCGAGGAGCCGAAGATTGGCGCAAAAGCCTGATGAGCTGCGACTGCCGCTGATCGAGACGCCGGCGCCACTGCCGCAGGCGGCACTCGACGATGCGCAGCGGCTGGCCTGCCTTCGCCTCATTCGTTCAGAAAATGTCGGTCCCGTCACATTTCGCGAATTGATCAACCGCTACGGCGGTGCCACACGCGCGCTGGAGGCGCTGCCTGCTTTGGCAGCCCGCAGCAGTCGTGGGCGCCCGTTGAAGATCTGCCCGGTCGATGTGGCGGAGGCTGAATTGGCCGCGGCGCACAGAATTGGTGCGCGTCCGCTGTTCACAATCGAGCCCGACTATCCGCCGCTGCTCGCCCACCTCGATATGCCGCCGCCGCTCATCTACGCCAAAGGCCGCCTCGATCTGCTGACCCGGCCAGCGATCGCCATTGTCGGTTCACGCGATGCCTCCGCCGCCGGCCGCACGTTGACGCGGTCGCTCGCGCACGGATTGGCTGCCGCCGGTCTGGTGATTGTGTCTGGGCTTGCGCGCGGCATCGATGCGGAGGCCCATCAAGCCGCGCTTTACACTGGCACCATCGCGGTGCTCGCCGGCGGCGTCGATATCGTCTACCCGCCGGAGAACGCCGCGCTCTATGCCGAGATGAGTGACGTCGGCTGCATCGTCTCGGAGATGGCACCGGGGTTCAATCCGCGTGGCCAGGACTTTCCGCGGCGCAACCGCATCATCTCCGGCATGTCCAACGCCGTGGTTGTTATCGAGGCTGCCAAGCGCTCAGGGACGCTGATCACCGCGCGCATGGCCGGGGAACAGGGGCGTGAGGTGTTCGCCGTGCCTGGCCACCCGCTCGATCCGAGAGCCGAAGGCACCAACCACCTCATCAAGAACGGCGCAACGATGGTGACGTCGGCGGCCGACATCCTGGACATCTTGGGACCCAGCCTGAAGCCTCGCTTCCATTTTCGCGAACCGGACCCGCCCCCAAACGAGCCCGGCTCGCAGCCGGTTGGCCCTGCTGGCGAACCGGTAAGCAAGGCAGCGGAGACGAAGCCGGAAACTTCGTCCCCGCCGCATGACGCGGAAGGGGAGCGGGCGCGTGTGCTCGCCGCGCTCGGGCCCGCGCCCGTCAATATAGACGAGCTGGTGCGGGTAACGGGCTTGTCCGCCCGCGTCATTCAGGTGGCCATTCTTGAGTTGTCCCTTGCGGGGCGCGTCGAACGTCATGGCCTGAACCTCGTGTCGCTGTCGGGGGCCTCTGAAGACCCAGACCGCGCACGCATCTGATGTGAGCGTCAGCTCAATTTTTTGCGATTGCGTTCCGTTTCGCGGCCGGCAAAACCAAGCAAGTCCGCCAGCCCCTCCATTTTGGCCCCGATCGCCATGGCCTCAAGCTCAACGATGAGATCCTGCATGTAGAGCAACAAATCACGCTCCGGGGCTTGCGCGAGGCTGGCACCTGCGCGCCACGTCTCCTTTCGTCCTGATGCAATGGGTGTGATCGTCGATTGCCCCTCGACCGGTGGCCTGCTATCCGGCATTCTCAACCCCAACGGTTAATTCGGTTTTCAGCAACTTATGAGAGAGTTCTAAGCATTCAGCGGAAAAATGCAACCTAAAAGTGCAGTGCAGTTTTGTTTTTATTCCATCTCAGATTGTATTTGTGGATAACCCGCGGCACTCCGCGGTTTGACAGTCGTCACGGCATAAACCATGGTCCGCCCGATTTTCTCCTAGCGCCGAGGCTCGCAATCCAGCGTCCGGTGCGCTCCAACTAAGGACGCGCAGGCCTGCCCTTGACGGGGTGTGGCCGGCCGTGATGGCACGCCATGAATGTTCTGATCGTGGAGAGCCCGGCGAAGGCCAAAACCATCAACAAGTACCTGGG
>JANNEU010000463.1:0-12351 GCA_031379035.1 Hyphomicrobiaceae bacterium | reverse complement strand
CTGCAAGGGGCCAGTGGCTGGATCACCGGCCTGCGCCGCGAGCAAGCTGCTGGCCGCGCCGAAGTCCCCTTCGTAAGTTTCGACCCAGCCTTCGGCCTGCTCAAAGCCAACCCCCTCGCCGATTGGTCACTCGCCCGGCTCGAAGCCTACATCACCGCCAACGACATCCCCATCAATTCACTGCACGCGCGCGGCTTCCCCTCCATCGGCTGCCAGCCCTGCACCCGCGCCATTCAGCCCGGCGAGGACATCCGCGCCGGCCGCTGGTGGTGGGAACAGGCCGACGGCAAGGAATGCGGCCTCCACAACCGCTCCGCAGCGACAGCAACACGAGTGCCCGCATGACCGCCCCACTCTCCCATCTCGACCTGCTCGAAGCCGAGAGCATCCACATCTTCCGCGAACTCGCCGCCGAATTCCGCAAGCCCGTGCTCATGTACTCCATCGGCAAGGACTCCACCGTCCTGCTCCATCTCGCCCGCAAGGCGTTCTGGCCGGCCAAGCTGCCGTTCCCGCTGCTCCACGTCGATACGACCTGGAAGTTCCGTGAGATGATCCAGTTCCGCGACGACACCGTCCGTACTCTCGGCCTCGATCTCATCGTCCACACCAATGCCGACGGCATTGCCCGCGGCATTGATCCCATCAGCCATTCCCCCTCCGTCTACACCGACGTCATGAAAACCCAGGGCCTCAAGCAGGCCCTCGACAAACACGGCTTCGATGCCGCCATCGGTGGTGCCCGCCGCGATGAGGAAGCCAGCCGCGCCAAGGAACGCGTCTTTTCCTTCCGCGCCGCCGGCCATCGCTGGGACCCGCGCCACCAACGTCCCGAGATGTGGAACCTCTTGAACGGCCGCCTCGGCGCCGGCGAATCCGCCCGCATCTTCCCCCTCTCCAACTGGACCGAGAAAGACGTCTGGCGCTACATCGCCCGCGAAAGGCTCGCCGTCGTGCCGCTCTATTTCGCCGCCGACCGGCCCACCATCGAACGCAACGGCCAGCTGCTCGTCCTCGACGACCACCGTCTGACACCCAAGCCCGGCGAGCACGGCACCACGCGCCGCGTCCGTTTCCGCACGTTGGGCTGTTACCCACTCACCGCAGCTGTCGCCTCCGACGCCGCGACCATCGACGCTGTCGTCGCTGAAACTCTAGCCGCCACCACCTCCGAACGCGTCGGCCGCCTCATCGATCACGATTCCGCCGGTGCCATGGAAAAGAAGAAGCAGGACGGATACTTCTGATGAGCACGCCACACCGCCGGGTCGCCACGCGCGCCGCCACCCCACGCCCGCCGCTCACCATCGTACAGCCCGACACCGACACCCGCGAGATGATCCGTGTCCTCACCTGCGGCTCTGTCGATGATGGCAAATCAACCCTGATTGGCCGCCTGCTGTGGGACGCCTCGGATCTCTTTGAAGATCAACGCGAAACCTTGCGCAAATCGCCACGCCGCGTGCTCGATGGCACCCATCTCGACTACAGCCTGCTCGTCGATGGCCTGCTGGCCGAACGCGAGCAAGGCATCACGATCGACATCGCCTGGCGTTACTTCGATACCGCCGACCGCCGCTTTGTCATCATCGACAGCCCCGGCCACACCCAATACACCCGCAATATGGCCAGCGGTGCCAGCCACGCCGACGTTGCCGTCATGCTGATCGACGCCCGCCACGGTATCAAGTCGCAAACCCGCCGCCACGCCGCGCTTCTCGATCTGTTCGGCGTCCGCCGCGTCATACTCGCGGTCAACAAGATGGATCTCGTCGGCTTCTCTGAAGCGCGCTTTCGCGAAATCGAAATCGAACTGAAGACGCTCACCTGGCGCTTCCACTTCGCCGACGCCGTCGCCATTCCCGTCGCCGCCGTCACTGGTGACAACGTCGCTGCAAAATCCAAAAGTATGCCGTGGTACAATGGCCCAACCCTGCTTGACCAACTCGGGCGCGGGCACACCACGCCGCGCACGGCCGATGAATCTTTCCGCATGCCGGTCCAAACGGCACTCCGCGACGGACAAGACTTCCGCGGCCTCGCCGGCACCATCTCCTCTGGTAAGATCGCCGTCGGCGACGAGATCATCGATGCCGTCAGCGGCCATTCAGCCCGCGTCGCCCGCATCGCCACCATGGACGGTGATCTTCGCACAGCCCGTCGCGGCCAAGCCATCGCCCTCGTGCTTGACCGCGACATCGACGTTTCTCGCGGCACGATTCTATCATCAAGAGCCAATGCGCCGACGCCGGCACGCCAGCTTGAAACCCGCCTGATCTGGCTTTCCGAAAGACCATTCGATGCCAACGCGCACTATCTGCTGCGCACGGTGACCGATCTCGTGCCCCTTTCAAAGGTCGCCATCAACGATCTTCTCGATCTTGAAACGCTGGCCCACACGCCGGCTGACGGCTGCACCGTCAACGACATCGCATCAGCCACGTTGACGCTTGGCCGTGCGACCGCCATCGACACCTTTACTGACCAACCAGCGACCGGTGCATTCGTCCTCGTCGATCCCATCACTGGGGCGACCGTGGCCGGTGGCGTCGTCATTCTGGCATCCCATGTCGCCACAACCCAAACCGTCAACACCACGGGCGCCACCTTCCGCCTCACCCGCGAACAGCTCGAACGCGGCGTCTGTGCCGATCTCGTGGGCAAACCCGGCAGCGAAGCCGAGTTCGACCGCCGCGCCCGTGCCGTCGCCGACCTCCTCCGCGCAGCTCGGATTGATGTCGAATTCTGACTTAAGCGGAACGGTCACTTGACAATGTTCGGTGCAAAAATAATCCTGAACTGAGTGTTGCAGCTCAAGGATTATGTTCGTGTCCGCTCTCCAGCATACGGCATTGCTCAACGGGCTGATACTCGGCGTCATGGCCGAACGCTACCGGTCGCTCGGCAAAGACGAGAGCGGGCTCTACGGTTTCTACTACGAGCGCCTGCGCCACTCCGAAGCATTGATCTCCTACGACTACGGGCTGGCACAATGGATCCTCGAGCATCGGCCGGACACTGATATCGTTGTCGATGTAGGCTCTGGTATCGGCCAGTTTTCAGCACTCCTGGCGGCCAATGGCATCAAGAGCATCGCCTGTGAAATAGACGCCCGCCGCTTTGCGGCTCTCCAAAGTGTCATTCATGCGGTCCGTTGCATCAACGAGCAGTGGGCTGATCGCATTGAAGCGTCAGCGTCGGAGTTCCCACACCCCTTCGCATCGATTGCGGGGAAAACGTCGTTGGGCGTGTTCGCCTGCTTTGTTGGAACAATGACCCTTGAGTTCGAGCGCAGTGCTGTGCGCGGCTTGCGCATGTTCGACGAAGCGATCATTGACATCAAGCGCTTCGGCCGCATGACCCGTGACACCCCTGAACACGTGCAAGAGTTTCTCACCATCCTGAAGGAAGAGGGCTTGTCCGAGCCCGAACCGGTTTTAAACTGGGGCAACGGCCAATATGGCATCGTCCGGCCGGTTTAACCGTCAATAGCAACGTCACAAGCTGGCAGTCCTGCCGCTTCGCTCAGCGCGCGCTCCGCCGCTGATCCAAAAACACCCGTAGTTTCGACAGTAATGGCAACGCCGCCTCAAGCTTGGCGGCACCCAGCGACGTTTCCATATCCGCCAAGTCGCGCGCCATGGCTTTAAGCGAATCGGTCCGCGCCGCCCGCCCCTGCGCAGTGATCGCCACCCGCTTCGACCGGCCGTCCTTCGGATCGGGCGTGACGCTGATAAACCCCTTCGCCTCCAACCGCTGCAGCGTGCTGGTCATCGTTGCTTTCGTCACTTGGATAGCATCGGCGAGCTCGACCGGTGTCCGGTCGCCCCCTAGCCGAACGAAATGATTGAGAACTACAAATTGCGGCAGCGTCAGCGCGTGGGGGAGCGATCGTTCGAACAAGGTCGTCCCCAGTTGATCGATGATGCCAATTTCATTCATCACACGGAAAGCAATCGGATCAGACATCAGGCTCCTATAAGGTGACGCTCCATTGGCCAGCGCGGGGTCTTGGCGCTGCCAGCCCCATAACCGAGCCGCATCAACATTTGCACACGTTGCCCCTTTTGGACACCCAACGCCGCATGCACATCAAGGAACGATTGCGCCATCTCAGGGAACTCTTGCAGCGCCTGGCTGGCCGGATGAAAGCCGACGCCGTCCCGCGCAGCATGCAGGTTCATGCGCACATATGAATACCCCGTCGCCAGCTGGTCGATCCGCAAGTTCCCTTCGGTCACAATCCATGCGTACGCCATCGCCGAGGCCATGATCGGCCGGTAGCGATCAATGCTCGTTCCGTGTGCCCGCGAGCCAGGCCGCCCGATCTCTTCACGGGAGATTTGCCCAGCCATCGCCAGCGCCTCAAGCATCACGCCGCCAATAGAAACGCCATCCGGGTTGGCTTCAATTTCAGATTTTCCAATCCGCATCAGATTAACGGTTTCCATCC
This sequence comes from Hyphomicrobiaceae bacterium, assembly GCA_031379035.1. Taxonomy (GTDB): domain Bacteria; phylum Pseudomonadota; class Alphaproteobacteria; order Rhizobiales; family Hyphomicrobiaceae; genus JABFRJ01. The sequence continues at coordinate 7,898 of JANNEU010000463.1, read as the reverse complement.
ACGTCCGTTGCGTTTGCAGTTCGATCATCCACGCCGCCCACGTCTGCGCACGCAACAATCGCACCTGCGCCTCGTCGGCACTTGTCCTGATCGTGACTCCCGGTGATCGTTGCGATGGCAGCGCCTCAAGCGTGCCTTTCAAGACCGGCCGCGCGAGGTCGAAGGGCTGCTTGTTCGTGCGACGCAGCGGAATAAACGCAAACAGCGGGTCCTTTGGCGTCGCCGGGTCAGCGACGAACCGCACATGCGCAATGGGGCGCTTATCCAACCGTTCGCCTGGCAGCCCGTCCGGAAATGCTTTGATCTCCATGCGAACGCCACGCTCCGCCGCAGCAATGCGCGCAAGCTCAAGAAAACAGCCAAATCCGATCAGAATCTGCCGGTCGTTCGGATCAGTTTCCGGCAGCCGCTTGTCGAGGTCGCACGAAATCACGGCCTGATTGTCGCCAACCAGCTTGATCAGCCACGGCTGCCGGTTGTGCGGATTCGGCGCCAGAATGCCGTGTCGGAACGCGTCGAGCCGCACGTCCGCCGGTGGCGCTGTCTCGATGTCGCTCCAGGCCTTCAGGGCCCCATGCGGCGTCCGCGTCGCCGCGAAAAACCCACCGGTCCCAAACAGCGCCACACTTGCGCCGCCAGCAGCGCGAATGAACATCCGTCGAGAAGTGACCATGATGACCTCCATGTTGTACGATACCTAACCATATCGTTAGATATCGTACTTGTAAAGAGGAACCCAGCGACGCTTAGAAATTGTCGAACATGACACTGATCACAAACTCGCGCTCATGCCGCCATCGACGAGCAGCTCACTTCCCGTGCAATAAGCGCTGTCATCGGATGCGAAAAACAGCACCGCCTTGGCGATCTCCGCCGGTTCGCCGAGCCGCCGCATCGCCGTCTCGTTGACCAGCGCGTCCAATATTGCCGGATTGCGCAACACACGGCCCGTCAGCGCCGTGTGCACAAAGCCCGGCGAGATCGTATTCACCCGGATCCCGAACGGCGCATACTCGACAGCCAAGCCACGCGTCAGCGCCGCCACCGCGCCCTTTGTCGCCGAATAGCCGACCAGCTGCCGCATGCCGCGGCCACCCATCACCGACGCCACGTTGATCAGCGACCCGCGCTTGGATGCTTTCAGGAGCTCAAACCCATCCCGCGCCATCCGCACGACGCCGTCGAGGTTGACCTCGCGGATCTTGACCCAATCCGCGTCGGTCATGTGCCGGAAATCCGCGCGCACATTGAGCCCGGCATTGTTGACCAGCACATCAAGCCGCCCATGCGCCGCAGCGATCGTCCGGAACAGCGCGATCACGTCTTGCCCGCGTGTTACATCGCACACATGCGCGCTCGCTTTGCCACCGGCCGCAACAATGCCGGCAACCACCGCACCAGCAGCCGCCCCATTAACATCGGCGACCAAAACATGCGCACCTTCAGCGGCAAACACTTCCGCTGTCGCTTTACCGATGCCGTTGCCGCTGCCCGTGACCAGCGCGATCCTGTCCTGCAAACGATCCATATCCACGCCCCAAGCTCTGATACAGTTCAGCTGCTACGACCACCCCTTGGCCAAGGTCAACGCAAACCGGATCACACGGTTGATGTCCCAAATAAAAAACGGCGCCGAGCGTAAGCTCAGCGCCGCCGAAAGTCGCAAGCAAGCCTGACTTACTTCCGCAGATCGTCGCGGACGTAGTCGTAGTAGCCGTCATAGCCGAGCTTGAATTTCACGCCCAGCCGGAACGTATCGCTCTGGCCCTTCACGCTGAAGGTATTACCCGCAACGGCAAATTCTGCGCCCGCGAGGCTGGTGTGCAGATATTCGGCGAACAGAATCGTTCCGCCCTGATGCCACTCCAAGCCGCCGCCAAAGATGCCGCCGGTCAAAGTCTTATCCAACTTGGCTCCACCGATGGGACCAGCATCCACCGTCACGCCGCGGAACGCCGCGCCACCGGTGCCGTATACGACCCAGTCTGGACGCAGATAGAAGCCAGCACGCCCGCGCAGCGATGCGAAGAAGTCAGCCCCGAACCGGACACCATTGATGTTCGGCGCACCACCGCCAGTAACACCAAGATCGCCCTCGACACCCAGCGTCCAAGAGCCCGCGCGCAGCATTTCAAAGCCGCCGCTACCGCCAACCCCGAATTTGCCGGTATGCGCCGTACCGCCCGCATCGACCAGATTGGTCTCCGACAGCCGCGTGCCACCCAGGTCAAGGAATGCCCCAACACGCACCTGATAGGTGCCCTCCGAATTCTGCGCGACCGCAGACGGCGATACACCAGCCGCAAGGCCGAACGCTAAAAGGCAATATCTCAAAACCCCAGGGGCTCGGATCGAAAGCATCAGATGTATCTCCGCCGGTTAGAGGCGCGCGGAAAAACGCGCCGCCCCTTCACACATGCGTCGAGCACAATCTGATTCGGCCCCCGCCGTGACAGAGAAAGTTGCGTGCGGCATCGTCATCGGGGGTCATGCGTGGCGCAGCAACAACACTCACGCCGCTGGCGGCACCCACTTGTCGCGCATCGTTACCAGTTCTTCGGCAGCGCTCGGATGCAGCGCCATCGTCGCGTCGAAGTCACGCTTGGTTGCACCCATCTTCATGGCAATAGCAGCCATCTGCACAATCTCGGCCGCGTCAGGCCCGAGAACATGGCAACCCAGCACCGTGTCCGTTGCGCCATCCACCACCAGCTTCATCAGCATCCGCTCGTCGCGACCGGCCAGCACGTATTTCATGGGCCGGAAGCGGGTCTTGTAGATATCAATGGCACCATGCTTTGCCCGTGCGTCCGCCTCGTTCAAACCGACCGTCCCAATCTCTGGTTCCGAGAACACCGCCGTTGGAATGAGCGCGTGATCAGCCTCCCAAGGCTTGCCGCCAAATACACTGTCGGCAAACGCATGGCCCTCGCGGATCGCCACCGGCGTCAGCGCGAATCGGTCCGTCACGTCACCCACAGCGTAGATACTCGGCACGCTCGACCGCGACTGCGCGTCAACAACAACGGCACCATTCGCTTTGAGCGCAACACCCGCCGCCTCAAGCCCCAAGCCCGCCGTATTCGGCACCCGCCCGATTGCCAGCATCACCGCATCGGCCTCAAGCCGCGCACCATCCGACAAAGCGACCGCGAGACCGCTGCTGACTTTTTCAAGGGCCGTGATCGTCGCGTTGTTGCGGATCGTCACACCCCGCTTGCCCATTGCGGCCGTCACGTCATCGCGTAAATCCTGATCAAATCCACGCAGGATCTGCGCCCCACGGTAAACCTGCGTCGTAACGGATCCGAGACCCGCAAAAATGCCGGCGAATTCCGCCGCGATATAGCCGCCGCCCGCAATGACAATCCGCTTGGGCAGCGACGTGAGATGAAACGCCTCATTCGACGAGATCGCCAGCTCTGCCCCGGGCATGTCACCGGCACTCGGCGTTCCACCGGTCGCAATCAGAATATGCCTTGCCGAGACCGCGCGCCCGGTCCTCTCAAATCGCACCGAGTGCGCGCCCGTCACCACCGCGCGGCTTTCGATCGTCTCGACCTTCCAGCGCGCCAGCGTGCTGCGGTAGGCCGCCTCCAGCCGGTCGATCTCTTTGTCTTTGTTGGCGATCAATGTCCGCCAATCGAACCGCGCGCTCCCAATCGTCCAGCCGAACCCGGCAGCATCCTCGAACTCGCCGTGAAAACGGCTCGCATACACCAGCAGCTTTTTGGGCACGCAGCCGCGGATCACACACGTGCCACCCACGCGATATTCTTCCGCAATCGCCACGCGCGCGCCGTGGCTCGCAGCAATGCGCGCGGCCCGCACACCGCCCGATCCAGCACCGATGACAACCAGATCATAGTCATGCACGGCCATAGTATTCAGATCCAATCGCTGGTGCAGAAAAGATGGTTCGGACACATGCGCCACGCCCGCCGCAGTGAGCGCTCACATCTCAGCTTTTCTTCTTCGGTTTGAACATCGCTTCATAGGTCCGCGCGGCTGCCGCTTCGTCATCAGCGTCCCATTCGCCCATATCATCCAAATCGAACGCGGCCGCCTCGAGCACTTCGACACCGTCTGACCCACCAACAATGACGATATCGACTATGCTCAGAAATAGTCCATTCTCAACAACACCGGGGACAACCTTCAGCAGCATGTCCAACGTATCGGGATCTTCAATCGACCCGAAGCTGCAATCCAATATAAAGTTGCCGTTGTCCGTCACAAACGGCTTTCCGTCGGCCCGCATACGCTGGACAACAGGACCTCGGCAGCCGTCGCCCTCAGCCATGTATTTCACGCGTTCGATTGTCGTGCGCAGGCCGTACGGCACGACCTCCAGCGGCAGCGGAAAGGCACCCAGCGTTGCTACCAACTTGCTGCGGTCTGCAATGACAATGAATTTCTTCGAGGCATCAGCGACAATCTTTTCGCGCAACAGCGCCCCACCACCGCCTTTGATGAGATACAGATCGTCGCTGCAAATCTCATCGGCCCCATCCACTGTGAGGTCTAGCTCAGTGAGGTCATCCAGCGTCGTCAGCCTGATGCCAAGCGCGCGCGCTTGCGCCGCCGTCGCTTCCGACGTGGGAACACAGATCACATCGAGCCCCCCTTTGACCTTGGCGCCCAACAGATCGACAAAGTGTGCGGCCGTCGAGCCCGTCCCGAGCCCGAGCTTCATCTCCGGCTCAACATACGTCAGCGCCCGCTCCGCAGCCTTCCGCTTAAATGTCTCGGCACTCATGGTGATCTCCTGAAAGTCCAAATTGCCCGCTTGTAAGACGCCTCCGGGGCCCTGTGGAGCACTTTCCACCGATGATGCACCACAAACAAGGCCGGCCGCTGCCCTTGCCGCGCCCGCAGCGGACACTTACATCTCGCTCAACTTTCGCCCGGGTACACGCCATATGCGCTTCTTCTTCCGCCGCCGCCGCGACGTCATTCCCGTGCTCCGGCTCACCGGCGCAATCGGCATGGCCACGCCTCTGCGCCCAGGCTTGAGCTTAGCGACCCTCGCCGGTCCGCTGGAAAAAGCCTTCACGTTGTCCAAAATTCCCGCCGTCGCCATCTCGATCAATTCGCCGGGCGGCTCACCCGTACAATCCAACCTGATCTTTCAACGCATTCGCCAACTCGCCGCCGAGCACAACAAGCGCGTCCACGTCTTCTGCGAGGACGTTGCTGCGTCAGGCGGCTACTTTATCGCCGCCGCCGGCGACGAGATCTATGCCGATCCGTCCTCCATCATCGGCTCCATCGGCGTCATTTCCCAAGGTTTCGGCCTCGACAAAGCCATCGAACGGCTCGGCATCGAGCGGCGTGTTTACACGTCCGGCCTCAGCAAAGGCGCCCTCGACCCATTCCTCCCCGAAAAACCCGACGACATTGCACGCCTCAAGACGTTGCAGGCGGACGTGCACGAAGTCTTCAAATCGATCGTCAGCCAAAGCCGCGGGGCAAAGCTCAAGTCCGACGATCCGGATCTCTTCTCTGGTGCATTCTGGTCCGCCGCCCGTGCCCGCGACCTCGGCCTTATCGATGGTCTCGGCGATATGCGCAGCCGCTTGCGCGAGCTTTACGGCCCCAAGGTGGAACTCCGCGCCGTACCGCTCGGCAAGCCAGGACTGCTCGCCCGCCTCCGTCGCAGCAGTGGCTCCGACATCAGTCACTGTTCCGCCGCATTCCCATCGTGGCTTGCGGCCGGCAGCTGGGCAGACGATACTCTCTCTGCCATAGAAGCACGTGCCCTCTGGGCCCGCTTCGGCCTTTGATGCGTTGGAGACCTGCGATGCCGCAAGTCGTTCTATTGGCTGCCATCGGCGGTGCCCTGTATGCAGGGTATCGCGCGCTGACCCGTATCTCCCAAGCGATGACCGCAGAATTGCACCGTGCTGAAGAGTTGGCCGCGCACAAGCGCGCTCAAAATACTGGTGATGGCACAGCAGCCCGCGATCTAGGCACGCTCGAATTAGATCCCCGCAGCGGCGTCTACAAACCCACGCCCAAATCGTAAACTCCGTGGCTCAGAAAGGGTTCCAAGTCGGCTTGGGCGTGAACCGGATGTAGCCGATATTGGCTCCAACCCGCAGGCCAAGACCGGATCGGATTGGTGCCATCTGAATGCGGCCGTTACTCATGAATGTGACGCCGACGCCGCCCACAACAAACGCCGAGCCTTCAAGCCCCGTAAAGCTCGAGAAGACATCATCAGTCTGCTCCGCCCGGTAAACCAAAAACAGCGTCGCCGCACCCTGCGCGCCAATATCAGCACCCAGCGACGGACCGTGCCAATAGACAGGAATCGACTGGCCAGTCCTTAGATACAAAGTTCCCGAACCGTATCTGAGCCCGGCAATAAACGCCCCGCCCGTTTCCTGCCCAAGAATATAACCGGTCGGCTTGCCGGATTTCGAAAACGTATGCTCCAGCACGCGCGCCAGATTGGACGACACCTTTCCAAACACGCCCTGCGAAGCCGCCACGATCTCATCGATCGTGAACCCCTCGGGATCAGGCTGGACAGGTGCCGGCACTGGCGCCGCCGGCACCATTGGAAGAGGCAGCGCGGCAACACCGGGCGCAGCGGGTTGCGGCATCGGAGCAGCCGGTGGCGGAACGCCCTTTGTCGCAGTTGCCCATTTCGGGTCAGCTTTGGGCAAAACAGGAGTTGCAGCCTTCGGCTGGGCGACAGCTCCAGGCACCGTCGTAGCCGGCGCAACGACGGTCGCCTTGCCATCGCCAATCAACTGGTCAATCCGCGTCAACAGATACTGACTTTTGGTACGGATCGTTGCCTGTAACTCAAGTCCCGTCGCCTCGATCTCCGCGAGCCGCCCGCAGTCCGGCGCGCCGGTCGTTACCGCACCGCCCATCTGATCAAGCCGTCCAAGCAGTTCGTTCGCGGTCGCGTCCAGCTTGGCTGTCCGCTCGTCTTCGAGCAGATTATAGCCCTTTTCCTCGTACTCCGCGTCGCTCCAACCCTGCACGTCTTTGAGCTTTAGGAGCTTGGCCTGCAGCACCGGTTGGGTTTGCTGCGTCATCTGCCGCAGTTTCTCACCGGCGGTATTGATCGCGCCGGAGATCTGCTCCTGCGTGCACGTCTGTGCAAACCCTGGCCGGGGCAGGGTTCCGACCGCAGCCACCAGCACCCCGCCAAGCAACAACGCCGTGGCGTGACGTAAGTAGATCCTACAAGCCGATCTTTGATCCATGTCTGCGACTTAAGCAACATATCGCGGCAGGTCAAACACCTTAGGCCTTTGGCGCCAAAATCCGGAACGATGCATTCGCCCGCGCAATGGCCGCCCCATCCGCCATCACCAGCGCATCGACGATTCCGGAACTTTTCCCGGCACTCACCAGCCGCGGCACAATCTCCAGCCATTGGCCAATGGCGCCGGACCCGAAGTAGTCCACCGACAGCGCCGTTGTCACAATGCTCCCCACCCGGCCTGTCACGTGCGCCAGCGTCAGCCCCATGGCATTGTCGGCAAGTGCCGCAATCACCCCGCCATGCAGAAACTGCCGCGCATTGCAGTGAGCCTCACCTATGACCAGCCCAAGCCGGAACGATCCCTCGCGCTGACCCGCATAGATCGGCTCCCACGGCTTCGTTACCGCGCTCGAACGCGTGTGCACAACGAAATCCGCAGGAACCTTCGACATCAAACTATGCCTTGATGTGCTTGAACATGTTGGCACGCGCTTCCGCGTCCATCTCGGTCTTGAACGGATGCCGGTCCTTCAGCGTCACAGCCTTTTGCGCTGCCGGCCGCGCCGAAATCTCATCGTGCAGCCGCTTCAGGTTGGGATACTTCGCCCAGGCATCGTCACCGAGCACGAATGGCAGCATGCGCGCCCAGCCCCACACCGACATATCCGCA
>JANNEU010000454.1:0-5201 GCA_031379035.1 Hyphomicrobiaceae bacterium | reverse complement strand
GCCAGATGTATTCCCGCGTCGTGCCGGTGGGTCACGCCACCCTCTTCACCCGCCCAACCAGCTCGGTCAGCTCCGGCGCGATTTTGGGGCTTTGGGCGGTGAGGAGATCGAGGAGGGCTTGTTCGTTTTTGGAGATGAGGCCGTCGCGGCCGATGCGGTCGGCGAGCCAGTGGGCTTCGGCGACGGTGACTTCTTCGGCGGTGACGATCTCGATCTTCTGGCGTTCGAGGGTAGCGATGGCGCGCTGTTCGGAGCTTTGCTCGCGGTAGGCTGCGAGGATGCCGGACAGGCCACCTGACGCCATGCCGCCCATAATGGCGGTGAGGCCGGCGTCGCCACGGCGCTTCATCCAGACTTCGCGGGCGAGGGCCTGCTCGCGGCTGGGTGCTGCATAGCCGGAGGCCGCCATAATGCAGTTGGCGATGGCTTTGATGAACAGGTCGGGCCAGCTCTCGGCGTTGTCAGCGCCTTGGGTGGCGGCGTCGATTTCAAACAGCAATTCGGCTTCAGCGCGGGTGATGGCGATGTTGCCGTCGCCGCCGTAGGCATAGAGCACGCGCTTGATGAGTTCGACTTCGGTTTCGTCGATCTGACCGGCGGCGAGCGTTTTACCAGCGCGCAAGGGGCCGGCGTTGTCGACCACGGCGCGGCGGATCTGGTCGAGTGTGAAGGCGACGAGGCTCTGCGGCGACCAGCGGGCTTTATCGAGGATGTTGATGAGCAGTTCAAGTTCGGCGCGGGTGTCGACGGTGCCGGCGGGGGCGATTTTGCCGACCAGCCACTCGGCTTGTTCGAGGGTTACGTAGCCTTCGGGGCGGGCCTGCTGGACCAGATAGTCGGTCAGCATCTCGACGAAGCAATCGCCCCAGCCAATCGCTTGTGCGCCGGGCAGGCGGTGGAGTTCGCAAAGGGTTTGGGCTTCGGCTGCGTCGATCGCGCCGTCGGCATAGAACGCGCGCCGGAGGGCTGCGACGTCCGCATCGATGATAGAGCCGCGCGCACGCATGTCGGCCACGGAAACGGCGGAGAGTAGGCTCATGGCACCTCGGGCAGCAGGCGGGGGCAACAGGCGGGGCAGCGGATCGGCGGGAGAGCCTGAACGCTAGCTGCGCAAGGTTACTAAGTGCCTAAGTTACTGCAGTGGTGATTTTGTTTGTTGCGCAAGAGACACGCTGCGTGGCCGGCTGTCTGGCCCGCTGTCTGGCCCGCTGTCTGGGGAGCATCGAAGGCGCGCGCCGTGGCCGTGCTGCGCTCAGTTCAAGGCGGCGATCGCTTTATCTAAGCCATTGAGCGATATTGGTATTCCAATGCCAGCTTCTTCGGTCTGGAAAATGATAAAGACGGCCTGTTTGCCAGCTTTGAGCTTGCCGATGAGCGTATCGTCCATCACGACCTGGGCGTAGCAGGCAAAGGTGTGGCAGCGGAGAAACGGTGCGTTGCCAACATCGACGTTGTCGATCTTCAGGCCGAGACCTGGTGGCAGCAGCACACCGACCGGCGCGAACACGCGTAGCACCTTGGTGCCGTTGGAGAATTTCTGCACGTAGACGGTCAAGCCCACATTGCCGCGATCCTCGGCGGTGACGCTCTGGACCAATGCGCAGACCTCGGCCTTGGCCCCTGGGGGCGGTGGCTTGCAGACGAGTTGCCATTCGCCGTGCTGGGCGCGGACGACGCCGCCTTCGGGGTTGTTGGGCGCACCGGCGGCGGCGGCGGGTGGCTGGCCGACGGCAGCTTTCGTTGTCTGGGCAGCGGCGTCAGTAGGCGGCGTGGCAAGTGCGGCGAGCAGGGCGAGGGCCGCTATGCCCCAGCGGCTCCCGCGAGAGAGGTGCCGCTCGTGTCTCAGACCCTGTCTTGGTAGCCGCACGACCTGTTTCTCCCCCGCCTCAGTGCATCTGCTGTGCGACCTGCGCCATCGCACGCGGGCTGGTCGGCGGCAAGCCGGGCACAGTGCAAACCCTAGCGCAATTCCCTAGGCAAATCCCTGGGCAAATCCCTGGTCAATCCCGGGACGTTCCCGCGCCCCATCCCGCGCGCAACCACTGGCGCGGTAAAACGGCTGAAATGGGACGTGCGGCGGGGGCACCGTAACGCGAAGTTTTGCCGCAGCGTTTGCTGGGGGCGGGCTCTTGGGGCTAGGCAAACGTGCGAGTAGAGATACCGATGGCAATTGAGGCGCGCTCGTGGCAATTCGAGCGCACAACGGACTGTCGCAGGCGCATGTGGCTCTTTGAGCTGCTGGTGCGGCACTCGTCCGTCACGCGGAGAGACGTATGACGAAGAATTTTGCTGCTGCCGACACGGCTGAAAACTCGCGGCATGTACAGTACAAGACGCTGGCCCTTGGCGCGGTCGTCTGTGCTGTGGGCATATTGTGTGCATCTGTAATGGCGCAGGCGGCGGCAGGGCAGCCGAGCCCTGGTCAGATGGGCATGCAAGACAGTGCGACGCCGATCATGGATCAGATCCGCTGGTTCCATAACGTGCTGGTGAACCCGATCATTGTCGCGATCACCATTTTCGTGATGGCACTGCTGCTCTACGTCATGTGGGCATTCAGCGAAAAGAAGAACCCGGTTCCGTCGAAGCTGACCCACCACACGGGTCTGGAAGTGGCTTGGACGGTTATCCCGATCTTCATTTTGGTCATAATCGCGGTGCCATCGTTCAAGATGTTGTTCTTTCAGTACTCGTTCCCGAAGCCGGATCTGACGATCAAGGCCATCGGCAATGCGTGGTTCTGGGACTACGAGTACCCGGATAATGACAAGATCAAAGTCAACTCGAACATGATCACCGATGAGGAATTGCTTGAAGCCTCGCTCGGCAAGGACGGCTATTCCAGGAAGTACGGCGCGTTGGCCGGTACTGATCTGACCAAGGCCGTATATCTCGACTCGAAGCCGCTTTGGCTGGCACCGCCCGATAAGTATGCGGGCCTTCGCCTCGTTCGCCAGCTGTCGGTCGACAATGAGATCGCCGTACCGGTGAATAAAATTGTGCACATGCTGATTACGTCAAACGATGTGATTCACTCGTGGGCGGTGCCGTCGTTCGGTTCCAGGATGCAGGCGGTGCCGGGCCGCGTCACAGCGACATGGTTCCAAGCGACCAAAGAGGGCGTTTACTACGGTCAATGCTCGGTGCTGTGCGGCAAGAACCATTCGGCGATGCCGATTGCCGTGCGGGTGGTGAACGATCAGGCGTTTGCCAATTGGGTTGCGGCTGTGAAGTCTCGCGACATGAAAAAGGCGCGCGGCATTCTGACGGCTGCGACGCAAGGTCTTGAGCAGCGGTCCGTGGCAGAGTTGCTGACAGGCCCGACGGTTGAGACAGCGCAATAAGTGCGCGGTTAATTCTGGATTGAGCATGGACCCGCTGCGCCGAGTGGTGCGCGGATGACAAGCGGAAGCGAAGGGGAGCCCGATGGGCAAGACGACCGACACGCACGCGCACGATGCGCACGGTTATGGTCACGATGACCATACGCCGCCGTTCTTCACGCGCTGGTTCCTGTCGACGAACCACAAGGACATCGGCACGATGTACCTGTTGTTCGCGATCATTGCGGGCCTTGTGGGCGGCTTCCTGTCAGTGCTGATGCGGCTTGAGCTGCAAGAGCCGGGGCTGCAGTATTTCTCCAACCCCAACATGTACAACGTGGTGGTGACCGGTCACGGCCTCATCATGGTGTTCTTCATGGTGATGCCGGCGATGATCGGCGGGTTCGGCAACTGGTTTGTGCCGCTGATGATTGGCGCGCCGGACATGGCGTTCCCGCGCATGAACAACATTTCGTTCTGGCTGCTGCCGGCGGCGTTCGCGCTGTTGCTGATTTCGATGTTTGTGGACGGCGCGCCGGGTTCAACAGGCGTGGGCACGGGCTGGATCGTGCTGGCGCCGCTGTCGACCACGGGCCACCCCGGGCCGTCGGTGGATTTCGGTATTTTCGCACTGCATCTCGCGGGCGCGTCGTCGATCCTCGGTGCGATCAACTTCATCACCACCATCTTCAACATGCGCGCGCCGGGCATGACCCTGCACCGTATGCCACTGTTTGTGTGGTCGGTGCTGATCACGGCGTTCCTGCTGCTGCTGTCGCTGCCGGTCCTCGCCGGCGCCATCACCATGCTGCTGACGGATCGGAACTTTGGCACCACGTTCTTCTCGGCTGCTGGTGGCGGTGATCCGCTGCTGTACCAGCATCTGTTCTGGTTCTTCGGTCACCCGGAAGTGTACATTCTGATCCTGCCGGGCTTCGGCATGATCAGCCACGTTATCTCGACGTTCTCAAAGAAGCCGATCTTCGGCTATCTCGGCATGGCGTATGCGATGGTGGCCATCGGTCTGGTTGGCTTCATCGTGTGGGCGCACCACATGTACACGTCGGGCATCGGCGTCGATGCGCAGGCATACTTCGTGTTCGCCACGATGGTCATTGCAGTGCCGACAGGCGTGAAGATCTTCTCGTGGATTGCGACGATGTGGGGCGGGTCGATCCGCTTCGCGACGCCGATGTTATGGGCGCTCGGGTTCATCTTCCTGTTCACGGTGGGTGGTGTGACGGGCGTGATGCTGGCAAATGCCGGCGTTGATCGCGCGTTTCACAATACTTATTACGTGGTGGCGCATTTCCACTACGTGTTGTCGCTGGGCGCGGTGTTCGCCATCTTTGCGGGCTGGTACTACTGGTTCCCGAAGATGAGCGGCTACATGTACAACGAGACGATCGGCAAGCTGCACTTCTACATGACCTTCATCGGCGCCAACATTCTGTTCTTCCCGCAGCACTTTCTGGGGTTGGCAGGCATGCCGCGTCACTACGCTGACTATCCGGAAGCGTTCGCATTTTGGAACCGGATTTCATCGGTGGGGTCATACATTACGGCTGCAGCGACTATCGTGTTCCTCTACGGGGTGCTCGATGCCTTCCTGAAGAAGCGCCGTGCCGAAGCCGACTATTGGGGCATTCCGGCTCACCTGCAGACCCTGGAGTGGACGCTGCCCTCGCCACCGCCGTTCCATCAGTTCGAGACGCTGCCGATTATCAAGGCAACGGATCACCACTGAACGCTTCAAAGACCTCTTCGGGCACCCGAGTTTACACTCGGGTGCCCGAAATGTTTTCGGTAGGGGCATCCATAAGTCATTGTTGCTCTTGCTGACAGGCTCCTAACTTGCTATCGGACCGCTCAATTTTG
>JANNEU010000367.1:0-1730 GCA_031379035.1 Hyphomicrobiaceae bacterium | reverse complement strand
AAAGGCTCGTGTCGCCAATGGGGCGATGCGCGATCAATTTACCTTTGGCGGTATGCTTGCTTTCTCGTCACCGGGCAACGGATAGCGGGTGCCTTCCCAGGGGCTTTCGAAGTCGAAGGAGCGGAATTCCTGGGTGAGTTTCACGGGCTCATAGACGACGCGCTTTTTCTCGTCGTCATAGCGCACTTCGATATGGCCGGAGAGCGGAAAGTCCTTGCGCAGCGGGAAGCCCTGGAAGCCGTAGTCGGTCAGCAGACGGCGCAGGTCTGGATGGTCGGCGAAAAGGATGCCGTACATATCGTACGCCTCGCGCTCGTACCAGTTGGCACAAGGGAAGACCGGTATGATCGACGGTACCGGGGTTGCTTCGTCGGTGGTGAGTTTGATCCGCACGCGCAGGTTCTTGCGCGGGCTGAGCAGGTGATAGACCACGTCGAAGCGTTCGGCGCGCTGGGGGTAGTCGACACCGGCAAGATCGATCAACTGCTCGAACTGCAACTCGGGCGCGTCACGGAGCTTGGTGAGGGTGGCGATAATGTCGGCGCGTGCAACCGTCAGCGTGAGTTCGCCATAGGCCGTCTTAGACGTGGCCTTGATGCCGCCGAGTGCGGTCTCGATCTTCGCGGCAAGGTCGGGCATCGACAGCATTTCCAAGTCCCTCTCAGTCAACAATAAACAACCGCGCGCCTGGGGTGCCGGTGCGGGACCGGTGCGGCTCGGCGTTGTCGGCCACCTGATAGCTTATGCCGGGCTTCAAGACAAACCTGCGGCCGTCGGCCAGCTCGGTCTCAAGCTCGCCTTCCAGGCACAGTAGGATATGACCCTTCTCGCACCAGTGGTCAGCAAGGTAGCCGGGCGTGTAGTCGACCATGCGGACGCGGATGGTGCCGAACTGCTGCGTGCGCCAGGTGGCGGAGCCGGTTTCGCCGGTGTGGTGGGTTGGCGGGATTGTGGCCCAATCAGTGGTGCCGAAGGGGATGTCGGAGATTTTCATGGGTAAAGCTGCCGCCTGCCGATCAGTCGTCGTTGCCGAAGGCTGCGAGAGCATCGCGCCAGACGTCCCGCCCCGTTGCGGCAATGACGCGATCGATGCCCCAGTTTGCGATCAAGTTCCGGATACCATCATCGCTGAATGGACCAATCATTCCATCGACGAGCTCGGTTTTCTCAGGCAGGCCGAGACCAGGATCAAAGAACTGATCGACCGTGATCGGCTGTGGCTCGCGCCGAGGTATCAAGCCAGGCGTTAGCGGCGGATCGGGGCGCTTCATCTCGCAATCGTCCCTGTGCGCCGGATCTTTTTCTGCAGCAGCAGAATGCCATAGACCAGCGCTTCGGCGGTCGGTGGGCAGCCGGGAACGTAGATGTCAACGGGGACGATGCGGTCACAGCCGCGGACGACGGCGTAGCTGTAATGGTAGTAGCCGCCGCCGTTGGCACAGCTGCCCATGGAGATGACGTAGCGCGGCTCCGGCATCTGGTCGTAAACCTTGCGGAGCGCGGGGGCCATTTTGTTGGTCAAGGTGCCAGCGACGATCATCACGTCAGACTGACGCGGTGAGGCGCGCGGCGCGAAGCCGAAGCGCTCCAGATCGTAGCGCGGCATCGACGCCTGCATCATCTCAACGGCGCAGCACGCCAAGCCAAACGTCATCCACATCAGCGAGCCAGTGCGCGCCCAGTTGATCAGATCGTCGGTGGTCGTGACGAGGAAGCCTTTGTCGGCCAAC
>JANNEU010000358.1:0-10086 GCA_031379035.1 Hyphomicrobiaceae bacterium | reverse complement strand
GTCCAAACGCCGCTCGTTCGAGCCGGGACATCACCGGAAGTTCCTGGTGATCGCCGACGAAAGCAAAGAGGTCGAGAGCGCCCTGCTGTTTGCGGCGGGCCGCGTGCAGCGCTCCGGCGGTCAGATCAAATTGTTGTATGTGATCGAGCCGGATGCCCAATTCTGGGGCGGCGTCCGGCAGTTGCAGATCGACGAGGAGACAAACAAGGCCAGGGCGTTGTTTCGCCTGTTTCGGCGCAAGCTCACCAACGAGGGCTTCGACAACGTCGTCTGCGAGGAAGTGATCCTGGAAGGCAAACGGGTCGAGATGATCGGGCAGGAAATCGAGCGGGATGAGGATATCGCTATCCTCGTGCTCGGTGCCGCCGTCGATGCCAAAGGCCCGGGACCGCTGATTACGGCGCTGGTGGCCGGTTCTACGGCGGGCCAGTTCCCGATCCCCATCACGATCGTCCCAGGTGGCCTCACCGTTGCGGCGATCAAATCGATGGCTTGACGGCTTTCGCGCCGCCTTGTGAAGGGGCTCGCCCTTGCCGGGGCGGCGAATGTCACCTATGTGCAAGGCAGCATCTGCACGTGCAGCGCTGTCTCAAACCGCGCGCTGGCACCAGCCTCGTCTTTGCCCCTCGGGCGGGAGCACACCCTATGTTCATCCAGACCGAAGCTACGCCGAACCCGGCAACCTTGAAATTCATCCCCGGCAAGGACGTGCTGGGCTCCGGAGCCGTCGATTATCGCGACCGGGGTGAGGCAACGGCGTCACCGCTGGCCATGCGTTTGTTCGATGTCGAGGGCGTTGCGGGCGTCTTTCTTGGCGGCGATTTCATTTCCGTGACCAAGGGCGATGTCGAGTGGAGCCATATCCGGCCAGCCGTCCTCGGCGCGATCATGGAGCACTATCTCTCAGGCGCCGCCGTGATGGACGGCGACGATAAGGCTGCCGACGAGCGCGGCATTTACGATCCGAAAGACGAAGAAACGGTCAATACCATCAAGGAGCTGCTGGAGACGCGCGTGCGTCCGGCGGTGGCCCACGATGGCGGCGATATCGTGTTCCACGGTTTCCAGGATGGTGTCGTCTCGCTGCACATGCGTGGTGCCTGTGCGGGCTGCCCAAGCTCAACGGCGACATTGCGCAACGGCATTGAAAACCTGCTCCGTCACTTCTGCCCGGACGTCCAGGAAGTCCGCGCCGTTTAAGTCACGCAATATCTTCGATACGCGACGACTGCTGCGTTTTTTGTGCGCTGGCGGGTGCCGTGTCGCACGTTTCCTGCCACTGCACCCATCACACTGAAAGCGACCGAACATGTCGACGCGTCTCGATCCCGCCGCCCTCAAGCAATTGTTCCTCGATGCCCGCACACAGAACAAGTGGCAGGCCAAAGACGTGCCAGACAGCCTGTTGAAAGAGCTGGTCGACGTGATGAAAATGGCACCGACGAGTGCCAACTGTTCGCCAGCGCGGATCGTGTTTGTGAAGAGCAAGGAAGCCAAAGAACTGCTGAAACCAGCGTTGGCACCTGGCAACGTCGACAAGACCATGACCGCGCCGGTCACCGCCATCATCGGCCATGATATGCGCTTTTACGATCATCTGCCGAAGCTGTTTCCGCACGCGGATGCCAAGAGCTGGTTCGTCGGCAAGGACGAGCACATCGGGCTCACAGCATTTCGCAATGGTTCGCTGCAGGGGGCCTATCTGATCATGGCTGCGCGTGCGCTCGGGCTTGATTCCGGCGGGATGTCCGGCTTCGATCAGGCCAAGGTCGATGCGACATTCTTCAAGGATACGACGGTGAAGTCGAACTTTCTGCTGAACCTTGGGTATGGCGACCCGGCCGGCGTGATGCCACGCTCGCCGCGCTTCACATTCCACGAGATGGCGAAGATCGTCTAAGTTTTAAAGCCGTATCGGTCCGGTGCCATGAATGTGCTCGCCTTCGACACATGTTTTGGTGCGGTCTCAGCGGCTGTGCGCTGGAAAAGTGCGCGCGGCGAATGGCTGTTGCGCGAAGCCTACGAGCCGCTGGCCATTGGCCACGCCGAGCGGCTGTTGCCGATGATCGATGAGGTCATGGCGGGTGCGGGTCTTGGCTACAAACAGCTGGACAGAATTGCCGTGACCATCGGACCGGGTGGGTTTACCGGCCTGCGGGTTGGTGTCGCGACCGCGCGGGCGATGGCGTTGGCAACGGGATTACCAGTCGTTGGTCTTACCAGCCTCGCTGTCATGGCCGAGCGGGCCAACCTGCTGCTCGGGCCAGCGCGCCAGGGCCGACCGCTGGTCATCGCTGTCGACGCGCGGCGGAGCGCGTTCTACATCCAGATTTTTGGCGAGAACGCCGGTGACCCACTGACCCCGCCGTCACTGTTCGAACTGGCAGAAGCCGTGGCGCTGTTGCCGGCCGGGCCGTTGCTGATTGCTGGATCGGGCGGCACGGCCTTGCATGCTGCAGCGTCACGTTTGGATATCGAAATGGTGTTGCCTGA
Source organism: Hyphomicrobiaceae bacterium (assembly GCA_031379035.1). Lineage (GTDB taxonomy): Bacteria > Pseudomonadota > Alphaproteobacteria > Rhizobiales > Hyphomicrobiaceae > JABFRJ01. The sequence continues at coordinate 7,593 of JANNEU010000358.1, read as the reverse complement.
GTTACAACCGCATGCGCGACAGCTTGTACTGCTTGCGCGCGTACTGTCTCCTATGCTTCCTGTGCAACCACTTTATCTCCGTGCGGCAGACGCCAAGCCGTCGTCTCAGCCGCCCCTGTCCAGGAGACCTTGATCATGACCGAGCCCGCGACTCCCCCGCGTGACAAGCGCCTCGTCAGCCTGCTGTGGGCGACGATTGATCATGCCGAGGCGCTATCCAAGTGCCATAGCAGCTTGTTTCCTGATGCCTGGAGCGTTGATAGCTTCCGCCAATTCCTCAGCCATCCCGGTTCGGCAGCGCTGGTGGCACGGCACGGGGTTGAGCAAGAGACAATTGGGTTCATTGTGGCGCAGCTGGCGGCAGACGAGGCCGAAATCCTGACGTTTGGCGTCGCCAAGGAATGGCAACGCCTGGGCATCGGGATGCGGCTGTTGGAAGGCTTGCAGCGCGCGGCGGCTCGCGGTGAGGCCACGAAATTGTTCCTTGAGGTGGGCGAGGACAATCTGCCAGCGCTCGTGCTCTACAGCCGTATGGGCTTCAAAGAGGCGGGACGGCGCAAAGACTACTACAAGAAGCCCGATGGTTCGGCGGTTGATGCGCTGAACCTGATGCTGCCGCTGAATGCGGCCTGAAACCACACGGCGCGCCACTGACCAAGGAGCTCCGAGAGATGCCCGTTGCGCGCGATAGCGACCGCATTGCAAAATTGTGCGCTGCGCAAGGGCTGCGCATGACAGGGCAGCGCCGGACCATTGCGCGCGTGCTGTCGGAAGCCCACGATCACCCGGACGTGGAAGAGGTCCATCGCCGGGCGCATCAGCGCGATCCTGGCCTGTCGCTGTCGACGGTTTATCGGACACTGAGGCTGTTTTCCGAACGCGGCATCCTCGAACGGCATGAGTTCGGCGAAGGCCGCGGCCGCTATGAGCAGGCCAATCGCGCCCACCACGACCATCTGATCGATGTAACCACCGGACAGGTGATTGAGTTTCAGGACGAAATTATCGAGAAAATTCAAGAACGTATTGCTCAAGAGCTGGGTTTCCGCCTGGTAGGCCACCGGTTGGAGCTGTTCGGCGTGCCGATCACAAAGCCCAAAAAGGGGCGGAAGTGATGATCGCTCGACGCAAGAATGATGATCCCGTTGCCACAAAGTGGTGCGTTGCATCATCGGCAATCGCCTGAAAGTGTGGCCATGCAGCCGCTTTACGGGCGGCAGCGAGACCGGTATGAGAACATGAGATTGGTGCATTGCAGCATATCGTGACGATTGTTGCGCTGCATTGCTGCCAGTCCGCGTGTCCTGGGTAACGAGTTACAAACCCAGATTGCGCATAGTCAGCTGCTTCCCGCAGGGCCCGCGTCATGGGTCTGGAGTTCACGGCATGCCGACACCTGGCCGTCATAACGCGACTGACCTGCCCGTTTCGGCACCTTTAGTGACCGAGGGGAAGCAAGTATTCATTAAGACGTTCGGTTGTCAGATGAACGTCTATGACAGCGAGCGCATGACGGAGGCGCTGGTAGCGGACGGCTACTCAGAGACCACTCGTCTCGAAGACGCCGATCTCGTGGTGCTGAATACCTGCCACATCCGTGAGAAAGCTGCGGAGAAGGTTTACTCCGATCTCGGCCGCATCCGCGACGTAAAGGCGGAACGGCTGGCTGGCGGCAAGTCCACGGTCATTACGGTTGCCGGCTGCGTCGCCCAGGCCGAGGGTGCGGAGATCGCGCGGCGCGCGCCAGCGGTCGATCTGGTCGTTGGACCCCAGAGCTATCATCTGTTGCCGAGCCTGTTCGGACGGGTGGCGACCGAGGGTCAGCTCATCGCTACCGACTTCAACGACGACGACAAGTTTGCCCGTTTGCCGCAGCGCATGCCTGCGCGACGGACGGCAGCGTTTCTAACGGTGCAAGAGGGCTGCGACAAGTTCTGCACGTTCTGCGTGGTGCCGTACACACGCGGCGCGGAGTTCTCGCGACCGGTGGCGCAGATCCTTGAAGAGGCGCGGCGCTTGGTCGAAACTGGCGTGCGCGAGATCACGCTATTGGGCCAGAACGTCAACGCCTATCACGGCACGGATGCGGATGGCTCAGAGATCACGCTGGCCGGTCTGATTACTGAATTGGCGCGGCTTCCAGAGCTGGAGCGGCTGCGCTACACCACATCCCATCCGCGCGACATGCGCGACGATCTGATTGATCTGCACGCCACCGAGCCCAAGTTGATGCCCTATCTGCATCTGCCATTCCAGGCGGGCTCAGATCGCATCCTCGCGGCGATGAACCGCAAACACACGGCCGCTGAGTATCTGGCACTGGTCGCGCGCGTCCGCGCCGCCAATCCAGCGCTGGCGCTATCAACAGACATCATCGTCGGTTTTCCTGGTGAGACTGAAGCCGAGTTCGAAGCCACGCTGGACATCATCCGCACAGTCCGCTTCGCCCAGGCCTATTCGTTCAAATACAGCGCGCGTCCAGGCACGCCGGCAGCGACCATGGACGGCCAGCTCTCCGAAGCCGTGAAGATCGAACGCCTGCAACGCGTGCAAGCCTTACTCGCCGAAGAATCGACGCGCTTCAACACCGGCTGCATCGGCAAGATCTTCCCCGTGTTGTTCGAAAAGCCCGGCCGCCGCGCGGGACAATTGATCGGCCGCTCGCCATACCTGCAGTCGGTCCACGCCGAAGTGGACGCCTCGGCGCTTGGCCGCATTCTGCGCGTCCAGATCTCTGCCGCTGGCCCCAACAGCCTGGCCGGCATTGTCTGCGCGGCCTGAGACCGTTCACTGCCGTGCCGTGTCGCTCGTGCCCCAGGTATCCGCCACGCGATAGCCTGTCGGCCAGGGATCGCTGGCATCGACCATGTATTGATGAAAGCCGGTGATCCAGGCGCGGCCGGAGATGCTCGGCAGGATCGCCGGCACGCCCGCGACGCTGGTTGCCGCCAAGATGCGTCCTTCAAAGCGCGAACCGATGATGCTCTCGTGCACGAGACCGTTGCCGACCTTCAGCTGCCCGCGCGCGTGCATTACGGCCATCCGCGCGCAGGTGCCGGTGCCCGTCGGCGAACGGTCAGAACGGCCCGGCGCTACGATGCAGGTGTTTCGTGCGTGCGCGATGTCGCCCGCCATTTCGACCGGCCCCGCGAACTGCACGATGGAGACACCGGCGACATCGGGCATCTCCGGATGCACCACTGGATGCTGCACGCGGGCGGCCTCGCGGACTTTCTCGCCCAGGGTGGCAAGCGCGCGTGCCTCAGCGGGCACGATTTCAAAGCCTAAAGCGCGCGCGTCGCAGATCGCAAAGATCATCCCGCCGTAGGCAATATCAACGGTGATCGTACCGTGGCCGGCCACCTCCACCAGGCAATCCAGCTTCAGCGCAAACGCCGGCACATTGCGGATCGTCACCCGCTCGCATTTGCCAGCCCGGCACTGCGCGACGATCTCTACGCGGCCCCCCGGCATGTCGAGTGCGAACCTGGTTTCCGGCTCGATCATGGGCACCATGCCGGTTTCCAGCAGCACCGTCGCGATGCACAGGGTGTTGGAGCCCGACATCGGCGGATACTCTGTCGGTTCCATGATGATGGCACCGGCCGCACAATCCACCCGCGTCGAGGGCACGATGAGGTTCACATGCCGCGCCACCGACCCGCGAGGTTCCTGGATCAGTAATTGCCGGATATCGTCATGATCGCGAGCGAAGGCGTTGCGCTTGTCCAGCATGGTCGCGCCGGCCGGTGGCAAGACGCCGCCGGTAATCACATCGCCCACCTCGCCCTCCGCATGGCAGCCAACGACAGAGATGAGACGGCGCGGCGTGGGCATGAGGCGTCAATCCAATCGAGGTTTGCGGCGAGACAATAGCAGATCACCGGGTGGACCTTCGCACACGCGGGACACCCTCGCATCTCCGCTGTGCATGCTCAGGCAACGGTGCGGCGGGATGGCTTGCGGTTCCCGCGTTGCGAGCGCAGGATAGCGAAGCTTTTTGAGGAGGATCACACGCCGTCAGACGCCACAGCGCATGTGCAAAAACTCAGCACGCATTGAAGGAGTGAGCCACATGAACGTCGCCGCCATTCTCAAGGTGAAGGGCCGTGAGGTCGAAACCGCTCTACCTCAGACCACCTTGATCGAGATCGCCAACGTCTTGTCGCGACGCCGGATCGGGGCGATTGTCGTCGTCGATAGCGAGCAGCGCGTGCAAGGCATCGTGTCGGAGCGTGACATCATCCGCGTACTCGCCAAATCCGGACCGGCAGCGCTCGCCGGCCCAGTCTCTTCGATCATGACGCGAAATGTCATCTCGTGCGGCGAGGACGATACGCTGGCACAGCTGATGAGCGCCATGACGGCTGGCCGGTTCCGTCATTTGCCGGTCACCAAGGACGGCAAGCTGGCTGGGCTCGTCTCGATCGGCGACGTGGTGAAGTATCACCTCGCAGAGGTCGAGATGGAAGCAACCGCCATGCGCGAGTACATCGCACACACGTGAGCGTTAAGGGACAGGCACCTGAACGGCACTGCGATGCCCTCGCCGCCTTGCACCCTTTAGCCGAGCGCCGTTCAGGTGCCTGTCCCTATGCTCACACTGGCTTCAACAGAACATGTTTCTTCTTGCCGAGGCTGAGCTTGATGATGCCGTCGGCGTTCACATCGCGGGACGTGAGCTTGGCCTTTTCGTCGGTCACTGCGGCATCATTCACACGCAGCGCGCCGCCTTGGATGTTGCGCTTGGCCTCACCATTGGACTTCACCAGCCCAGCCGTCACAAACGCCGCAATCACTGACAACTCATTGTCGATATCTGCGCGCGGCACTTCGATGGTCGGCAGATCATCGCCAGCGCCACCTTGCTCGAACGTCGTCTGCGCGGTCTGTGCCGCAGCCTCAGCCTTCGCCCGGCCATGCAGCAGCGCCGTGGCCTCGGTGGCCAGCACCTTCTTCGCCTCGTTGATCTCCGCGCCTTTGAGCGCGGCCAGTTTCTCGATCTCGGCGAGCGGTAGCAGCGTGAACAGCTTCAGAAAGCGCGCCACGTCGCCATCTTCGGTGTTGCGCCAGTATTGCCAGAAGTCGTAAGCGCTGAACTGCTCCTCATTGAGCCACACCGCGCCCGCCGCCGTCTTACCCATCTTGGCACCGGATGCCGTCGTCAGCAGCGGCGTGGTCAGCGCATAGAGCGGCTGCTTCAGGCTCATGCGGCGGCCGAGATCGACGCCCTGCACAATGTTGCCCCACTGATCCGACCCGCCCATTTGCAGATTGCATCCGAGCCGCCGGTTCAGTTCCGTGAAGTCGTAGGCCTGGCAGATCATGTAATTGAATTCGATGAAGCTCATCTCCTGCTCGCGCTCGAGCCGGAGCCGCACCGAGTCCATCGCCAGCATGCGGTTGACCGAGAAATGCTTGCCCACATCGCGCAGCATTTCGATCCAGTTGAGCTTGGTCAGCCAGTCGGCGTTGTCGATCATGATCGCATCGGTCTTGCCATCGCCGAACGTCAAGAGCTTGGCGAACACGCCCTTGATGCTGTCTTTGTTGGCGTCGATCTCTTCGATGGAGCGGATGGCGCGTGATTCATCTTTGCCCGACGGATCACCGACGCGGGTCGTGCCGCCACCCATCAGCGTGATCGGCTTATTGCCCGTCGCCTGCAGCCAATGCAGCATCATCGCCGAAATAAAATTGCCGATGTGCAGCGACGGTGCCGTGCAGTCATAGCCCACATAGCCGATGGCCTGCCCTTTGGCGGCCAACGCATCAAGGCCCGCAAAGTCTGAGCACTGATGGATGAAACCGCGCGCTTGCAGCACGTTGAGGAAGTCGGATTTGTAGGGGATCATGGGGGATGCGCCGTCGGGTTGGATGAGCCGCAGGGCTTGTCATAGCAAGGCGAGCAAGGCAAGCGGCCGCGCCATGGACGCCGTAGACAGGGCAGAAAACCCCAGACGCGATCCGGGGGCCATCCGCCGCAACAGGCGGGATGATTGAGCAGCGATGACGCCGCAGCCAACGCGTCGGGCAGACGCGCGCGCCATCCGTAGGGCGCAAGCGCGTTTCAGCGTATTGCGCCGCGCCGCGAGAGACCGGCCGGAGACTGAATGAGAGAGACCGCCGCCTGTGTCCGGTGCAATACGCTACGCTATTGCACCCTACGAATTCCGCCCGCCGCGTCGCGTCCCACCAACGAAAAAGGGCCGCTCGTGAGAGCGGCCCTTCTTCTTGCTCAAATCTCAGCTGAGATCAGAAGCGGATGCGAGCACCGGTGGTGACGACCGAGATGTCCTTGAAGGACGCCGTGCTGTTCGGGTCAGAGATCGAGTGGTTGCGATAGTTGATGTAGAGATCCATCGCAGCCGCGTCGATTGCCTGGTTTGCACCAAGACCCCAAGTCGAGATCTTGTCGCCCGAGATTGCAGTGCTCACGTTGACAGCAGCAGCACCGCCAGCAAGGCCCGGCGCGTTGAACGAGTTCAGCGCAAAGAAGAAGTTTTCTGAGCGCATGTACTCGCCATACAGCGACGTATTGCCGATGCCGAACCAGTTCCGGGTGATACCACCCTGAATGTGCCAGCGAGTTGCTTTCCGCGAAGGCTGAAGATCGCCCAACAGAGTGTTGTTCTGGATTTCATATTCAATGCCAGAATATTCACCCTGCGCGAACAGGCCAGTCGGAACGTGCATCATGCCGAAGCCGATATTTCCAAGCTTTGAACGGCCTGAAGTACCACCGGCACTGTCCTGATACTCAGTCTGTTCGCGGGTCAGATCGTCAATGGTGTAGCCAGCGTTAGCAGCAATGCGCACGCCGTTGAATTCACCAGCGTAACGAGTGCCGATGCCCCATTCGGTACCGAAGTTCGCACGAGCCGGTGGGTTGGTACCAACCTGCTCGACAACGTTCTCACGCTTCAGATTCGGACCGTAAGAGGCCAAGAACTGGAAGCCAGCCAACGTTGGCGACTGCCACTTGATGCCCTGAATACGGTTAGCCCACGGACCAGCGCAACCGCCGTCCGAGTACTGACCAATCGAAGCACCCAGCACGCCGGGAGCGGCGTTGTTGCGGAAGCGGAGACCGCCACCGTTGCAACCAACCGAGTCGCCAACGATGTGACTGATGCCACCAATGTCAGGCGTGCCGGTCGCGACTTCGTTCGTGATGCGGCCCATGGTCAAACGACCAAGACGGCTCGATTCCATCCACCAGTTGGCGTCGCGCAGGCGCATCGCGTAGTCGTCGTTGCGAATGCCAAGCTTGCTGCCGCCGGTGTCGTTGGTCTGCGAGAAGGTAGACGTACGTGCCTTGTCGGCGATATCGAGAACTAGCGAGTAGCCAGCCGAGTAGTCGCCACCAATCTTCGCGCTGCCACGGAGGCCGAAACGAGTTTGAAGGTTATGGTTGCCGTAGCCGATTGCCGCGTTCGAGCGCGAACCATCGTCCCAAAAAGTAATCGCTTGGTTCACAAGGCCCCAGATTTCGAGCGAGGTCTTGCGGGTGCCTTTCTTGACCGTTGTGGCTTCAAGTTCAGCAACGCGCTCTTCGAGGTCTGCGCAGCAGTTGCCGCCCAGATCCGCTGC
>JANNEU010000293.1:0-11819 GCA_031379035.1 Hyphomicrobiaceae bacterium | reverse complement strand
TTGTCCGCGTTGGATATGGTGCCAGAGCAAGTATCAATAGAGTGGCCAGGCTGTGAGACTAGTTGAAAGTTTAACTGCACTTTTGCGGATGATTGCGGCAACGGCATGCCTTCTTTGGGATTGAGATGTTCACATGTTGAGTATGCGGCTCTTACGAGCCTTCGGGCCATATCCAGCGGGGGTGACGATATCTTTTGCGCCGGCCAGCGCGGCAGACGTGAGGTCGGGTGATTTTGTTCTTACTGGACTTAACGAAGACAATCTGGTGCCACATCTGATTACCGTTGGCGGTAATTTGACGCAATTTGGCTGTATCGTAGGTGAGCATAACAACATCAGATATCGCGCCGTTGCTGTGACGTTACAAATCAATGAAATTTAAGTTGTTGGTTGTCAATTTTCGCGGTGACGATCGAGGAGGGAATGGCGTGGCCTATTTGATAACCCTGAATATGGAACGCTCGAAGCACTTAGGCAGAGTTATTCGCTTTCTTCTCGAAAAAAATCCGGACATTGTTTGCCTTCAAGAGCTTGTGGCAGGCGACATCGACAGAATCAGCAATGCTACTGATTTAAGGTATTGCCATTACGTACAGATGGCGATCCACCCACTGGGAAGCTTACCATTTGGCATTGGAATCTTGGCTCGCGAGCGTTTTACAGAAACCGATGCAACTACATACGCCGGTGCGGGCGAAGGTGATTCAACGTTTGATAGATCGTCTCCTGAAACCAGACTGGCGACCGGCCGCTACGCAATTGCCCGCGTGCGCTTGGTGATCAACCGGCAAGATCTGCGGATCGCAACAACTCACTTTCCTTGGACGCCAGAAGGGCAAACATCTGGCTTCCAGTCAGAAGCCGTTAGGCGGCTAACAGAGATTATTCGAAAGGAGTCAATTATCTTAACCGGCGATTTCAATGCGCCTCGAGGCGGTCCTATCTTCGAAGAATTAGCAGTTACATTGAAGGATTGCATACCCGCGCATGTAACGACAAGTATAGATCCAAAATTGCATCGCGCCGGTCCGCTCCAATTAATGGTGGATGGCTTGTTTGCTTCCAGCGACTATCGAGTCGAGGACGTTCGCTTACACGCAGGTTTGAGCGATCACAAAGCTATATCTGCACAAGTCTTTTCTGCCTAACGGTCTGTCGGACTTCGCTTCAGGCAGCGACTGGGTTGACAATTTCGCGGTCGCGGCGGGCTCAGGCTGATTGCTGGACGCCGCGTTGGGATGTGGAGTTCGCGCGGGCAGGCGCGTTGCCGGCTCGTTGCGGTATTCGAGTGCGCGATTTGGCTTCAAGGGCGTCAGGTCGAGTCCTTCCAGCAGGCAAACAAGCTCGTTCTCCGTTAACTTCAGTACCTGCGGCTGGACAGTCTTGCTCTGGACCGGCGCCATGTGCACGGGCCACTGGAACTTCTCTTTCTTGAGCTGCTTCGCGTAAAGAGACAGGCCGAGGCCGTCATGCCAAAGGATCTTGATTAGGTCGCCGCGCGCACCACGAAATACGAACAGATCGCCGACGTGGGATCGCGTTGCAGTGCTTCTTGGGCCTGCAACGCCAGCCCGTTCATGCCGCGGCGCATGTCAGTTCGGCCAATCGCGAGCCAGACGCGCACATCAGACGGCGTCGGGATCATCGTCCCTTCTCCCAAGCGCCGCCGGCATGACCAAGACAGTCGAGGACACGACGAAGCGCTGCACATTCAAAGTTTGCACCGACACGAACGACGTTCCTGCCGGCAACCTCGATGGTGATGGTCTCGCTGACGCTTGATAAAGGCGGCGGGGTTGCGACCTCGGGTTCTACGCCGATCGCTACCGGGACCAGCCGAGCCCGGGGCGCTGGCGGCGCGGGCAGAACGACCGCCTCTGTCGCCGACTCATAACGCCGACGCCAGATGAAAACCTGGTTCGCATTGACGTCATAGCGGCGCGCGACCACCGATACAGACGAGCCCGGTGTCAACGACGCCGCCACGATCTTCTGCTTCAACGCTTCCGGCCACCGCTTGTTAGCGCGCCGCTCGTCATTTGTGACCATAAGTGAGTTTGTGGACACATCCACATCCCGCGCTGTCTCAGATCAGGTGCCGAGACTCTCGCAGCCGTGCCGCACCGACAAGGCGGAGCTTAGCATAGGGGTACGCAACGCCTGGGAGCAAGAAAGATCCAATTGAGTGTTGATTTAAGACAACATTCACCACGTCTTTTAGGGGACGATTAGGCAACCCGGAGCAATATCAACCCTAAGTAAGCGTTGAGAGATCTCATGATAGCGACCAATTTTGCTTGGGTCCTCCCCACGGCCATAGCCTGCAGTTTGGGCATGGGCATCACAGGCCTCTTCGCCTGTGAAGCCGCAGGCCATGATCACAAGGGTCCGGCCGCCATTGCGTTGGATCGATCGAAGATCCCAGCCAGTGCATTTTTATACGTGAAGCCAGCGATTGCGCAGGCGACAGCGGCTGCCGCCTCAACACCGCCAAACGTTACGCCCGCGCCATCGGTGCCAGACGCAGCTCGACCACGGGCTCCTTAGCCACCTTCTCTCCTCCAATCATCCAAAAGTTTTGACGGCGCTTGATCAACCTATTCGGCTATAGGGCCGCGCTGTGTCTCGCCGAGACCACACTGGAACAACCGCATGTCGCTCAACACTGCTCAGATCGTGCGTCGGTTCTGCAGCCGGCTTTGGTTCACAGTCCTGCTGCTGGCCGCTACCGCCACCGTTGGGAATGCCCACAGTGTATCGGTTGGCTATGTTGTCTCCGGGCCCGGATCGATCACCGTTTACTATGGAGCCTATCACGGATTGACCGCGGCTGAAGGGCTTGTATCACTCGTCGGCCCTGTCACGATTGTCAAAGCTGCCGGAAACGTGGTCGGCACTAAACCTGCTGGACTTGTTGACGGCACGAATAACTTCTTTGCGGGTGCTTGCAATGGCGGTAGCCTCAGCACGCCAACGGCCTGGGAAAGCGCGACATTTACCGGCGTGCCGGACGGTATTTACTCAATCCAGCTGACAGGCTCGTTTTCCATCAATTGGCAGCCGTGCGATGCCAGCATAAGCTCGGGCTTGTCCACGTTCGTCGTCGACACCACACCACCGACGATCACCAATATACCGGCAAACATCACTGTTTACACGCCAGCGAACAGTAACAAGGCCGTGGCGACTTGGATTGCGCCGAGTGCAACCGACGCTATTGGCGTAGCGAGCTTCACATCAAGCATCGCTTCCGGCACGGCTTTCGCCCTTGGCGTGACCACTGTGACGTACACAGCAAAGGATGCAGCAGGCAACACATCGACCGCAAGTTTTATCGTGACCGTTGTCGACAACGTGGCCCCTGTCATCTCTGGTATGCCGGCTAACATCACGCTGACACCGGCCTCCGGCACCACCGCCGTTGCTACCTGGACGTCACCAACCGCCACCGACAACGTCGCAGTGACAGCCTTCACATCAAACTTCTCGTCCGGTGCCAGTTTCCCCTTCGGCGTCACGACAGTGACCTACAAAGCTGTCGATGCGGCTGGGAATCAGACCGTTGCCAGCTTCACCGTGACGGTCCTGGATACCGTCGCTCCAGTGATTGCGAACTGCCCCGCCAATCAGACCTTTCAGGCCACAGGTGCCTCCGGTGCGTCCGCATCTTGGACAACACCGACCGCCACGGACAATTCCGGCGCGGCCACGTTGACCAGCACCCACCCATCCGGCGCAACATTCCCCATCGGCAGCACCACGATCACCTACACAGCGAGGGACGCAACCAACAACATCTCGACCTGCGCATTCATAGTTATTGTTCAAGATACATCAGCGCCGGTCTTCGCAAGTGTGCCGGCAAACATTGTCGTTGAAGCCATGTCGCCGGCAGGCGCCTCCTTGTCCTACGCCATGCCGACCGCGTCCGACGTCGTCAGTGGCAGCCGCCCAGTCGCAGCATCGCGGGCCTCAGGGTCTATCTTCCCGTTCACCGCTCCTGGCCCAACGACGACAACCGTAACGTTTTCCGCATCTGATACCGCCTCACCCGCCAATACATCGACGGCGAGTTTCACCGTGACCGTGCGTGACACAACTGCACCAGTCATCTCGACAGTCCCCGCGAACATCACAATTGAAGCCACCGGCCCCACCGGCGCAACGGTAAGTTTTGCTCCGGTCACCGTCACCGACGCCGCCGATGATGCGCCCGTCGTCACGTACTCAAAAGTCTCTGGCACAACTTTCCCGGTAGGCACGACGACTGTAACGGTGACCGCCAAGGACGCCAGCAGTAACCTATCCAGCGCGACGTTCACCGTGACCGTGCGCGATACGATACCGCCAACACTGAAGAGTATGCCTGCCAACGTCACGGCACAGGCTACAAGTGCGGGCGGCGCCGCCGTCACCTATGCAATGCCGTCGGCGACCGATCTGGTGACAGCCCCGGTGACTGTGACAGCCTCGAAAGCGTCCGGGTCGATGTTCCCGGTCGGCACGACGACGGTCACGTTCACTGCGGCTGATGCCGCGGGCAATGTGGCAACTGGCACGTTCCAAGTCGTTGTGGTGGATACCAGCGCGCCCGTCTTTGCCACGCTGCCCGCTGACATAACAGTCGAGGCCACCAGCCCCACAGGCGCAAATGTCAACTATGCGCTGCCAACCGCAACCGATGCCGTCGACGGCGCGCGCCCGGTGACCGCTTCGCAGCCGCCTAATGCAACCTTCCCGCTCGGCACGACGACGGTCACGTTCACAGCGTCAGATTTGGCGACACCGCCGAACATCATCACTGCGACATTCAATGTGACGGTTCGCGATACCACGCCGCCTGCCATTGGTGCGCCGACCAACATCACGATCCCCGCCAGCGGACCGTCTGGCGCTATTGCCAACATTCCGGCGCCTGCTGCGTCCGACATTGCCGATCCGGCTCCAACGGTGATCTTGAGCCCACCGTCCGGCTCGCTCTTTCCGATCGGTGTCAATATCGTGACCGTCACCGCCACCGATGCGTCTGGCAACACATCGACGAAGACCTTCACGGTCACTGTGTCGGATTCCATTGCGCCCGTGGTTTCCGGCTGTCCGGCCAATCAAACTTTGCACGCAAGCGCCGCTCCCGGTGCTGTCGCGACATGGACCGCGCCCACTGCGTCTGACAATTCCGGCACTGCGTCACTGATTGGGTCGCACGCTTCCGGCGCAACTTTCCCCGTCGGAAACACAACAGTCACCTATACGGCGATCGATCCCGCCGGCAACACCGCCACATGCTCGTTCACGATCATCGTGCAAGACACATCCGCCCCCGTCTTTGCTGGCGTGCCCGCCAATGTAGTGGTAGAGGCCACGTCGGCCGCCGGTGCCAAGGTGAACTACACCTTGCCCACCGCCACCGATACGGTGAGCGGCAGCCGACCCGTTGCCGCGTCGGCCGCCGCGGGCTCGATGTTCCCCTTCAGTGCGCCCGGCCCGACGACCACGACTGTGACGTTCTCCGCGTCTGACACCGCAACGCCCGTCAACACCGCGACGGCGAGTTTCACAATCACCGTGCGCGATACCACACCGCCCGTGATTACTGCAGTGCCGGCCAACATCGCGGTTGAAGCCACCGGCCCCGCGGGCGCGGCCGTGACCTATGCGCCCGTAGCCGCAACCGACAGCGTCGACCCGACGCCAACAGTGAGTTATTCAAGAGCATCGGGCGCGACGTTCCCCGTCGGCACCACGACCGTGACCGTCACTGCCAAGGATGCCAGCAACAACCAGTCGACAGCGACTTTCACTGTGACAGTGCGCGACACGACGCCGCCCGCGCTCAGCAGCCTCCCCGCCAACATCACGGCCCAGGCCACAACCGCTGCCGGCGCCGCTGTCACATTCGCCATGCCCACAGCGACCGATCTCGTAACGGCGCCGATCACTGTCACAACATCCAAGCCGTCCGGCTCCCAATTCCCAATCGGCGCGACGATGGTGGCATTCACAGCCACCGACGCTGCTGGCAACACCGCCACCGGCACATTCCAAGTCACGGTTATAGATCAGAGCGCACCCGTGTTCGCAGCACTGCCCGCCGACATCACAGTCGAGGCGACCAGCCCCGCTGGCACGGCAGTCACCTACACGCTGCCAACTGCCAATGACACAGTGGACGGCGCGCGCCCGGTGACCGCCTCTCAGCTACCGAATGCGATCTTCCCGCTCGGCACGACAACGGTCACTTTTATAGCGGCCGATCTGGCGTCCCCGCCCAACACCGTCACCGCAACGTTCAACGTCACAGTGCAGGACACGACGCCGCCCGTGATCGGTGCGCTCGCCAACATCACCATCACAGCCACTGATCCCTCCGGCGCCGTCGTCACCATCCCAACACCCGTGACGACGGATATCGCAGATAGTAACCCCACCGTCGCCCTGAACCCACTCTCAGGCTCTCTGTTCCCTATCGGCGTCAACACCGTCACGGTCACCGCCACCGACGCGTCCGGCAACAAGTCAACCAAGATCTTTACCGTAAACGTCCTGGCGCAAGCGCAGATGGCTATCGACAGCGGCAATGGCTTGAATTCGACCGGCCCCCAGGGTGAACAAGGTGCAGCGTTCGCTCCCAAGTCACAGGCCTATGTGATCACCAACACGGGCGAAGCGCCCATGACATTCAGCCTGACCGGCATGCCAGCCTGGGCTACCGCAACGCCAGCGACTGGAACGCTGTCACCAAGCGCGTCCATGTCAGTCAACCTAGCTTTGTCTGCTACCGCCAACACACTACCGGTTGGAACCCATAACGCTTCCATAGGTTTCAACAATCTTTCGGGTGGCCTCGGATCTACATCGCGTCCCATAACCCTGACAGTCACTGCACCGGCCGCGCTGACGGTTACACCTGGCACCCACTTTACCGCAATCGGGCCGCAGGGTGGGCCATTCGCGCCCGTGTCGATCAACTACGTTTTGCAGAACACCGGCACGTCGCCGCTGAACTATACTGCCAGCGCGGATCAACACTCCTGGCTGCAAGTAACGCCGGCATCAGGCACTCTCGCGGCTGGCGCCACCTTCACTGTGGTCGCAACGATCACTGCAGGGGCCAACGCCTTGCCGCCCGGCAGTGCCAGGAGCACCGTGTCGTTCGCAAATACGACGAACCAAGTCGGGTCCACCACGCGCGCCGCCACGCTCACAGTGTTGCAGCCGGCACGACTCAATGTCGACGCCGCTGATGGTCTGGTTTCTTCTGGCAATCCGGGCGGGCCATTTGCGCCGGCTGCAAAGACCTACAAGTTGACCAATACGGGCGAAGTTCCGCTGACCTATTCTGCCACGCGCGATGCCACATGGTTTGAAAACACGCCACCATCGGGAACGATCCCTGCTGGTGGATCGGTGATGGTGACTGTGTCCCTCAACACCGCCGCTAAGGCACTCACTGGTGGCCAGTATGCAGGCGCTGTGACATTCTCCAACACCACCAACGGCTTTGGCTCGACCTCGCGCCCCATCGCCCTGGCTGTCAACGCTAACGGTCAGATCATTCTCAAAGTCAACTCCGGCGACGCGGATGGCACATTCAAGTTTTCATCACCAACCGCGTCGCTCGCGATGTCGCTGACAACGACTGCAGGCAGCGCACAATCAAGCCCCGTGATCTTGGCGCAGGGCACCTACGCAGTCACTGCCTCGCCACCCGATGGTTTTGGCCTGACCTCAATTGCGTGCTCGGGCACCAGCGTCGCGTCCTTGGCGACGCGTTCAGCCACAATCAATGTGGGCACCTCCGAAGTCGTGACGTGCACGTTCACAAGCGTCAATTCCCGCAAGAAGACAACCGAAGTCGTGCGCAACTTCATGGGCCGCCGCAACGATCTCCTGCTAAGCACTGGGCCAGATGCAGGCCGTCAAATCGATCGTTTGATCGAGGCCGGCGAGCGTACAGCTGAGAAACCCAGCCAAACCGACCCAGCGCCCTCGCAGGACCGCGAAGCCGCCAGCGGCGTTGGCGCACCGATCTCCCGTCGCGGCATTGGTGCGACCACACAGGCCTCGCAAGCCTTGTCAGCTTTTCTCCAGCGCGACAGCGTCCGTCCCGAACAGGCAGAGACATGGCAACCCGGTGCTTACTCAATAGCACCTGCCACGGCTGCACAGAACCAAGATCAAGAGCCCGCACGTTTCGCGATCGCCGGCAGCTTTAGCCAGATGATGCGCATGTCGGCCGAACACGAAAAGCGCAAGATCGACGCAATGCAGGCGCCAGCCGACACCTCGCCCGTCACGCAACGGCCACTTGCAAGGTCCCCCTACTCGCCATTTGATTTTTGGTTCCAGGGCCATTTCGCGAAATTCTCCGAGCGCGGTGCAGGGCAGAGTGATGGTTACTTCGGCGTTCTCCACACTGGCATCGACTATATCTTCAACCCAAAACTTCTCTTGGGTCTGCAAGGTCAGTTCGACAGCATGAAGATGCGTTCATCGCCCAATAGCTATGCCATCAACGGCCAGGGCTGGATGGCGGGCCCCTACACAACCGTCCGCTTGTCGGAGAACCTATTCCTGCAGGCGCGCGTCGCGGCCGGCGTCTCAACCAACATCGTGAGCCCCTTTCAGACCTACAGCGACACCTTCACAACGCGGCGCTGGCTCGCAAGTGCCACGCTGGTCGGTCGCTGGAAGCTTGACAACTGGGTGTTCCAACCGAGCGCGTCGGTGTCCTACATCGACGATGCGTCGAAGGCCTATGTCGACAGCCTCGGCGTCACCATCCCCAGCGTGCGCTCGTCGCTCGGACAGGCGAAATTTGGTCCAGAAGTGAGCCACCGCTATGTGCTCCCTGACGGCACGATCGTTGAGCCACGCTTGGGTTTGCAGGCGATCTGGAACTTCACAGCGGCGAAAACAGGCGCCGATTTCGGCGGCACTCTAGCCGGCCCGCAAGAGTTGCGCGGTCGCGTTGAAGCTGGTGTCAAATTCCAAGGACCAAGCGGTTCTAGCTTGGATGTCAACGTGAACTATGATGGCATCGGCTCGCGCTCGTACCAAGCTGTCGGTGGCAAGGCGACCGTCCGCATCCCGCTTGAATGATCTTCTGGCGTCATAGACGGGCCAAGCCGCCGCCTATGAATGATGCTCATCGAGTACGGCAGAGACGCAGCAAGTTGCTTCGCAACCGATTGCTTAAGGTTTAACTGATGGTCCACCATGTTAGGCTTGCACTGCGCCTTTGTTATCTGCGAATGCCTGAGCAGATCCAAGGTGGTGACAGTGGGACGCGAACGTATTCAGTTTCAAAATGGTCTCACAGAGGCTTATTTTCAGCCACTTTGATGTGACGACGCTACGTGCCGCACGCTCGTTGCGGCAAGGCGTTGGCCGGATTGATTCGCCCACTCAATTCGGCATCGAGTGGCTGCAACAGCTCAATGCTGACGAACGAGCTGCTGGCAAAGTTCCAAAGTGCAGAAAAGCCGAGTAACGCCTGCGGCACGCACCGGATGTGAACCATGCTCACCTGGACTGGCTACAAACTCCACGTCGATGTAGCCGATGGCGTTATCCCCAGCAGCTGTCTGCTGACATCTGCGAGCCTGCACGACAATCAAATTGCGATCCTGCTGGCGGCGTTGACGGCGGCGCGCGCCACTAGCCTTTATGACGTGATCGATTGCGCCTACACGTGCCCGAGATCCACGCCCACAGCCGCAGCCTCGGCCACGTGCTGATCATCGCCGGGAACCCGCGTTGCGGCATCAAGCACGCACGGCATAGCGCCGAAAAGTTGGCCCGCCGGACGATCGGCTTTCGCGACGCCGAAGGCACGCCGGTTCGCCGAGCACAGCGCATCGGAGCATGTAACGCAGTCCTGAAAGATACCTACGGTGGCCGGTTCGTGCGGGTCCGGGGGCACGCGAAAGTGACGTGCCACCGGATGTTCGGCATCGTGGCGCTGACAGCAGAGGCGGTGTTCCGCCTCGTCACGTAAAGCTTCGCGCCTTTGCGGTGCCACGCCCTGGCCAGTACCGGCGCCAGGAGGAATTGGCGCGACGCCAGGCGATGGCGCTCAAATGTCTGAAAAGCATGCCGACTCAGCCCCAGACACAGATTCCTTGAAAACAACTCGACAATTATGCCGGCGGCTCAGCTACCTTTTTTTTGCAATGACGGGGGCGCTTAGAACACCCGCAATGTCGGACAACTGACGCCGCGAGGCCGGGCTAAGTGCGCGAAATGATGCAAGTAGCTTTTGTTCTTGCTCATTTAGCGTTGGATTCTCTGTGGCCTTGCCGCCCGTGTCACCCGCAGACTGGTAAAACCAAGCGACGTGAACGTCGAGCGCACGCGCGCACTCAACAAGCCGAGAGGCTGAAATTCGATTTTCACCTGTTTCGTACTTTTGCAATTGATGCGGGGTAACCGACAACTCCCGCGCAAGATCCTCAATCGTTAGTTGCACCGACTGACGACGCTCCCGAATGAGCCGACCAATGCGCCGATCAATTTCGGTGGGCCGACGCGCATCGCCTCCGATCGAAGCGCTCTTTGTATCTTTTCCACCCACGCCGCTCATCCTTTTCAACGATGCGCTGTTCTACGATTTGCATTGCCTTGTCATCAAGTGTCTATCGAGCAAGTCACCTAAACAACACGGTGTTGAGCTAATGGCTTTCGGATCGCCAATCTTGCTCACCACCGCCCGGCAAATTCGGACAGCGTAACGTGAGACGTACTTCGGGGACGCGCCCAATGTGGCGCAGTCACCTTAAGAAATGCCGGTGCGAGGGAACCAAAATTGTGTGACTATCGATGCTTCCGATGAGTTTCCCCGTATCAAACGCGACACCTGCAGAGTGCCAGCACCTTCGGCTGCAAACAATGAATTTTGGAAACCTCGACACAAGTGTCAGGCTGTCACGCCCTAGGATAGCGCTTGGAAGCTCTCTCAACCTACTTAAAGTATTTATCCGACGCCACTAGGAATGAGCCTTGGCACGACGAGAATGCCGTGCGGAGCAGCGGCAACCTCAGGCTGCACTCAGTAAATTGGGTCGAAGACAAACAGCGAGCGCTGCAAGTTTCTACGCAGGTGCCTGCTCATTTGCGGTGTCGACGTGGGATGATCTTGTCGTGCCAGAACTCGGCACCGTCGTCGCCGCCGTCGAGGTTGGGCAACCTGACGTCGACGGCATTGAATTAGTTGGCTAGTGCTGCCCGAGCCTCGATCAGTAACCTCAAAAATGTTCCGAAATCACCGCCGTCAACCCGGTCGCTTACACACGCTCATTGCCTTTCAGCAGATGGCGAAACGGGCAGGGCGAGTAGAACGGTTTAGTGGCAACCAATGGTCTGCGTGGTCATGCTGCTCAATTGATGAGACACACCGGAGGACTACACCAAACAATCTCATTACCTGTCGGTGCCACCATCCCTGTTTTGGGCGCATGCCTAGCGTGAGTAAGAGAGCACTCACGCTGCGTTCCAGTCGATGCCTAACCCGGCTTTCTCCCCACCAGCAATCGCGCCCTGATCCATCTTTTCACGGATGACCAGGCTCAGCCCGCATCGATGTGAGGGCATCGACGGCCGTTGCTGCCGGTTGGGCAGCTTGGGCGTCCCGTCGATGTTCCTCTGTTGTTGGCGGGTGGGCTTGGTTGGGGCGTCGCGCCCCGTCGCTCAGAGGCGCAGCCGGCGGCTTGCCGTCTCGAACACGTCGCGCGCTGGACACGCGGAGGCGAACGCCAGCTTGACGCGACGGACGCTGATGGTGACCAGCGCGCCGATCTTGAGCAACTGCAGCCGGATGG
>JANNEU010000281.1:0-9338 GCA_031379035.1 Hyphomicrobiaceae bacterium | reverse complement strand
GTCAGCGCTTCGAGCACTTTGACATGATGCGTGTGAGTATCATGGCGGCTTGGCTGTTCCATTGCCTACGACCCATTATTCAGCGGTCGGTGCCACACGAACAAAGAGCAATGTATCGGGACGAAGATACCATTTCGTTGTTTGGCAGCCAGGCCGGTGCGCCATGCTAAGAGCATCGAGGTGTCTGGAACCTCGCTCAACGAAGACTATCAAACGTTGGGCATTCCGGACGCGGGGTCAGCGTTGTGTGCCGAGGCGTAGGATCAGCGGCATCAGGCCGCGACACTTCGCCGTTGCGAACGCTATATTGATGCGGCGCACTCTGAGCGAGACGACCGCGCCGGCACAGGTTCAGGCGGATACTGCCAACGGTCGCATTGGCCAATTTGATATCAACTCGCGTCGTTCCGCTCTTGATGGGATCGAGGAACTATCCGAGCCCGCTGTTTTGTCGTGCCTCTTTCGGGAAAACCGCGTCACACCCCCGGATCAAGCCCGAGGGCAAGCTTTTCTCGTAAGCACTCCAGGATGACAGTTTAGAAGGCAGCCCCTTGCGTGCCGCCCGGCTGTTTGAAGCGCACGCGGGTTGTGGTGGTGTTGATTTTGCTGGCGATAGCGACGGGCGCGATGACGAGCGGTGCCGAGAACTGCCCCGCGAGTTGGTTCTTGATGAAAAAGTGCACGTCGTTGGACACAGTGACGAACAACCCGTCCACCTCGGTGCCCTACCTACGCGCCTGCTTCGCGATAGAAGACACGGGCACCCGTAGTGCCGAGCTTTTCCGGAATTGAGACGATCGCTGACCGATAAGGATTCTCAAACGCTTCGTACATGCGGATTTTGCGAGCGTGCTCAAGCCGATGGGTCATTCCTGGGGCAATCGGGCTAACGCTTGAAACGGCATGGCAATGGGAGAACACGACGTCATCCAGTTTCGGCATGCGATGAGGCCATTCGCTTCCGGGCCACGTGGGGCGCTCGACGATCCACTCTGCCGTTGAACCAATTGGTTCGCTTCCGGCTGGTGCCTGAACGAGAAAACGCGTGGCGTGCTTGGTCGTCTGGTTCTTTACATAGAACAACACTTCGTCGTCGGAAACGACCGTCAAGCTGACCAACATCTCGTCACCCGCTTTGACAGGCATGTTCGGGATCTGAACTTCCGGCGTGAAACCGTCCATGCTCCACCACTGCCACCACGCCGCAATTTCGACGACCTCTTGCCCGTTGACCATCGACACGTATTGCCGGGTGCCCGCCTGCGGCATCGACACATGCGGATAGGTTCTGTGGCCATCCAATCCAACCCAGATCGACGATCTATAGATGTTGTGGAACGGAGTTGTGGGGTCTGGCCCGCGGGGAATGACAGAGGGAATGGAAGGCGTCGGCACTTCCCAAGCACCGCTCACTTTAACAAACCGCCGCCCTGGCGCGGACTTCAAATAAAGGCCAGACCAATTCTGGCTGTTTTCCATATGCGCACGGCCCGAGAAGATCGCGCGGGGCCCCGCGCCCGCACCTCCGGCTGTCAAGGATCGAACAGAGAACTGGGCATCTTCGGGCAGCATCACTTTAAACTCAGGCAATACAAACTTCAGTTCGCCCGACAGCAAGCGCGCCCAGAAGGCGAATTGCTCGGGCTCGGCATCGCTTGGGGGACGTGGCGGCAGACCATAGCCCCCCAAAGCTTCGTCCGAGGCTTGCAACGGATCGAAATCGGTTGGCGGTAATTTGTAGAAATGCGTCCGTTGCGCAACGGCGGCTGCAAATTCATTGATCTTCGACATTCGTGGCCTCCATGTTCAACACTTGGCCGCTTAAGCCCACTCGGCGGTCGCAGCTGCCCATGTGCTTGCAATGATGGACGCTGGCGGCTTCGGCATTGCGAGCAACCACGAATGAATGGCCGCGGCGAGGATAACACCGGCAGCACTATCACTCTTATAGTGGAGGCCGGCGATTTCCCGATTGCGTGCAATGCGGTTTGCCAAAGTTGTCAGCACTGGGCTTACCGCACTGCCCCGTGCGGCCGGCATAATGGACGTGAGACACAGTGCAAATAGATGAGCCTGTGTAGAGTGGCCGCTCGGGTAGGACGGATGACCGGGCATTTCTACAGGCGGCAAAAGGGCAGGGCACAGTTGATTTGGGCGGGGGCGATCATAGATGCCTTTGAAGTGCATAATTATCATTGCAGACACGGCGTCTGCTAACATCAAGACCTTGTATGTGGCGGGATGGGAGTTCGGGTTGGCACCGACGGTCGACATGAAATAACTCACGAATTCCGTATTCTGGGTGAAAATCTCACCCAATGCATCGGGCCTTTCATCGATGGCCATCCGCAAGAGCAGCTTTATTTCGTTTTCAGTGCCGGCCAGATTTGGCGGGCTGAGGGAAATGTTCGACTTCCAATCCGACTGGCTGAACTCAGACATCAAGCGCCACGTATGCCAGAATACCGACCAATTCTTTTGACCAAAACCGTTCACTGCGACGCGCTGCGCTGCTACGCCGGGCTCTGTGACAAAAGGGAGATCGAAACGGTCAGCAAATGACCAGCCGAATCCTACGGCACCAGAGTTGGCACTATTCGCGCTATTGGCGCTGTTAGCGCTGTTAGCACTATTGGCGCTATTTGCACTGTTGGCGCTGTTCGCACTCATATGATCGCTCTCTTATCAGAATGTTGTTTAGTATCTACTCAGGCATGCCGGCTAAACGAAGATTCCGCGCGACTTGTTCCCGCGTAGCGGGGCTGAGTGGCGTCCGCTGCAGCCACGCGCCAAGTCGAAAACCCGGGACAGTTTCAAGGTGGCGTCTGACGAGTGTTCTTGCCTCATCAAGCAATCCGACCTCGACGAGACTGGCGCCAAGGATGCGATGGGTCGCGGTAAAGTTGGTGTTGCTGTGAAACGCACGACGACCAAACTCGACGGCATCGGTATACTGGCGTTTAATGAAGTAGGCCTGGGCCAAGGAGATGAGTGGAAAATGCGCGAGGTTGTCGGCTGGCGATAGACGGATTGCAGTGTGCGCATGCCGTTCAGCGGTGGCGCCATCGCCGACACAGCACTGTGTGACCGCACTCAACGTCCAGGCAAACGCTGAATTTGGGCTCGCGCTCAGTGCTCGCTCAAAACCGGCGATGGAGCCACGGTAGTCTCGCCTCATAAAACAGAGCACGTGCGCATGTGCAGCTAAGGCACTTGCGTTGTTTTCATCTAAGCCAATGGCGAGTGTAGCCAAACGCTCAGCTTCATTTGCGTCGGAGACCAAATCCGTCGACCATTCCTGGCCAATGCGATAACAGTACCAATGCGCCGCGTGCGCATAGGCCGACGCATATGTCGGATCAAGTTCAATGGCCCGCTGTAACAGGCCGCGCGCGCGCGAGAATGATGTATAATCGACATCATGCAGCGGGCCGATGGCCTGCAGCACCAAATCATACGCCGTCAGGTCTTGCGGGCGTTTGCGCATGGCCCGGCTCAACTCCCTGTCGCGGATGTAGGGGGCGATGGATTTGACAACGTCGATGGCGAGCTGGTCTTGCAGCTCGAACAGCTCTGAGGCGGCGCCGTTGTGCTGCAGGGTGCGCACCACCTCGCCCTTTTCGGCGTCGACAAGTTCGGTCTGGATGCGGAGGCGATGGCCAGCACGTTGCACCGTGCCGTGCAGGATGTAGCGCACGCCGAGCGTCTGGCCGATGGCGGGCAGATCGGGCGCTGCGTCGCGGAAGCTGAGCGTCGAGCTGCGCGAGATGACGAACAGCTCCTTGAACGACGCCAGCACGTGGATGACGTTATCGACGATGCCGGAGGTGAAGTAGCTCTCGACATCCGGCGAGCCAGGGCGGAACGGCAGCACGGCAATGGACGGCCGCGCATCATTGCCGCTCAGCATGTCGGCGAGACGCTGCACGCTGGCCGCCGCCGTCAAGGGTGCGGCACCGGTTTCGGGCTGCTCCATGCGGATGCGGGCGACGAGGTTCTGCGTCGCTTCCGAAGGCTCGATATCGAAGTCGTTCTCCAGCCGCTTCCACAGCGCGGTGTAGATCTGCAAGGCGGTGCCGAGGTCGTTGGCGGCAGCCCGCGCCTTGATCAACACGCGAGCGCTGCGTTCGTGCCCTGGCGAGAGCCGTTGCAGGGCACGCGCGGCGATTTCCGCATCGTCTGAGATGACCTCCGCGTCCTCAGCCGGGAGCAGCTTCTCCAGCGCGGTGGCCAGTTCTGTATGCGCCGCCGCGCGGGTCTCTTGCAGCCATTCGGAAAACACCGGATCGACGTCGTCGAGCCCTGCGAGCAGGTTATCGGTCAGGCGATCGCTGGTGAGAAGCGCGGAGTGCACTTTGCCGGCCTTGGCGTCGGCCATGATCTGCCACAGATCGAGATCGAGGTGGGCCGTGGCAATGCCGGCGTTGAGCTTGTCGGCGAAGAAATGCGACAGGCCGGCGTCGCGGAAGCCCTTCTGGATTTCATGTAGGGCGTGGCGGAGCGAGCCGCGGGCATGGGTCTCGTTGGAGGCGCTCCACAACAGGTCCATCAGCCGTTGCCGCGGCACCTGCGCAACATTGCCCAGGATCAGATAGCCAAGCAGCGCTTGCGCTTTGCGGCTGGGGAACTGCAGTCTTTGGGCTGAACTTAACTCTGACGCTTGGCCTGTCTTTGGACCAGCAAGTACCGCAGAAAATGTGCCAATGATATCAATTCTCACGCGATCAGCGGGGACTTGCGCGTTTGGCATGATGCTGGAGGTCCGGGCCGCAGGATTCGGACGACTGTAGGCGGGTGCACGGCCTTGGGTAAAGTGAGAATGGCGCAGCGTGCTGCACGGCGATAGCACGCGGTTTAACCGCAGGCGTGCGGGCTTTGCCCCAATCCGGCTGCACGCGACCCCGCCAGCCCGGGGTCCGAACATGCGTAGCGGTGCAGGCGGCAGGCGGCAGCGGCGAGCGCCCGTGCCGTTAACCGAAAGTCGTTCGCCGGGCAACGCCACAACACCTCCGCATCACGTACCAAAGATATGCCAGCGCCCTGTGGTGCATCACCACACGGCGACCCAGGTTTTACCAGTGAAGGGTGCGCCCGTTAAATCAGCGTGAAGGGCTCATTAACGGTCAACTAACGGGCGGGTGTTTGGTGCTGAGTGCGCAGCATGTGCGCACTTGCGCGATGCAAGGCCTTCCTGATCTCATCTAGAGTGGCTCCCGATGCGGTACACCGGCCCCTGGCACGATGCGATTGTGCGTCTCGATACCGCGCGGCGTGTGGCAGTGAAGAAGCGAATTTTGCACGAGGCCTTATGCGCGGAGATTAGTGAGGGCGTGACTGGGCGAGCCGATCACCCGTCGCAGCCAGGGCTCAGCGAGCCGTCCCAGAGTTATTGGATCGGCGTTCGCGCCGGCAATGACATTTGCGCCGTCCTCGCGTCCGTTTCGGCCTACGAACGGCGGGAACGGAGTTCCAATCAGTCGCCGATCATGCAGGTCGCGCTATGGGTCTCCCCCAAGTGGCGTCGACGCGGCATGGCGCAGGCCTTGCTTCAGGAGTGCATTACAGATAGTCGGCAGGCCGGTGTCCGCCACCTCGTATTTGACGGCCTGGACGGTGACGACGCGCTGCGGCAGCTGCTCCGCCGCTTCTCGACCGACTTCGTCTTCGCGGGCGGGACTTGTCAGGCGTGGCTGGAACTTGGGGCCGTCGCCGCGCCGGTCGCAGCACCGGTATTCGCCTACTGATGCGCGGGCCCGATCAGGCTGGCAGCTGAAGTTGAGTTCGCGTTCCGGTGTCCGGCGTTGCGCCGATCGAGCGCTTCGGAATCGCAATTTTGACTGGAAACTCGGGCTTGGATGAAACTCGCGCCCACTGTTGCGCGAGAGAGCGACGATGGCGTGCGATCCAGAGCTGCCGCGATTGGTATTTGAGCGACCCTCAGCGTGGCTTTGCCTGCACCGTTGCCGGTCATCCCGTGACGAAAGTGCAGCAGCGTGCCAAGCTGGACCGGTGCATCGTGGCGACCGGTGCCGTTCGACCGTGGTCCTTTTGATCGCAACGCTCGCCGCTGAACGAGGGCCTGCGGATGCAATTGATCGAAGGTCATCGTCCAATCAATCCGCCTGATGGCGTAGCGGTCTGGGACGTTGACCCGTACGATCCCGCTATTCTTACTGATCCTAACCCGTTTTACGCCGAGCTCCGCGCGCGCGGACCTTTTGTGTACTTTCCGCGGTATTCATTTCTGGCCTGTGGCCGGCATGAGGTGACCAAAGAGGTTTTTTCCGATCATACCCGGTTTGTCTCGTCTCGCGGTGTGGGGTTGACTGACTTCAAACTGGAAAAGCCTTGGCGTGCACCGTCCATTATCTTGGAAGTGGATCCACCCGACCACACCAAAGCGAGACGCGTGATGGCGCGTGTCATGTCGCCGGGGGCGGTGGTGCAGTTGCGGGAGATGTTCGCACAGGAGGCGCGGGCGCTTGTTGATCGTGTGCTGGCCAAGGGCACAGTGGAAGCGGTGACCGAGATCGCCGAAGCCTATCCTGTGGCGGTGTTTCCAAAGGCCGTTGGACTGCGCGAAATCGATCAGCGCATGCTGGTCGATTACGGTGCCATGGTCTTCAACGCGCTCGGTCCCGACAACGCGATCCGACGCGACGCGCTTGCCAAGGCCCCGCAGATCGTACCCTGGATTACCGCCCAGTGCGACCGCGCGAACCTGACGCCGGATGGCTTCGGCGCTGCCATCTATGCCGCCGCTGATGCGGGCGACATCTCGCCTGGTGAGGCGGCGCTGCTGGTCCGATCACTGCTGTCAGCGGGTGTCGACACCACCGTGACGGCCATCGGCTCCGCGCTGTGGGCGTTAGCCACGAACCCTGATCAATTTGCGCGCTTGCGCGCCGACCCACGGCTGGCCCGTAATGCCTTTGAGGAGACGATGCGGCTTACCTCCCCCGTCCATGCCTTCTGTCGCACGGCGGGGGCGGCGACTGAAGTCGCCGGTATCAAAATCGAAGAGGGGACGAAAATCTTGTGTGTTCTCGCGGCCGCCAATCTTGATGGCGCGCAATGGTCTGAGCCTGAGCGCTTCGACATCGGCAGAAGCGCTGGTGGCCATCTTGCACTTGGCGTTGGTATTCACGGCTGCGTCGGACAGAACATCGCGCGCGCTGAAGGAGAGGCGTTTTTGGCCGCGCTTGCAGCGAAGGTTCAGACAATCGAGCTGACGGGAGAGGCCGTGTGGCGGCCCAACAATTCGATCCATGCGCTTGATCGTCTGCCACTGAGGCTGTCCTGAACTCTGACGCGATCTGGCGCGATCTGGCGCGATCTGGCTGACATAGAGCCGGCGGTTCTTGCGCTGATGCGGCGCGCGGCTGGCGACGGTACTACTTGCGGACTGGTGCGACCAAAGTGTTCATT
Organism: Hyphomicrobiaceae bacterium; assembly: GCA_031379035.1. Lineage (GTDB taxonomy): Bacteria > Pseudomonadota > Alphaproteobacteria > Rhizobiales > Hyphomicrobiaceae > JABFRJ01. The sequence goes on along the minus strand of JANNEU010000281.1, from coordinate 1,910 downwards.
GCTGTCGCGAGCAGGATGTCGAGGGCTGTCAAACCACCGGCGTCGTGGGTGGCCAAGGTGACGTCCACGCGATTCCAGACGTTGAACCACTCGGGATGATGGTCAAGCTTTTCGGCCACAAGTGCGGCGCGGGCCATGAAGCCGAAGGCGGCGCTAAAATCGTCGAACTTGAAGGTCTTGGTGATGGCGTCGCGACCGGCCACGCGGTCCCAGCCTTCCAGCGTCGAAAGGGCGGCGGCGACCTCAGGATCGGTCATGCGGATGGGGCGAGTGGCCATGTTTCCTGCTCGTGCTTTTGGGTTTGCTTTTTTGGCCGCGGCGAGGCACCTCGGCGGGTATGACGCTGATCCTTTTCGTCTGCCGGGGCAATACCTGCCGCTCGCCGTTGGCGGAAGCGCTGGCTGTCTCTTGGGCGCGGCGACTGTGCCCTGACCGTTCGATTGCTTTCGGCTCGGCCGGTGTTGCGCCGTCACCGGTGGGCGGGCCGGCGAGTTCCGGCGCACGCTCGGTGGCAGCGCTGAACGGTCTCGATTTAACGGCGCATCGATCGTGCGCAGCCGACGCAAGCCGGCTCAGTTCGGCGAGACATATCTTGGCGCTTGACCGAAGCGTGCGCGATGCGCTGCTGGCCCGCACTGCACCGACCCTGCACGGGCGCATTGCGTTGCTGCTGTCGCACGCCCCGCAGTTGGGCCACGATGACGTGGCCGATCCGTGGGGCGGCGATGCAGCGGCCTACGCGCGTGCGTTCGCAGAGATTGAGACAGCGGTAACCGCACTTGTCGCCATGCTCACGCGAACTCCGCCGACTGGATCCGTTTGACGCCGGCCTTTGACATGCTGGTCCAGGCTTTGGCGAGCGAGCCATTGGTGTCGATGCCGCGGCAGGCGTCTTCCACCACAAAGGCGGAGAGGCCGAGCTTGCGCGCGTCCATGGCTGTCCAACCGACACAGAAGTCGGTCGCCAAACCGACGATGTAAACGCTCTTGATGCCACGTGTTTTCAAATAGCCGTCGAGCCCGGTTTTGCTTTTGCCATCGGCTTCTATGAAGGCGGAATAACTATCAACCAGCGGGTTGAAGCCCTTGCGGATGACGAGCTGGGCGTGGGGAATTTTCACGTCCTTGTGGATGGCGGCCCCATCGGTGCCCTGCACGCAATGGTCGGGCCACAGCACCTGTTGGCCATAGGGGAGTTTGATGGCCTCGAAGGGTTTTTTGCCGGCGTGCTGGGAGGCGAATGAGATGTGGTTGGCGGTGTGCCAATCCTGCGTCAGCACGACGTTCTTGAATTTGCCGGCCAGCGTGTTGATGAGCGGGATAATGCCGTCGCCGTCCTTCACCGCCAGACTGCCACCCGGCGTGAAGCAGTTCTGTACATCAACGACGATGAGCGCCGCGTCCACGCCGGGCTTGAGCTTGCCGGCGGCAAAGGCTGTTGGGACAAGTGCGACGGCGGCCGACGCGCCGACAAAAAAGCTGCGGCGGGACAGGGTGGGGAACGTCGGCAACACCATCATGGGAACCTCCGGGGATTGGGAACAGGCCGACGGAGCATAGCGATCACGCTGCCGCCCGCAAATGCCGAACGGATGGATGCCCAGCCTCTTTTTAAGTCAGGCTCTTTTTCCCCAACTCAAGACGACACCCAAGCTCGCCGTCCAAGGGCTGACGCACTATAGAGCCCTTTCGATCCGCTGCCTGAGGCTGCCCCCATGCCACTGAACATCATCAAGCTCTGCGTCGGTGCAACCACGACTGAAGATCTGGCCGATTGGCAGGATGGACGCTTGGCTGCGCAGAAGGCGGCCGGCGTGAAGCAGCCGCGCTTGTTTCACACCACCTTCCAAAGCCCGAAGCGCCAGGCCGAGGTGCTGGATGGCGGGTCGCTGTATTGGGTGATCAAGAGC
>JANNEU010000257.1:0-17992 GCA_031379035.1 Hyphomicrobiaceae bacterium | reverse complement strand
CGCGTGTTCGCCATTTGCGTTCTGGGCGGCATGGGCAGCCTGTCGGGCACGCTGATCGGCGCGCTGCTGCTCGGGGTGGTGGAAAGCATCACCACCACGTTCTTCGGACCATCGTGGGCACCGGCGGTCGGGTTTGGGTTCCTGCTTGCAACCTTGGCATTCCGGCCGGCCGGCCTGTTCGGGCGATAAGAGACATGAGACACGAGCGCGCCCTATGACGCCAACCTTGACACAGTCCGGCTCATCGCAGCCCGGTCCGGGCATGGCCGCCTTCACAGGTCTTGCACTTGCGGCGGCAGCAGCGCTGTTCGGCCTGCTGGCCTACATCGGCAACGACTATCTCTATTTCGCCAGCTATGTGGTGCTGCAGTTCGTCGTGCTGGCGATTGCCTGGAATATTCTCGGCGGTTACTGCGGCTACGTGAATTTCGGCTCGGCGGCCTTCTTTGCCATCGGTGCGTACACCACCGTCAGCGCTTCCAACATCATCACCGAGATGAGCCACAGCACTGCCGGCCAACTGCTCGGTCTCGTACCGACGGGTGTGCTGCTGCCGCTGCTGATGATCGCCGCTGGCATCGTGGCGGGGCTGGTCGGCTTGGGCATGGGTTATCTGACCCTGCGGCTGCGCGGCGTGTTTTTCTCCATCGCCACGCTGGCCCTCTCGGTGGTGCTGCAGACGCTCGTGATCAATTGGGACTTCGTCGGCGGCTCGCGCGGAGCCTATGTCATCCGTCCCAACGAATTTCCGCTGCCCGGTGGGTTTGTCGGCTACCTTTTTGTGTTGATGCTGCTGCTCGTAGTTGGAGCGATCCTGATCGCACGCACCATCGAACGCAGCCGTCTCGGTTACGGCTTCGCGGCAATTCGCGACGATGAGATGGCCGCCGAAGCCTCGGGCGTCCCCACGTTGCGCCTCAAGCTGATTGCGACCACCCTCTCCGGCGGGCTGATGGGTATGGCCGGCGCGCCATTTCCTTACTACATCGGCTATCTGGAGCCCGCGTCCGCGTTCGGCCTCAGCTACGCCGTCAACGCCATCGCCATGCCGATGGTCGGCGGCACACACTCGTGGGTCGGACCGTTCGCCGGCGCGATCATTCTCGGCACCTTCCAGCAAGTCGCGACCGTTACCATTTCGTCAGTGCTGAACCTGCTGATCGTTGGTCTCTTGCTGATCTTCTTCGTCATCGTCGCGCCTAACGGCATCACTGGCTTCTTCCGCGATCTGCGTTATCGTCGTGCGCAGGCCAAGGCTGATGTCGCGAAGGGCGCTGCGTCATGACAGGGCCCCTGCTCCGCGCGGCCAATATCACCAAGCGCTTTGGTGGCTTCACCGCCCTCAACGACGTGTCCCTCGATGTCGCGCCCGGCGAGCGCCTCGGCCTCATCGGCCCCAATGGCTCCGGCAAGAGCACGCTCGTCAATTGCTTGATCGGTACGCTTATCAACGACGCCGGACGCGTCACCTTCGATGGCCATGTGCTGGACGGCCTCTTGCCACACAAGCGCGCTTACCTGGGGCTGGCCCGCAGCTTTCAGCTGCCACGGCCGTTCGGTTCCATGTCGGTCACCGACAACATGCGCATCCCGTTGCTCTATACGGCGGCGGTGCGCGCTGGGCATCGGCGTACGGAAGCGGAGATCCGCGCCCGCGCCGACGAGCTGCTGACCCTCGTCGGGCTTGCCGCCAAAGCGCACGCGCGCCCCGTCGATCTCACGCAGGTCGACATGCGCAAACTGGAACTGGCGCGCGCCATGGCGGCGGACCCCAAGCTGTTGATCGCCGACGAAGCCATGGCCGGGCTGTCCAACGCCGAAGTCGATGACATTCTCAAATTGCTGATGACGCTGAACAGCCGCGGCATCACCATCATCCTCATCGAGCACATCATGAAGGCCGTGATGTCGTTTTCCCAGCGCATCGTCGTGCTGGTGAGCGGGGCTAAGATCGCCGATGGATTGCCCGCCGACGTGATCCGCAACGACGACGTGGTGAGGGCGTATCTTGGTCAGTGATCTCGCCAATAGCCCACCCAACACCGCAAACAGCCTGGTCATCGAGGGCATCGACGCGGGCTATGGCTCGGTGCGCGTGCTGCAGAACGTCTCGCTCACCGTAAACGCGGGCGAGACGGTCGCGCTGCTCGGGACCAACGGCAACGGCAAGAGCACCGTGATGAAGTCCATTCTCGGTCTGGTGCAACCGACGAAGGGCCGCATCACCGCGACCATCGACGGCGTGGCGCACGAACTCATCGGCAAAACGACCGAGGAAATCGTCGATCTCGGTATTGCCCTGGTGCCGGAAGGTCGCCGCCTGTTCCCGAAGCTGACAGTCGAAGAAAACCTGATGCTGGGCGCGTCACGGCCAAAGGCGCGCGTAGCGATCAAAACCAATCTGGAGTTCTGCTACACGACTTTCACGCGGCTGAAAGAGCGGCGCTCACAACTTGCCGGCAGCATGAGCGGCGGTGAACAGCAAATGCTGGCGCTGGCGCGCGCGCTGATGCTGGCACCGCGTATTCTGCTGGTCGATGAACCGAGCGTCGGCCTCGCGCCGATCTTGGTCAGCCGCACCATCGATGCGATCAAAGAACTGAAAGACCAGTTCAACCTGACCGTCCTCATGGCTGAGCAGAATTTCACACAAGCCATCCGCATCGCCGACCGCGGCTATGTGATCGTGCACGGCGAAATCGCCTACGAAGGCCGCTCAGCGGATGATCTCAACAACAATGAGCTCATCCGCCAGCTCTATCTCGGGACGTGAGTCAGATCACGCGGATGGTGTCCGGCTGCGTAGGGCTTGAATGGCTGCCAGCAGGCCCATGATCCAGCCCATCAACATCAGCGGAATGGCTGCGTCACCGGCAATCATCCGCATTCCAGGCGACAAGGGCAGCCAGCCGACCAGCGCAGCCAACACAGCCAGCGTCAACACCAGGCCGACCAGCACCAACGCCAGCGTCGTCTTGGCAGCACCCCGTCCCTCTTCGTGTACGGGCGCCGCAGGTCGCGACGCCGGCGCGGGCGCTGGCAGCGCAACCGGCGGCGTGACAGCCACGGGTGCCGTCACCACTGGCCGCAGCGGCACGGGCGGCGCGTCGTCCTGCCCTGCTCCGCGCGCGTCCGCATACGGCACTGCATCCGGCTGCTCGAGTGTTGCGCGTGTCTCCTTGTCGGTCACACCGGTCGTCGAGAGACCGTTGTTGGCCTGGAAGCTCAACACAGCGTCGCGCGTCGCGGTGGTGAACTGCCCGTTCGGCGGTCCAGCCGGATAGCCAAGCGCATTCAACCGGCGCTGAATGCCGGCAACGGCGGGACCGAGGTCTCCGCACTCAAGTGCTTCCGGATCTTCCATCGATTCGAGTGCGCCTGGCTTGCGTTTGACAGGCGGCAGATGGAATGCGCTCAAGCCGCGCTCAAGATACTCAAGCCGGTCCTTGAAACCGATGGGTTTCCTGTCCTTCGTCGGATTGCCATAGTTGATGCCATTGCAGCAGGCGCGGAATGAGCCCTGATCAGCGTAGTCATTGAGCTTCGTCCCGTGCCACTCAGCGCAAGCCGCCTTCAGTGAAATGAGCGGGTTTTCGATCAACTCCGGACGGCCCTCAAGATCCTCGCCGATCTTCTGTCCGATCTTGCGATAGTTGTAGCGTCCGGTGGTCTGCAGGAAGCCACCGCCTCGATAGCGGAAGCCGTCGCCAGGCTCTGTGTTGCCGAGTTCCTTGGCCTTGCGCTTATTGCCGAGACCGTAGACGCGCTCGCCAATCGCCTGCTGATTGCCAGCAAGCCGCCGCGCCTCGTCATGGTCGATGTTGGCGGCGTTGCCAAAAATATCCACCAGTCGGTCGGCTGAGTAATTCATGCTCTCCCAGATCAAGGTCAGCCCGCCCGTCTCCGCGCACATGTTGGCGAGAATAAAAACGAGCCGTTGCGGATTTTTGTCGAGCTCGTATTTGGCAAACACCTGCGCGCCCGCTTCGCTGGTCAGCGCATCCATGTACGCATCCCAGATTTTGGCTTTGGCGGCATTGCTTGGGCGCGGTGCCATGCGCCGGAGCGTATCGCGGGCGAGAAGTGCGGTCGCAGACAAGGCTGCTGGTGCCGCCACTGAGGGTGTCGCTGGTGCCGGTCGGGAGACAGGTGGGCTCTGCGCTGGCGGCGTAGGCGCGGAGGCCGGTGCGACCGGCGTGATCGGCGGCACCATGGGACTATCAGACGGGTTCGCCGCAGCGACCGTCGCAGCAACAGGTGGCGGCGTCGGTGCTTGATGAGGGGCCTGGACCAACGGAGACGCCTGTATACCAAACACGCCGGGCGCGAGCGAACCCTCAATCGCCGGCGCGAAGATGCCGTCCGTCGGCACACCCTTCTGCTTCTGCAAATCCGTCAGCCGCTTCTTGGTCGCTGGGCCAAAGTACGAACTCGACGGCAAACCCAAAGCTGATTGCAGGCGCACGACCGCTTCGCCCTCAGAGCCGACGCGCAAACGTCCCAGCTGGCGATGGACGTCTGTGTCGGTGAATGTTTTGCCATCGCGCGCAAAGGCCGCCGCAAGGGACGCCTCGGCACCGGTCAGCAAAACGTAATCGACCCGCGCTCCTTTCGGCAGCGCCTTGATGGTGGCCTGAAAGCGCGCCCACAGCCCATCATGCATCCCGCCTTTCACGGTCTGGCAGCCCAGCGACGAAAACTTTTCGTCGGAATAGGCGCAATGAATGTTGTCACTCGGCTCACACTTGTCCCAGGTATCGGTCAGTTCAAAGACGGTATCCCGCGCGGTGCGCAGAACAGTTGCTGGCCCGCTCTCGGCACCCGTCGCATCGCTGAGCCGAAACGCCGGATCGACCCAACGATCCTCGTTTGCAGGCCGGTGCGCACCCTTCTTGTAAACATAACACCCAGTCGGCAGCAGATTGTACTTGAGCTGCCCGTCCGACATATACTTGTGCCACGGCACAGTGGAGCCCGTGTAGACCGAGAACTTGCCGGTGTTGCGAAAGAAATAGCCGATGACGCAGCGAAAATTGAAATGGTCTGGGCGCACCTCTTCGAGCGGCACCTGATCGGCCAACTCCAATTTGTCGGTGCCTTTGAGGCGTGCACCGCGCAGGCCGAACACGATGACGTCGCTGTTGCCCTTAGGTGAATAGCGGTTGGCAGCCAGATAGAGTTCGAGCGCGGCCTTGGTGAAGACGAAGGATTTGTCGGCTTTGACGGTATCATCGCCAGCGGATAGCAAGTGACTATAACACGGCGATGTCCGATCAGACGCCCAAGCAACACGCGAGGCGGCCTCCAGCTCGGGCCCGGTGGAATTGAAGATCTCCGGATGGAAATCGTTCTCGTCTTCTGACAACGACGGAGCAGCTTCCAGCCCGCTCTCGGGAAACACCAGGATGTTACCCGGCGGACGATCATAACTCTCACCAACGCCAAACCGATTGCTCTCTGGCATAAAAAAGCCTCCCATTGAAGTGATCAACGCCGGTGCTGCCTTAAGACGTCGGAACGGCTCCCGCCGTTGCCGGTCTGTCGAGACCCATGGCGCTTGCAAATTCCTGGTCCAGACCGAACGTCCCCTTGGCGTCGTAGTTGTAGGTATCACGTGAGGGCACGGTGCGAATGCCCTGCGTCTTCGACAGATCGTCGACCTCTTTCCATTCGTCCGAGTTACCACACTCGAAGATATGGAAGTCGGCAAACATCATCCGCGGCAGCTGACCCGACTGCAGCGCGTCGATCACAGCCGTCATGTCCTCGACGGAGATGTTCTTCATCACGAGCTGCGGGAGTTCGCCAGCCGTCTGCCGCGCGCCATATTCCTTATAGAAGGCAACCAGCGCAGTGGGCCCCTTGATGACGCGATCCAGGTTGTCGATCTCACCCGCGTTGAACCCAATGCCGCGGTAGTAGGCCAGCTGCCGGAACGTGAAATCCTTCCAGCCCTGCGTGTCCCACTGCTTGGTGCGCCAGCCTTTCTGCTTGGTATCGATGCCAACAGATTTGGCCGCCGACTTGACCCGCGCTTCCTCGCCGGGATCCCAACTATCACCCGTCTTTCCGCCTGGTCCTTCCACATAGATTTCAAGCTCCGCCGCCAAGTCGCGTGCAACGGCGAAGCTATCGTTGTCGGTTTCCCCATTCATGGGAATACCGCCAGCATCAAAGCCGACCAGCACCCGCCCGTATTTCTCTTTGGCTTTGCGGATTGACGCGATCGACAGCGTTTTTGAGGCGAACATAAAGTAGGCTGCGGGTACTGGACGCCCATCGACCATGACGGATTCCAATCCGCCTCGGACCGGCGTTGTGTTGTGACGGCCAGGTGCGGGTTGCTGGCGCACAACAGGCGGCGCGCGAGGCGGCGAAGTGGTTGGTGCGATGTCTTTTGGAGCAGGCGACGCAGGCGCTGCGGTGCGCGGCGGTGCCCGGCGTGCTTCCCACCAGGTTCCTGCAGCCAGCAGCGCCGCCGCCAGCCCGACAATCCAACTGACTAGCATCGGCACGCGTGCCGTACCGATACCGACGTCGACGCCCATCGCGGCCCTGGCGAACTGCATCACCGCGTAGACCAGCAAAACGAACACCGTCAAAAAAGTGATTGGTCGTGACATGCCCGCATCTCCTCTTGCTGCCTCATCGGATCAACCCGTCACTGTTATGGGAACAGGAACGGGATCAGTCATGTGACATGCGTACGAAGGCCTTTTCGGCACCTCTCGGCGACTGCTCCCAGAACGCCTCCACTTTGCCACGGTCGCGCAGATAGCGCATGATCCGACTGAGGGGGACCGCCTGATTGAAGGGTTTATTGAGCGAGCGGCTGTGCTTGCCCGCATGATGTAGAGCAACCGGCTCCAGGTCCGAGAAGTTGAAGCAGGGCGAACCCGACGAGCCACGCTCGGTGGTTGCCTCGTGGCGGATGCGCGTTTGATTGGCGTTGACTGAGACGAACGCACCGCATTCCCCTTTGAGCGGACCACCGTAAGGATGCTGCAAGACATACAGCAACATCTTGGTTTCCCCAGGCCGATCTTCCGGATCAGGTCTCTCCAGCGCTTTCTTGAGAGAAATCCAGCCCCGCTTTGGCGCGCCCTCTTCGCCCTCACCCCCGATCGACAAGTTCCCCATCTTTCGATCAAGGCGCAGCAACGCAAAATCCAACTCGTTTTCACCGGGCACTTCGTCAGTGTCGCTCAGATCGACGGCGCTAAACGGGCTCCAATCCACGACAGGCGCATCCGGACTGAGTGAGCAATCGGTGCCCTTGAACACGCTGCCGGCCGCCACTTTGTAGTCAAACTGGCAGATCACATCACGGCCTCGCAGCGTCGGCTTCTCACTCAAGAGTTCTTTCACGACATGGTAGTTGGTCAGCACCAGATCCGGGCCCACCAGCCATCCGGTGCCCTCATTACGCGGCGTGATAATGCGGCAGATGCGGGCCTCCAGCCGCGCTTCCAGCGTGCGCCGATCCGCGGGACTGAGATCACTGAATTGGCGGATAATGGTCTCGAGTTTTTCAGTTGTCGTATCCGCATCGACTTTCGTGCCGGTCGGCACGCGCGCGATGGCCTTATCGAGGTTCTCAGTTGCTGACGGCATGATGCCGAGCCCCATTCCGTCGGCGATCCGCGCGAGCCGCAGGTCTTCAGGCCTGGACCGGCGCGCGTTGACAAGCAGCGCAGCGATCCAGCCATTGTCTTCAGCCCGGTCGACCACGGCACGTACGTCCCGGAACAGCGATTGCTCCCGCGCCGGCAGGTCGACCGTCGTCCGCAAACGCGAGTCAACCATTTTACGAAACGCATCTGTCGATCCAAACGCGTTGCTCAAGGCTTCGACCAACGAATGATGCTTCGACCACGTGACCCAAAAAGAGAACAACGCCGCATAAAGACCCATGCCAACAAGAAACGGCCCGAACTTTACCAGCCGCCCGCCGGTTCCGCCGAACGCGCTCGGCGCATTGAGCGCGCGGACAACCTCGTAGAGTACGAAGCCCGCAATCACCGAGCCACCAATCACAATAATCGAGCGGGCGAAACTCAGCTTCCAGCGGCCATTCTCGTAGATAGCGACGATAAAGAAATAGAAGCCCAGCATAGCAGCCGCGAACTCCAGCAGGTCCGTGCGCGCGCCGCGGATGGCATCTGGCCCGGTGGATTGGCAACTGCCGAGCGCGGTACTCGGGCTCACCAGGTCGACCAAACCGAATGTGGCCTTGCAGAGCGCGCCACCCAGTCGCGGCAGTTCAAGTGCACCCCATAGACCGCACATGACGATGGCGATGAACCCAGTTGCCATGGACAAGATCTGCTCGGTCCGTGACACGATCATGGAGGATGACGCCTGGGCGACGAGCTGCAGCATGACATACATGCCGCCACCTAAGACCATGGCGAAAGCCAGCGTGCGCTGAGCCCTGTAGAACATGATCAAGGGATCGTCTTTGGCGTCCTCGGCGACAAAGATATAGGCCGTAATCAGGCCAGCGGCGACGCCGAACAGCGCGCCACGGCCAAGGATCCGCGCGGGTGCCTCACGGGTAATCTTGTGCGTTTTGTTGACGAACCAGACGAGAATACCGGCGAGCAGAAGCCCCAGTCCAAAGACGCCGACTTCGGTCAGCAGAAGTTCTTGCAGGCTGCCGGGTTCGATCCTTACGAGCCGCCACGCGCCCGCCACCCGATGGAGGGTCAGAAGTAGCAGGCCTGTTGCAATCATCCAAAAATGACCACGACGTAACATGTGACGCCCCGCGAAACACCTTTACCGACAGCCTGCTCCAAAACATCATGCGACAGTGGCGAAATTCAGTTTCGTCCGTGCAACCCACAGCGGCCACTGTTGCGCCACATCGTCCGACACGCCATCGCGTGGTTCAAAATTGGTATCCGGACACGACAGCAAACGCCTGGACTTTAAACAAAAACGGCCGCTGTCCATGCGCACGTGCTGCTTGGGCTGGCTTAATTGTTCTGCAGGCTAACACCGATCAGAAACGCCGGGCAAGGCAAGAACGGGCGAGAACAATGGGGCACCGGCGCATTTTGACGAAGGGGTTAACCACTCTCGCACCCGAAAGCGTCGCAAGGCCCTTGACGCACCCCACGTGCTCAGCAGAAATGGCAAGGGCAATGCTTTAGGTCGTTTCGAACCACAGGGGAATTCTCATGGGCCGGTTAGTTCAGTCAGCGAGTGCGCGCAGTTCGGGCCCCGGTTTTGAATCCGCTGGCCGTGATGGCGTCGATGGCCGTGATGACGAGTTCGCCTCGCGCGTGTCTAAATACATTCCAAGCGAGGTTTTGGCGGCGTATCTGGCGCTGGAGAACATCCTGGCTCCAACGGCGACTGCCGTACAGTCTGCCGTCGCGACGACGAGCACTGCAGCCAATGCTGCGGCAGGGATGGTCTTTGGCACGCCTGCGGCCGTCATCGTATTTCTCATCGGGCTCATCTTCACGCCGCTCTATATCGGCTCGATCGGCATGCGGAACAAGCAACCATGGGCACTGCACGCGCTCGTTGCCACGCTGGCGTTCGGTGTGTGGGCTTACGCCATGAAGGGCAGCTTCTTTACGACGGCCGCATTTAAAGGCGAACCACTTTATCAAGGGCCAATCGCTGCTGCGACGCTCGTGGTGTTCTCGCTGGTCAGCGGCTTGATCAAGCCGTCCTCGCGCGACTGATGGAGCTGTTTGCGGAAGTTCAGCTGGTCAGAAACACACGCGCGCGGCGGTCACGTCGCGCGCGTTGTTATGAAGGACTGCGTGCGCGGCTCAATTCCAGAAGCCGCGCATCGCGACCTGACCGATCCATGACAGAACTCCGCCGACAACCGCAGCGGCCGCCCAGCGGGAGAAACTTTTGGCCCGCGCGCCCTGGTTCACGCGTACCTTGATGGCGATGCGCTGCTGCTGGGCTGCAAGTGCTGCGGACACGCCGTTGCGTTGCTCTTGGCCCTGCGCCGTCAACAACAACTCATGGTCGCCTGTGCGTTCTGGCGTGACCGTCCAGCGCCACTCCGTCAAATCGTCGGGGCTTTCGTCGCGGTCCAGGAACTGAGTGGGTTCGTTGGCGGGATCAATTCGGAAGCCGCCACCGGGCGCTGTGAGCCGCAGGGTCATGGCCGCATAAGTCATCACATCATGCAGTGAGATGTTGCCGTTCTCGCGAGCGGCGTTGATCAGCTTCTCGCTCTCTAAGCGCGTCAGATTAACCGTCACGACCTCGGCTACTCCGACGGTCATCTGGGAATTGCACTTGACGGCAAGCTTTCCCGGCATCGCCATCGTAGCGGGCCCTGCACTCTCCAATCCACCGGTCCGCCCGCGCGCCATCGGTGCGGGAGCCGCGACTGAGGGCATCGGGCCCGCACCATCGCCGACACTTTCGAAGGCGCGGCCACTTTTTGCAGCAACCGGCACGGCGCGCCGCCCGACGCTTTCCCGAAGAGACGCAGCGCAAATCGACTGGATGTAGATTCCTTCGTTGGCGGTGTGCTCGCCTTGTTCGCCATTGAGCTTCGGCAGCGTGTTGCTTTCGAAGTTCGGGCCGGAATGATGCAGACCAACGACCTCCCAATCGTCATCCTCGAACACGGGGCTGCCCGAGTTGCCACCAACGGTGGGGTTCGTGTAATGCAAAAACTCAATCCCCTTGCCCGCCTCGGCTTTGCCGCCGATCTGCAGCACTGGGCTTTCAAACAGCGAGATCTTGACCTCGTCAGCACCGTTTGGATGTCCAATGACGATCACACGGGATTTGCCGCCGGCGGGCTTCTTCGTTGAGACGACGAGGGGCTCGATACCCTTGACCTCGCGATCCAGCATGATGAGCGTCGCGTCCATCTCGGTGCGCGGCGAGCACCACAAAACCTCCCGCATTTTATAGACTTCCGCGCTGCCTTTACCGCGCGCCATCATGAATTCAACTTTGGCTTTTTTGATCGGTATGGACCGCGGCTGCGGTCCGTTCTGCTCGCTGGCAATTTCGCTCACCACATGCGAATTCGTCAGCAGTACAGGCTGGTCGCCGAGCGACGCGATAAAGTCGCCACCACGCACTAGGGACCCGGTTCCAAAGCCACGCCCGCTCGACATATGCCGGATGAGCGCAACCGAGTCGGCGCGCCGCAATCCATTCTGCAACCAGCCAATGGTCTTTGGTTCGCGCCCCTCAATGATGGCTTCAAAGCGTTGGCCCGATGCCGCGACGGAGGTTTGCAACATGCGAGTCCGCTCTTCCGAGGAGAGCGTAACGTGTCCGCCTTCCTTCGCAAGCAACTGCGACGTGAGATGATAATGGATACGCGACTGCGCTTGTTGCGTCGTATCAAGCTGCCAGACCTCCTCGAGCTGCCGGATCGTGCCGGCCAGCTGGAACGCGTTGACTTTGCCGTGAGCCGCGTACTTGCCGAGCCACATCTCAGCCGCGGTCCAATCTCCGCGGGCAACAGCCGCTTCGCCCAAGGTTGCAAAATCCCATGGTGTCTCGGCGCTGGCACCATTGTCGCCGAACGACGTTTCAATCTGTTCGCGCAGTTTGGCCGCATCGGTCTGCGTCTGCAGCCGGACGCCGTCACGCTGCGCGCGGCTCAAGACAGCCAACAGATTGATCCCGAGATACGTGAACTCGTCCCGGTTCTGTTTTGGGCGGCCGATTGCAGCGGCGTAGCCCTTTTCGTAGCGCGCTGCCGACTGAACCAACGCGTCCCGCAGTGCCGGATTGTCGGCGGCTCGGGTGCCAGATTTGCTGGCGTCCATGTAAACTTGTTTGAAGGCGCGGCCGGCAACACCCTGCCCGTCGACATGCTCCGGATGATCTACGGGCGTCTTGGCAAACATCTGGTCAAGCGTACCGAGCGCTGCCGAGTGATGGCCCGTTTCGATCAAGCCCTGCGCAGCGATTTTGCGGATCTGCGGATCGCGCGCCCCCAGTGCGGTCAACCGATCGGCAAGGCGCGCCATCTCGGCAAATACGCGCAGATCCTTCAGCGCCTTGATCACGCGCAAAGCCATATCTTCATCGAGCACGAGACCATGCGCTGCAAGCACGGCCGTCAACTGTGGTGCGGCGCGTTCGGCTGCCGGCTTATCATCGGCAGACCTGGCGATGATGATTTGCTCGGCGAGCGAACGAGCCTGATCGCGCGCTCCGCTGGCTGAGCCGCGGTCAAGCAACCCGCTCGACAATACGGACGACACAAGCGCAAGTTCTGCAGACGGTACGGCACCGGGGATCCGCGCTGCCGCCACAATGCGTTGGGCGATTTGGCGGGCCTCGTGGAAATTGCTTCTGGCCAAGGCGGCGGTGAATGCGTCGCGGTCTGCCGTACTCGATACAGTCATGAGAAAATCCCCATAATCGGCAATTACAGTTTCGAGACTAACCACGGTTCCTGTGAACAGCAATCGTGACCTGTCTGATTGTAGCCACACCTGACCTGCAAACGACGGCCTTGGCCGCTTGTTAGGCACCGGTTCTGCGGGTGGTTGAAAAGTATTGCGGTTGAGGGTGTTGTCTGCGAACGTATCGAACACTTGTAACTGATATTAAGGGTCAATTTCCGGTGCACCCTCCAAAACCCTTCGCGGCCGGCCGATCTGGTCCGTTTTTCAAACCAGGGGCGTTCAAAGTCGGCCTCTCAAGCCTTGCCCTTGCGTTCGCGGCGCTGATCGCCGGGACGATCACCAGCGTTTCTCAGCAGCCCGTTGCGCCGCCCGATACTGCGCAAGACCTGATGCGGCGCGCGCAAAGCGAGGGCGAGCGCCGCGCCGTCGAGGACCTCATCACCAAGTTGCAGGGTCGAGCCGCCGTTCGCCCGCCTGCTGCGCCGCCGGCAACGCCAGCTGTTGCGGCTCCCCCCGCGCCCATTGCAGCGCCCGTTCCGCCACCCATGGTGCCGAGCACAACCACACCCCCTGTCATCACTCAAACGGCACCGCCGCCCGCTCCTGCAGCCGTGCCTACCCAAGCGGCGGTGCCCTCTCCTCCAGTGACGGAGCGCCCTACCGCTGCTGTTGCGTCGCCGACAGCCACTGAGCCTGTTGTTGCGGGTCCAAGCGCTGCGCCAAGTCTAATGCCAGCCAAGCCGCCCGTCGTTGCCGGCAACGTCCCAGCAGTCGCTCAACGTGAAAACCTACCGACTGCGGATCTGGTGGTGCTTTTTGAGTTCGCGTCGGCCGAGATCTCGCCGTTGGCGGCGCTCTCACTCAACACTCTCGGACGCACGTTGGCCGACCCGCGCCTGTCGAGCCAGACGTTCGTGATCGGCGGCTTCACCGATGGCAAGGGAAGTCCAGACTACAATCTCCGGCTGTCTCTGCAACGGGCTGAGACCGTTCGGCAGTATTTGATATCGCAATTTGACATTGCGCCCGCGCGGCTCATTGCAAAGGGCTTCGGCAAAAGCCAGCTCAAGAACGCCGCCAATCCGCAAGCGCTTGAGAACCGACGCGTGCAGATCATCAATTGGACTGAGAAACTCGGCGCTAAGCCTTGACGGCATGCCGGCAAAGGTCATCAGTGCGTTAGCCCTACACCTGCCGAACATTATGGCACAGACCACGACCGCTCCGGAGCCTGCCTTGACGCCTGAAGATGCGCGAAAACAGAGCGGCGATTTGGGAACGAACACGCCAACGGACTTCCACGTCCAGCGGTTCAGCCCACTGCCGACGGGAAGCCGCGTGGGTGACCATGCGATCCAGTCCGTGCTGGGAGCCGGCGAGTTTGGCATCACTTACATTGCCGTCTCCGATGGTGCCAACCGCCGTTTCGTCATCAAGGAGTATCTGCCGCGCGCCATTGCCTTCCGCGATGGCCTGACTGTACGCGTGTCGTCCGCCAATACGCCCGCGTTTGCCACGGGCCTGGATCGGTTCCTGAACGAAGCGCGGACACTGGCGAAGATCCGACACCCCTCCGTTATCTCGGTCCTGGCGGTGTTCGAAGCCAATGGCACCGGCTACTGCGTGATGCCTCACGAAATCGGCCGCGATCTGGGCATATGGCTGCACGAGTTGCGCCGTCCGCTGACGCAAGCGGAGTTCGACAAGATTGCCGAGCCGTTGCTTGACGGTCTCGCCTCCCTGCACTCAAAAAACATCTTTCATCTCGATATCCAGCCCGCCAATGTTATCGTCCGCGAAGCTGGGACGCCCGTACTCGTCGATTTCGGCGGTGGCCGCGCAGCCCTCAGACGGCGCCTCAATAGCCCGGCACCTTCGGATGCTCTGCCCTACATGGCTCCTGAACTGGTGGCGGGCGATCAGGCGCTGATCGGGGCGCGAAGCGACATCTACTCCGTTGCAGCGCTCCTCTACCAGCTCGCCACGGCCACAGCACCGCTGGACGCCAGCAAGCGCATGTTGCGGGATGAGATGCCCCCCATCGCTGAGGCGGCACGCGGCAAACTCCGGCAGGGTTTCTTGCAGGCGATTGACTATGGCCTCAGATACCGGCCGGACGACCGGCCACACGACATCGCGCTTTGGAAAGATGATTTATTCCGGCCCGACGGTGCGGCCGGGCGCCCGCCCAGTGCAAAAGTCATTGCTCCAGAGCCCACCCGACCGCTGACCGCCATTTCGGATACTGGCAATGACGGCGGCGATGCACCCATAGCCGAGCATTTGATGGACAATGCCTCGTTCCGGCCGTTGTTTTTCGGCCTCGCCGGTGCGGTGTGCGGCGCTATCGCCGGCGCGCTGTCCAGCATCGTGGTTGCGAGCATTGTTTGGTCGGGCTGCGCGTCGGATTCATGCGTTGCGCCGGTGGTACCCTACACGGCTGGGATCGGCACTCTGATCGGGCTGCTTGCTGGCGCACGCTATGGCCGTCTGACGGTGCCGGTACCGCACAAGCACGACGATAATCAGGGCGAATTGTAAATGCCGGTCAGGACTTCGGCATGCGCTTGAGGTTGCGCCGCACGAGAGTTTCCACCGCTGCGCCGTCTTTCAGTTCACTGGTCACACGCTCGACTTCGCGACCGTAGGCATCAAAGAGCACCAGCATGGGCGTTTGCCGGTAGGAGTTCATCCGGTACCGTTTAGGCGGCGGACCATCTTCGATACTGATATAACGGAGCGCGGCCTTGTCTGCGTGTTCGCCTTCGAGATATTGCCGTCCAGCTTTGCGGCGGAAGCTCTGGCACCAACCGCAGTCGTCGAGCTCAAACAGCACCAACTGCGGTCCGCCGAGGACAGCATCGCCGTCAGGCGGTGTGGGGCGACTGAAATACGCAAGCGCACCCAGCGTGCCGCTGACGAGGGCAACGCTGGCTGCAGCCAGGATTAATTTTAGGCTGCGTTCACTGTGCATGCGCGCCCCTGCGGCAGGTCGTAAAAAAATCTACTATCCGCCACAAGCCTTAACGAAAGCTTGCAAACCATGCCGGGGCGCATGCTGTCAGTGGCACCTCACGAGATTTCCAAGACAACACGACCCCGCACGCGGCCGGCGAGGATCTCCGGCGCAAGCTCTTGTACTTTGGCAATGGGATGCGTGGTTGTCATGGCCGCCAGCTTGGCGCGGTCCAGATCGCGTGCCAGGCGGTCCCAGGCGACGATCCGCTTGGCCTTCGGAGCTATGACGCTGTCGATGCCAGCGAGCGTCACGCCGCGCAAGATAAAGGGCGCGACCGAACCAGGCAGGTCCATGCCTTGTGCCAAGCCGCAGGCAGCAATGGTGCCGCCATACATGGTCTGCGCAATCACATTGGCGAGGGTGGCCGAGCCGACGCTGTCAATGGCACCGGCCCACCGCTCTTTACCGAGCGCGCGCGGCGTTCCCGCCAACTCTGCACGGTCGATGATCTCGGTGGCACCGAGGCCCTTGAGATAGTCGTGTTCGGCAGCCCGGCCCGTCGAGGCAATCACGCGGTAACCAAGCTTGGACAGCAGCGCGATGGCGACACTGCCCACCCCGCCCGCAGCGCCCGTCACCAGGATAGGTCCCTTGTCCGGCGTGACGCCGTGCGCTTCCAGCGCCATCACTGAGAGCATCGCCGTGTAACCAGCCGTGCCAATCGCCATCGTCTCGGCCGGCATCAGGCCGTCCGGCGTGTGAATGAGCCAGTCCCCGTTGACGCGGGCCATGCCCGCATAGCCGCCCATGTGCGTTTCGCCGACACCCCAACCATTGAGGATCACGCGGTCGCCGGGCTTGCAGCCGGCATGCTCGGAGGCGGTCACTGTGCCCGCGAAATCAATGCCGGGGATCATCGGAAAGCGGCGCACGACCGGTGATTTGCCGGTGATCGCGAGACCATCCTTGTAGTTGATCGTCGAGTGGCTGACCTCCACCGTCACATCGCCAGGCATCAGATCTGCGAGTGTATACTCGGTCCAAGCGATCTGCTGGGTTCCCTCGCCCTTGGTGATTACCAGGGCTTTGAAACGGTCGGGCGTGGGCATGGGCGCATCCTGATGACGGGCGTTGCTGTACTAAGCGGGCATAGGGCAGACTTGCCGCTATTGTCGAGTGCGCGCAATCGCCAACGTGCCGACTTGAGGGGGCCAAGCATGCTTGCCTATCTGACGCTCATCTTCTCCTGCCAGCTAGCCGGGGAACTTTTGTCGACGGCCCTCGGGCTACCAGTGCCGGGACCGGTGGCAGGGATGGCGCTGCTGCTCGCAGAGCTGCTGATCTACGGTACCATACCCGATGAACTGGGCGCGCTGGCTGACGCGTTACTGTCGAACCTGTCGCTGCTATTTGTGCCGGCCGGCGTGGGTGTGATGCTGCATGCGGGCTTGATCGGCCGGGATTGGTTGCCGATTGCCGTCGCTCTCGTTGTGTCGACGCTCGCGGCCATTGCCGTCACCGGGTGGCTGATGGCGCGGCTCGGAGGCGGCGAATAGCGATGCGGAACCTGCGCGATATCTGGGCCTATCTGAGCGCCAGCCCGCTGCTGCATTTGACGATCACGCTTGTGGCGTATCAGGTCGGCACCTGGGTCTATCGGCGCGCTGCGGGGAGCCCGTTGTGCAATCCGGTGCTGATTGCGGTGCTGCTGGTGGTGGGCGTGCTGATGTCCGCCGGCGTGCCCTATGCCGCCTATTTCGATGGTGCGCAGTTCGTTCACTTTCTGCTGGGGCCGGCAACCGTAGCGCTGGCGATCCCGCTCTACCGGCAGTTCGAAACCGTCCGGCATTCGGCGCGTGCGTTGTTGATCAGTCTGGGCGCTGGGTCGCTAACGGCGGTGGTCACCGCAGTTCTGATAGCGCGTGCGCTGGGCGGCTCGCGGGATGCGATCGTTGCTCTAGCGCCGAAGTCGGTGACCGCGCCGGTGGCGATGGGCATCGCCGAGCAGCTGGGCGGGTTGCCCTCGCTGACGGCCGTTCTAGTGATTGCGACCGGCATCCTTGGGGCTATGCTCGGACCGCTGGTGCTGGACGGGATCGGCGTTAAACAGCCAGCCGCGCGTGGCCTCGCGCTCGGAACCGCAAGCCACGGCATCGGCACCGCGCGGGCGCTGCAGGTGAGCCAGGTTGCAGGCGCATTCGCAGGGCTGGCCATGGGGCTCAACGCGTTGGCAACTGCGCTGGTCCTGCCATTCCTCTGGCGCTGGTTGTTTTGAACGTGGCTGAAAGCGGCGCTGTGCTTTTTGGACGCGATGGCGGCAACCGCCCGTTTCTGGCATGCCTGCTGGATCGCCCGCCGACCGCTGGACCCTGATGCCCAAGTTCGAGACCCGCCATCCTGTCCCCCATACCGCGCGCCAGATGTTTGATCTGGTCGCCGATGTGGAGAAATACCCCGAGTTCCTGCCGCTGTGCGACGCACTCAAGGTGCGCGCGCGCGCGCCGCACGGCGGCACCGGCGAGGTTCTGACGTGCGCGATGGATGTCGGCTATGGCCCAATCCGCGAGCGCTTCACCAGCCGCGTGACGCTCGATCCAGACGCGCTGCACATCCACTCGACCTATATCGACGGCCCGTTCAAACGGATGGACAACACCTGGCAGTTTGT
>JANNEU010000242.1:0-27550 GCA_031379035.1 Hyphomicrobiaceae bacterium | reverse complement strand
GCTGAAAAACACAGAAGCTAAAGTCTTGTTGACCGATCCCCGCGCATCCCGAACTTGCGTCCGACACCACGCTGAAATCAATCCGCCAGGACTCCGCCGCCTGCGTTTCTCTTTCTTCAAAACCACAATGTCAAAGAGCGCAGTCAAGTCTCAGTAGACAACCCGATCAACATCACAGTCCATACCCCAGACCTCCCTCGCGGAAGACCCGAAGCAAAAACGAAAACCCGTCGGGCTTCCCCGCTAGGTCTCTTCGTCAGATCAGGAGTGTGCTGCCCAAGTCGGGCGCGGGGCTGAGCGCCTCGCAACGAGGCGGGTTAAACAACAAAGCCCTTGCGCTGTCAACTCGGCGTCTGGATTATTTTCCGGCATACTCTCGCGGGCCATTTTTTGCCAATCAAGGTACTGATAAGATGAAGTAATATTTTTGCGCCGTTGATGCGCCGGCTGTGGATGAGTGAGCTGAAATGTGGTCGCAATGCGCTGCTGCCGCTTGATTGCTGGCGTGTGAGAAGTTCGATGCGGAGCATGTTCTGGCTCAGGGCGTTCTTCTGGTGTCTGAGAGCCCGGTATCTGAGAGCCCGGTATCAGAGAGGCAGCAACTTCCCCGGTTGCTGTTCCACCTATCGTGTTCAGTGCATGTGTCTTGGCGACCGCCTATCGACGAGATTGCCACCGCGTCGCCGTCTTTGTCATGAATGGGTAATCGGTGTGGCGGATCGATTCGCCCATGGACGAGATAGACAAAGACCGGCAATCCGGTCGCGAAGGTTTGGGGACCGGGGGTTTGGTTCATCAACGGCGACATGCTCCTGTTAGTCGCCCGCGCCGGACCTCGCGTACGGACGCGGCCGGCGTGCTAGCACGCGCGCGCGGCCCGATGGCCCGCCTCAACCGTGGTGCAGCCAGCATCCTTGAGCGTGATCATGGTGATCAGCGACGCGCCGGACGCTTCCGCTGGTTTGTCAGCACTTGCTTTGCTGCCGGGATTGGTGGTTTTGCAATCCTGTTTTCGGTGCTCGGCGCGAACGAGCGCGGCGAGTTGGCTGAGCAGGCAGGATTGTCACCACCAGTCGCCTCGGTCGCCACGCTCAAGACGGCTGAAGCCCCAACCGGTCTTCGCTGGGCCCTACCTAAGGCTGACAAGCTCCTCACCACCAGCGGTGCCATGAGCACCAAGTTTATTATCTACGACAGCATCCGCCAAAAGCGCGACAATCGCGAGTATCTCCAAAAAAAGACCTATGCGCGGATCCTGTCTCGCCTATCGACGGCACCAGCTGGTCAGCTCGCTGATCGCATCCCGCCCTTCAATCCCTACCAGCTGTACGCCATGGGCGAGGAGGGTGCCAACAAGGACGTCTTAGCGTCCGTTGAGCGACAAGATGGTGCCGTGAAAGTTGTCGAATTGCTGGGTGGGATCCTGCCGACCGATGATGGCCAGGATATGAATACACCTGAGATCATTGATGTCGTGGCGCGTGATGCCGTCGTACAAAACGATCCCATTGCGTTGCGTCCTGGCTTTCAAGCCGATGGTGCTGAAAAAGTGGGTGCCGCAGAACTGCTGGCGCAGCGATCGCCGCGGGTGGTGGCAGACATCGTACCTCCGAATACGACCGCATTGGCCAAGTCGGTGCTCGAAGCAGACGACCCCGATGACGATCTGGAGGCACGCGAGGTGCGCGTATTTCGTGCCGGTCGCGGCGACTCACTGACTCGCGTCCTGTCGAAGCTTGGCGGTGAACCGTTGCTGATTGCAGAAATGGTGCGCGCCGCGACCGGTGTGTTTGCAGATGGGACGCTGGTATCTGGGCAGGAGGTCCATGTCACGCTGGTCCCATCACTGACAAAGCCTGGTGCGGCGGAGCCTGTACGGTTTAGCGTCTTCGGCGATGGTCACGAGCATAAGGTGACCGTCACGCGCAAAGCAGATGGCGAGTTTACTGCATCCGCCTCGCCCATCGACGAGCGGATTATGCGCGCAGCCCTCGGTCCCGGAGAAAAGGCATCACACGCCAGTCTTTATGCGAGCTATTTCGCTGCCGCGCTGGCACAGGGGCTGGCACCGGAGTTGGTCACGCAAGTGCTCAGGATTCATGCGTCTGAAACGGATTTCAGACGCCGTGTGCGCGCAGCCGACTTTGCTGAGTTGTTTTTCGACATCAAAGAGGAGGGAAAAGGTGCCGACGGGGCACTTGGCGACCTCTTGGCAACCGCTTTGACAACAGGCGGTGAGACACAAAAATACTATAGGTTCCGATCACCCGATGGGGTCATCGACTACTATGATGAGCTTGGAAACAATTCGCGCAAGTTTCTCATGCGGCGACCCGTGCGTGGCGAGGGCATTCGCCTGGCCGATGGCTTCGGCTGGCGGCGTCATCCGCTGCTTGGCTACGTGCGGCGCCACGCCGGCATCGATTGGGCCGGGCCCATCGGCACAGCCATCATGGCAGCGGGTTCCGGCGTGATTGAGGAGGCCCGCTTTAAGGGTGAGTTTGGGAACTACATTCGCATCCGGCACGCCAACGGCTACAAGACCGCTTATGCCCACATGTCACGCTATGCGCCGGGTATCGGTGAGGGTGCTCGCGTGACGCAAGGTCAGGTGATTGGGTTTATTGGGTCTACGGGACTCTCGACCGGCCCCCATTTGCACTTTGAAGTGCTGGTCAATACCCAACAGGTTGACCCGATGACAATCCCCGTGCCCAAGGAGCGCAAGCTGGCAGGCAAGCTGCTGCTCGACTTCCAGAAGGAGCGCGTACGGATCGACGAACTCATGCGGCGCAATCCGGTCTCGACGAAGGTTGTCGAGGCCGTGCCAGACAGGTGAGCGCCGCTTCGGGAGCGATTTGCGCTTGAATGTGGGGCGCAGTCGACTATCTATCGGGCGCAATTTGCTCTCCTCTCCGATAGAGACCCGCCATGACCGCCCAGTTACGTCCGACAGGTCCGGTGCCGCAGCCCGGAATTCTTGATATCGCTGCTTATGTGCCCGGTGAAAGTCACGTGCCCGGTGGCATGACGCCAGTGAAGCTTTCGTCAAACGAAAATCCACTCGGACCAAGCGTCAAAGCGATTGCGGCGTTCAAAGACGCGGCTGCGCATCTGGAGCGGTACCCCGATGGCGGTGCTGCTGCCCTCCGGCAAGCCATTGGGCGCGTCTACGGACTTGATGCGAGCCGGCTGGTATGCGGCGCAGGCTCAGACGAACTGATCGGGCTCATCACGCACGCTTACGTCGGTACCGGCGATGAGACACTGTTCCCGGAGCACGGGTTCCTGATGTACAAGATTGCCACAATGGCGAACGGCGGTGTGCCGGTGACGGCACCGGAAAAGAATTTGCGCACCGACGTTGATGCCTTGTTGGCGCGCGTGACGCCCAAGACGAAGCTTGTCTATCTGGCCAACCCGAACAATCCCACGGGCACCTACATTCCGTTCGAAGAGGTGCGCCGGTTGCACGCAGGGCTGCCGAAATCGACGATCCTGGTGCTGGATGCCGCCTATTGCGAATACGTGCGGCGCAATGACTATGAGGCCGGTATCGAACTCGTCGGCAGTTCTGAAAACGTCGTGATGATGCGGACGTTTTCGAAGATCCACGGGCTGGCAGCACTGCGACTTGGCTGGGCTTATTGCCCGCCGGGCATCGCGGATGTTCTCAATCGCATTCGCGGCCCGTTTAACGTGTCGGCGCCGGCGATTGCTGCAGGCATAGCGGCCATTGAAGACCGTGCGCATCAGGAAGCCGCCGTGACGCACAACGAGAAGTGGCTGCCGTGGGTCACCACCGAGCTTGAGAAAATTGGGCTTAAGGTAACGCCGAGTGTAGGCAATTTTGTATTGATGCACTTTCCAGAGAGTGGTGGAAAGTCGGCCGCTGCTGCTGACGCCTTTCTAAAATCGCGTGCGATCATCGTGCGTGCCGTTGGGGCGTACAAGCTGCCGCAGTGTTTACGCATGACGATCGGAACCGAGGCCGAGAACCGGCAGGTCGTTGACGCGTTAGGTGCCTTCATGACCGGCCGGGCGTGATGGCGGGCACGGCAAAGGCAGCACCGATGTTCAAACGGGTCGCGCTGATCGGCATCGGTCTGATCGGCTCGTCGCTGAGCCATGCCATGCAGCGGCGCGGGTTAGCTGGCACCATCGTCGGACACGCGCGGACGGCGGGAACACGGGCGAAGGCACTAGAGCTCGGGCTCGTATCGACGGTCTACGAGACTGCGGCGGAGGCCGCGCGCGGCGCTGATCTGGTAATCCTGTGCGCGCCAGTCGGCACCTGTGGTGCGCTGACGCGTGAGATCAGCCCGAACCTCGCGCCCGGCGCTATCCTGACCGACGTCGGTTCGGTCAAAGCTGCCATCGTGCGGGACTGCGCGCCGCACGTGCCGGCAGGTGTCCATTTCATTCCCGGGCATCCCATTGCCGGGACGGAGCAGTCGGGTCCGGAGGCAGGATTTGCGACGCTATTCGACGGGCGCTGGTGTGTGCTCACACCGGACGCTGGAAGCGACGCTGCAGCGGTTGCGAAGCTGGAAGCGTTCTGGCGCGCCTGCGGTTCCAACGTGGAGATCATGGACGCCGAGCATCATGACATGGTGCTGGCAATCACCAGCCATGTGCCGCACATGATCGCGTTCAATATTGTCAACACGGCAGCGCATCTGGAGGCGGTGACCGACAGCGAGGTGATCAAGTACTCTGCGGGTGGCTTTCGTGACTCGACGCGCTTGGCTGCCTCCGATCCGACCATGTGGCGCGATGTGTTCTTGAACAACAAGGGCGCCGTGCTCGAGATGCTGAGCCGTTTCAGCGAAAATCTCGCTCTGATGCAGCGGGCGATCCGCTTCGACGATGGAGATGCCATCTTCAAGATGATCACGGACGCTCGAGAGATCCGCCGCGGCGTGATCCAGGCGGGCCAGGATACGGCAGCACCCGACTTCGGGCGGCACACGCCGGCGAAGATCGATAAAGACTGAAGCGCAGGCAAGGAAAGGCGACCTCTCATGCCGGTGCATTTCTCTCCATCGGACATGGCGGCGCGGCGAGCGGCGGCTGGAGCGGCGCTGTCGGCGCGCGGACTTGATGCGCTGCTGATGTTCCGCCAGGAGAGCATGTACTATCTCACCGGCTATGACACGTTCGGATACGTCTTTTTTCAGTGCTTGGTGCTAACGGCCGACGGCCGAACGGCGTTAGTGACGCGGGCACCGGATCTGCGGCAGGCTAAGTTTACGTCGGATGTGGCTGACGTGCGCGTGTGGGTGGATCGTGACGGTGCAACGCCCGTGGACGATCTCAAGGCGTTGCTGATCGATCTTGGCCTCAAAGGTGGCAAACTCGGCGTTGAATACGACGCCTATGGCTTGACGGCCGCGAACGGGAAAAAGCTGGACGCGGGGCTTGCCGGTTTCGCGACGCTCGAAGACGCATCGGATCTGGTGACGCGATTGCGGCTGGTCAAGAGCGAGGCTGAGATCGCTTATGTGCGGCGCGCGGCAGAATTGGGCGATGCGGCATGGGACGCGGCCTGCGCGACCGCCAAGCCGGGCGTGTTCGAAGGCGAGATTTTGGCGCATATGCACGGCGCGATTTTCGCTGGTGGTGGCGATGATCCCGGCAACGAATTTATCATCGGCTCGGGACCGGGCGCGATGATGTGCCGATACTTCACCGGCAGGCGAACGCTGGACGCTCAAGATCAACTGACCTTGGAATTTGCTGGCACCTACCGGCACTATCACGCCTGCCTGATGCGGACGATTGCGGTGGGGTCGCCACCAGCGCGGCAGCGAGAGCTGCACAAGGCCGCCCAGGATGCGCTGCTCGCATCCGAAACGGCACTTAAGCCTGGGCGGACGGTTGGTGACGTGTTCGAGGCGCATGCAGTGACTTTGGATAAGGCCGGCTTGTCGCGCTTCCGATTAAATGCCTGTGGCTATTCTCTGGGCACCACGTTCGCGCCCAATTGGATGGACTGGCCGATGATCTACAAGGCCAACCCCGTCGTGCTGACGGCCGGCATGGTGTACTTTCTCCATATGATCATTTTTGATGACGAGAGCGGACTGGCGATGACTCTGGGACGAACGTCGCTGATCACCTCCAACGGCGCGGATGTGCTGTCGAAGGCACCGTTGGATCTCGTTGTGGTGTAGGATCGCCGCTGTCCGTACGACACGTTGGAGCATAGCCGGCATGAAGGTTTTGACTATCGGCGGGGCGATGATCGATACGATCGCGGTAATCGCCAGCGAGCGCATCGAGCGGATGGCGATGCGAAACGCGGAAACGTCATTTCTGCTGCTGGAAGAGGGCCGCAAGATTGAGGCGGAAGATGTGTCGACGCATTGCGGCGGTGGCGCGGTGAATGCGGCTGTTGCGCTGGCACGGATGGGGCATGATACGTCAGCGTTGGTTGTGATGGGGCAGGATGCGCGCGCCGAGACGATCCTCACGCGCCTCGCAGATGAGCGCGTCAGGACCCGGTTTGTCTGCCGTGACGCGCGCGCGCCAACGGGCGCTTCTGTGCTTGTCTCCGCCCATGATCGCAACGCGGCAATCTTCACGTTTCGCGGTGCCAATGCGCTGCTCGAGCCGAAAGACTTAAAGCCGGACGCGTTCGCAACCGACCTCGTGTACGTCACCGGCCTCTCAAATGCGTCGGCCGATTGTTTCCCGTTGATTGTGGAGAAAGCCAAGGCGGCGGGCGCGTTGGTGGCCACCAATCCGGGCATCCGCCAATTGTCGGCGCGGCAGCGGGCGTTCCGCGACGCGCTGGCACAGATCGATATTCTGGCGCTAAACCGGCATGAAGCTGGGGCGCTGGTGCCGTGGCTGGTGGCGCAAGCGGGCGAAGGCGGACCGGCGCTCGACCAGCGGCCTGGCGAAAAGCTGCCCGACCTGGCGCGACGTGGACTTGCGTCAGGTGGCTTTGAGATGTCGCTGGCGGCGTTCATGCAGGCGCTGCGGCGGCTCGGGCCAAAATGGATCGTGGTGACGGACGGCAAGGAAGGCGCGTACGTTGGGGCGCCCGAAGGGATCACGCATATTCCGCCGTTGCCTGTCGAAGTGGCCGGCACCGCCGGCGCGGGTGATGCGTTTGCGTCGACGTTTGCGGCCTTCGTGGCGGAGACGCACGATGCGGTGCTGGCCGGGATTGCGGCGTCAGCCAATGCGGCGTCGGTGATCTCGTATCTTGACACACAGACGGGTTTGTTGAAACGGCCCATGCTCGATGCACGGGTGGCTGAGCTGCAGACAAACGTGAAGGTGCGGACGTGGGTGATTTGACGAGAGCGGCACACATGCCGCCGCTTGATACGAGTGTTCTGCCGGTGGGCGTTCGCGCGCGATTTGTGGACGGCGTCAACGGTCTGAGAATGCACGTGCTGGAGACAGGTTTCGAACAAACTGGTCGCCCACTGGTGCTGCTATTGCATGGGTTTCCGGAGTTGGCGTACTCGTGGCGGAAGGTCATGCGACCGCTCGCTGAGGCGGGCCTTCACGTTGTGGCACCCGACCTGCGCGGCTATGGACGCACGACCGGTTGGAGCGACGCGTTCGATCAGGATTTGAGGCCGTTCTCCATGCTGGCGCTGGCGCGCGATGTCGTCGCTCTGGTCCGCGCCTTGGGTGCGCCGTATGTTTCGACCTTGGTCGGGCACGATTTTGGTTCGCCGCTGGCCGCGTGTTGCACTCTGGCGCGCCCCGATCTCTTTCGGTCTGTGGTGCTGATGAGTGCGCCGTTCGCTGGCGCACCGGCGTTGCTTGGTGGACCAGATGAGGAAGCGGCATTTCTTGCAGCGCAGGCAAAAACCGCCACCGACCTCGCTATGCTGCTGCGGCCGCGCAAGCATTATCATTGGTATTATGCGACGCGCGAAGCCAATGCGGACATGCAGTTTGCGCCCGGCGGCGTGCACGACTTTCTGCGCGCGTATTTCCACATGAAAAGCGCAGACTGGGCGGGCAATAAGCCGTTCAAGCTGAGCGATTGGCGCGCCGATGAGCTTGCCAAGCTGCCGACGTACTATGTGATGGATGCGGCGGCGACGATGGCTGAGACGGTGGCACCGCACTTGCCGACGCGCGCCGAGATAGCCGCGTGTGGCTGGATGACTGAGACGGAAATGGCTGTCTACAGCGGCGAGTATGCGCGCACGGGTTTTCAAGGCGGGCTCAACTGGTATCGCACACGCTTTGATGCGCCGCTAACGGCGGAGCTGTCTTTGTATGCCGGGCGCACCATCGACGTGCCGTCGATGTTTATTGCTGGTGCACAAGACTGGGGCATCAACCAAGCGCCCGGCGTGATCGAGAAAATGCAGACCGAAGTGTGCACGCAGATGACGGGCGTGCATTTGATTGATGGTGCCGGCCATTGGGTGATGCAGGAACAACCGGCACCGGTTATCGAATTACTGCGCGGGTTTTGTAAATCGCGGATTTAGGTGCGTTCTATTTCCCCCGACGGAGCGGTGCAAATAGATTGCCAAGGACGCCCGTAGCCTGCGGGCGTGCCCCCTGACTGGCTACCGGTGAAACGGTCACAGGTGGTGACGCTGTGGCGAGCTTTGGATTGAAGCGAGCAAGTGCGTCATCTGCAGCACCGTCAGCGCGCGTCATTGGTGCCGATGGTAGCCAATGATCGTAGAAGCGGCGTTCGCAGTCGAGTGCGCCGGTGCCGGTCACATGGCCGACCGTGTCCCAGCCGCGTGCCGCGAGATGGTTGCGATGGAATTCATCGGCCTCCAGGCCAAACAGCAGATGCACGCCGAGCAGCGCCAGGGCCGGCCACAGGAGCGGCAGGTCCAGCCAAGCGGTCACAATGGCGATCACGGTTGCGGCTAGTCCATAAGCCAACGTGCCAAGCCAGATGCCACGCGCGGCCAACCACAGTGGCGGCAGCACAAACGCGGGGAAGACGAACCCGTCCTTGATGAACTCCAGCGCTTCCGCGCGGGTGACCCGGTCGGCAGCCGGTCGGGGGGGCTCGTGCACTGAATAGGACCGGAGGCGTTCACGGCCGAGGAGGAAGTATCCAATCATGCTCTTATCCTAACGCTTCAAAGTGGGTTTTTCCCGGGCGCGCCATCAATGACAGGCGCGGCCGTACAGCTAAACGTGCGTACAGTGGTATCAGCGGCAAGACGTGCGCGCTCGATGGCATCAGCATTGGTGTCAGCGTCGATATAGGCTGCGTGGCAAGCCTCGGCTGGTGTGATCTTGCTGACGACAAGGACCTGACCCTTCGTGGTTTCACTCGACGTGTAATAGCGGACAATGCTGGCGTAGGGCTGTGCTTTGCGGCTGGTGCGGGGAATGCGCCATTCGACGGTGGCGCGGACAGTCCCGGTCGGAAAAATGGTATTAAACGGCTTCAGCGTTTGTTTGGCGGCGCGGCGCTTCTCGGGCTCCAGTCCGGCGCTGACGAAGAAGCGGTCATCGCCTTCCGCGACATAGATCGGATAACCTGGCAAGCCGGGACAGCGCCAGGACGCGCCCTCGGGGCCAGACTTGCGGACAATTTTACAGCCTTTCAAATCGATGGTCGTATAGACGCTGCGGGTGGCGTCTTGGGCGTTAACAGGCACGACAAAGAGCACCGCCGCCGCTCCATAGACAAGGCGCGACACAAATCCGCGTCTGCAGACTTCAAAATCACTGGCCAAGACCCGGTACCATGACTTACGCCCTGTGAGTGTTGGTCCTGACAGATCTTTGTCTGGCCATGCAGCGGCTGTTTGCAGTGTCATAGGAGTTTGCCCATGCGTCTCGAAGCAATCCCGACGGGCAAGAGCCCGCCTGACGACATCAATGTGGTCATCGAGGTGCCGGTTGGCGGCGAGCCCATCAAATACGAAATGGACAAGGCATCGGGCACCCTGTTCGTTGACAGGTTCCTCTATACGCCCATGCGCTATCCGGGCAACTACGGGTTTGTTCCCCATACCTTGTCGGCGGATGGCGATCCCATCGATGTGTTGGTGTGCAATACCCGAGCGATTGTGCCGGGGGCAGTCATCAATTGCAGGCCCGTTGGTGTGTTGGTCATGGAAGATGACGCGGGTGGCGACGAAAAGATCATCGCGGTGCCCGCCAGCAAAATTACCAAGCGCTACGACAAGGTCAGAACGACCACTGATCTGCCCGAGATCACTGTGCAGCAGATTCAGCATTTCTTTGAGCACTACAAAGACCTCGAACCCGGCAAGTGGGTCAAGATCAAGCACTGGGGCGACGCTGATGAAGCGCGGCTGATGATTGTTGAAGCGATTGCGCGATACAAGGCGAAGGGTTGAGCGGCAATTGGGGCTTAGTTCGCGTCAGTCTGGCATTGGATAGTCGGCGGTGTTGAGTACCCAGCCGGGCTTCAGCGAAAAATCGATGCGCGGCGGCGCGAAGATGTCGACCATCAGATTGACACCAGCGGTCATGCCACGGGACGTGTGAATTGCCGGCGGCGGGATGACCGTGACAGACGGCGCGCCACAATACTCGTGCTCGTCTTTGCGCCAGGCATGCATGTTGACCGTCCACGGCCAGCGCAGATGATGGGTGAATGCTCCGTCGAGGACCAGTGAGCACTGTTCGAAATCGTCGTGGAAATGCGGTGACAACTTCGTCACGTCGCGCGGGCCCAGCTGTGGCGGCAGGAAGTTGACCATGAACGTTGAGCAGCGCCAGATGCGGCCGAAGCGACCTGGTTCGTCAGGGACGTCCAACGAATAGGTGCGGATCTTGTAGCCGTCTTTGGGTGCGGGCCAGGCGGCGAAGGGCGGGATGTTCGGCTGCGGCTTTGTGAAGGACGCGGCATTGGAGCAAAGCGCAGCGAGATCGGTGGCCGTTGTCGCGAACATGCGGATGACACGACCGCTGCCTGTGACAGTCACTTTGCTCGGCCCTGGCGGTACGAAGGTAATGGAATACCCTGGGATTTTTTCGGTTTTACCGCCGGCTACGATGGTGGCGCTCGTCGCGGCATCAGGCAGCAAGAGGACGTATTCGTCCACCTGGGTGCCGCGCTCGAACACAGCACCCGCTTTGGCCTCAGAGAAAACAATGATGAAGTTCTGTCCGCGTGTGATCCAGGTCGATGCAGTGGCATCCTCGATCTGCGGTTTGGTCTCATAGAACTTTGCGTATTCGGCACCAGCAAATTCGGTCGCAGCGGCTCTTGTGGCACCGGCTGGTGCCAAGGCTGCACGTGGATCGGATTTATCGTACATGGCTGCGTGCTCCACTCAGTCGGGTGTGTCTGCGTAATCGGGTCGTGATCTAGAAATGCAGCATTGCGGAGTTCCGCCGTGCAAGGGTCACGCGCCTTTGTCGGGATCTGTCGAACCAAACAGCCCGCTGGGAAACACGAGCAACACCAAGAGCAACAGTGACAGCGCGACAACATTCTTGAACCCTGCGCCAAACACAACAATGGCGACGGCTTGCGCGATGCCCAGCAGTAAACCACCGGCCAGCGCGCCGCCCGCATGGCCAAATCCGCCAATGATGGCAGCAATGAACCCGTTGACGCCAAACGGCGTGCCGACGTTGAAGGCCGTGTATTGTGTCGGCGTGACCAGAATGCCCGCCACCGCACCAAGAGCCGCACTGAGCGCAAACGAGATCATCAGCATCCGGCGAACCGGAATACCGAGCAGGGCTGCGGCTTCGCGGTTCTGAGCGCAGGCTCGGAGTGCTTGCCCGGTCGTTGTGCGCGCGAAAAAGAGCCACAGGGCGGCGACCATGACGGCACCGCAACCGAGGATCCAGAACAGTTGATAGCCGATTGCGATGCCACCAATCTTCAATGGGCCACCGGCGGTAAAGTCCGGAATTGTGCGTGGTTGATCGCCGAGCGTCAGGATAGTGATCCGCTCGATCATGATCTGCGCGGCCAGGGTTGCAAGAATGATCGCAAACAGCGTTGCGTTGCGGTTCCACATCGGGCGCACGACGAGATAGTCGATCACAATACCGACAATCGCCACCAGCGGGACGGCGATGATCGCCGCCAGAATCAGTGGAACGCCGAGCTGCGTCATGGCCGTGTGACAGAACATGCCGCCCAGCATGACGAATACGCCTTGCGCGAAATTGACGATGCCGCTGGCATTGTAGATCACACAGTAGCCGATACCGACGAGGCCATAAATCAAGCCGACACCAATTCCGGTGACGAGGCTCTGGGTGAGTTGGGTGAAATCAAACAAGGCTGTGCTCCGTGCCGCCGAGATAGGCCTCCAGCACGGCCGGGTGCTTGCGCACCTCATCCGGTGTGCCTTCCGCGATTTTTCGCCCGAAGTCGAGCACTGCAATGCGCTGCGCTACCTGCATGACCAGGCTCATGTCGTGCTCGATCAGCAGGACTGTAACGCCGGTCGCGTGGATGCGCCGGATGACGTCTGCGAGTGCCTGCGTCTCCTGCGTGTTGAGCCCCGCAGCAGGCTCGTCGAGGAGAATAATGCGCGGCTTCGCGGCCATGGCACGGGCAACTTCCAGCAGTCGTTGCTGGCCATAGGGCAGCTGATCGGCCTGCAGGTCGCCGCGACCACCGAGTCCTACGAAGTCCAGCAGCCGTTCGGCCTCGTCCCGCACCGCTGTTTCCTGCGTGCGGGCCCAACCCGGCCGTAGCAACGCTGCGAATACGCCGCCGCGGGTCACCCGATGAGCGCCAACCTGAACATTTT
Source organism: Hyphomicrobiaceae bacterium (assembly GCA_031379035.1). Taxonomy (GTDB): domain Bacteria; phylum Pseudomonadota; class Alphaproteobacteria; order Rhizobiales; family Hyphomicrobiaceae; genus JABFRJ01. The sequence goes on along the minus strand of JANNEU010000242.1, from coordinate 14,843 downwards.
CCGAGACGGACAGGTCTTTAAACAGTTGCACCAGCTGATAAGTGCGGATCAGGCCGCGCGCGGCGATGGCGGCCTGCGGCTTGCCGGTGATGTCGTCGCCAGCGAAGCTGATCTTGCCCTCTGTGGGTGGAAAAGCCCCCGAAACAACGTTGAACAAAGTGGTCTTGCCGGCGCCGTTTGGGCCGATCACGGCGAACAGCGAACCTTCGGGCACGGCCAGCGTGATGGCGTTGTTGGCGACAAGGCCGCCGAAGCGCACGGTCACATCGGTGATGGAGAGGAGCGCCATCCGGTTCAATCGGCCTTCTTTTCAGGGGCAGCGGAGCGCCGCAGCAGACCCGGCAGGATGGCCAAGCCGCGAGGCGCGTAGATCAGCATGGCGATCAGTAGAAAACTGTAGACGATGTCCTGCATTTCCTTGAGGCCCAGGCTGCGCAACGCCTCGGGCAGCAGGGAGACGATGATCGCGCCGATGACGGGCCCCCAGGTCGTGCCAATGCCGCCCAGATACAACATCGTAAAGGGCAGCACGACCATGGATGCGCCGAACACCTCCGGGCTGATGAAGCCAACGAAATGGGCGAACAGTGATCCAGCCGCTGACGCATAAAGTGCGGCAACGACGAAGGCGGCGAGCTTATAGCGGGCCACGTCAACGCTCAAAGCACTGGCGGCTTTCTCACTGCCGGCGATAGCACGCAGAGCACGGCCGAACCGCGATTGGCGGAGACGTGCGGAAATCCAAGCGCCGAGCAGGACAATCGCGACCAGCGCGATCAGTTGCTGCTTTTCGGTGGCGAGTTTGAAGTGTCCGATCCCGAGCGGTGGAATGCCCGAGAACCCCATGTAGCCCTGCGTCAACCCAGTCAGTTCGATTGATAATTCATAAGTAATCAGTCCGAGCGCAAAGGTGGCCATGGCCAGGGTGTGGCCACGCAGGCGCAAGGTAGGATAGCCGACGATGGCCGCGACCAAACCGGAAAACGCCATCGTGACAGGGAGTGCGACGAGCGGCTCCCACCCGTAGTCGGCGGTGAGGATGGCAGTGCCATAGCCGCCGAGCGCGGCGAAGGCGTTTTGACCGAACGAGGCCTGTCCAGTGTAGCCCATGAAGAAATTCAAGCCGAGACAGAACACAGCGTAGATCATCGCAAAGCCGAGCACGGTGACGAGATAACCGCTCGACAGCAGCGCGTAGATGAGCAGCAACGCTGCGGCCAGCGCCGGCAGCGCCGTCTCGAGCGTCATACCGCGCAAGACTGCGGGCAGAGTGCGCGCTGCCTTAGTGGAGGTAGTATCGGGCGAGGTCATGATGGGATTTGATCTCGTTGGCGGCAAGTTCGGCTACAATTCTGCCGAGCGATACGACGTACACGCGCTTCGCAAGCTTCAAGGCCAGGGGTGCCTTCTGTTCGACGAGCAGGATCCCAAGCCCAGCCTTGTTTAATTCTCCGAGTGTTTCAATGATCTCGGACGCCACGCGCGGCGCTAGGCCGAGCGAGGGTTCGTCGAGCAACAACAGCTTGGGATTGGCCATCAAGGCTCGACCAATAGCCAGCATCTGTTGTTCGCCACCAGACAGGGACGCAGCGATCTGCTGATAGCGTTCCTTCAGGCGCGGAAACAATCCGAAGACGGTGTCGAGCCGCGGTTCGATCATCTCAGCTGCAAGCGTATAGGCACCAAGCCGCAAGTTCTCTTTCACCGTCATCTGGCCAAACAACCCGCGTCCCTCTTGCACCATCACGATGCCGTGGCGCGCGAAAACGTGCGTGGGTTGCGACGAGAGCGTAACTCCACGAAAGCGCACGTTGCCGCGTGCTTTGATAAGCCCGGTGGCCGCTCGGAGCAAAGTCGTCTTGCCCGCGCCATTAGGCCCGAGCATGGTGACTAACTCTCCTTCGTCGACATGGAAGTCTGTCGGCTTCAGGGCCTCGACTTGCCCGTAGCTTGCAGACAGGCCTTCCACGTCAAGCAATCGCGGCAGTGGTTGCGGTGCGGTGTCGGCAGGCAGCATCGCCGCTCACTTCACCGTCAAGAGCTTGTCGCCTTTGACAACGCCCATCGTGAAGGGGTTTGTAATGATCCCGACGTGCTGATCAGCGGAGAAGGCGTAGGCCGCGCCGGCACCCTGATAGGGTGGTGACTTTTCGAAGGCGTCACGCAGGGCTGCACCGCCCGTGGCTTTGGAAGCCGTCATGGCGTCCGCCATCATCATCATTGAATCCCAGGCGCGAGAGCCGATTGTACCATCACGGCCAGGGTATTTGGCTGTCCAAACCGCAAGAAATGCGACTGTTTTGGCGCGTGCAGCTGTGTCAACGATATCCCCCGGAATCTGCACGCCTGGTGCCACGAACATGAAGCGCTCACCGATGGACTCGGCTGCGGGTTTGAAGATGGCAGCGTCGTCGGTGCTACCAAGCAGCAGCATTTTGTCGAGGCCGAGCTGTTTCAAGTTCTTGGCGGCGGTGACGGTTGAACCGCCAATGCCGATCTTGATGACGGCACCGCCACCACCGGCGTTGATGCGCCCGAGCTGAACGCTCATGTCAGCATCGTCCTGCTTATAGGACTCTGTGGCGACCACCTCGAGGCCGAATTCCGCCGCGAGTTTGGTGCCGATATCTTTCATCAACAGGCCGTAGGGCGTTGGATCATGCAGGATGCCGATCTTGCGGATCTGGGTCTTGTCTTTGAGATATTGGTAGCGCGTCTCGATCTCGAACTTTGGCGGGGGGAGGAAACTGAAGGCCCACTTCTGCTCTTCAGGCTTGCGCGGCAGGATCGAGCACAAAACCATCGGTAGTTCGGCTGCGATGACGGAGGCGGCTGCGGCAAAGGTGCCGGCCGAGACGCAGCCGCTGTTGAACGAGCCGACCTTGTCGCTGGCAATCATCTTCTTGTAGACGACCACTGCTTCCTGCGGTTCGGATTTGTTATCCTCGGCAATGACCTCGATCTTGCGGCCGAGCACCCCGCCCTTGGCATTGAGCGCCTCAGCAGCCAGCAAAAGTCCGTCCCGCCAGCCGCGATCAGTAACGGCAGCATAGCCTGTCAGACCAACAGATGAGCCGATTTTGATCGGCTCTTGCGCAGTCACCGGGGTCGCTAATCCGACCAGTGCCGCGAGGCCCAGGGCCAGACCGAGTCCTGTCCGTCGCGACAGCTGCGTACGCTCGTGCGTCGCCAGGCTGGACGTCAGCTTGAATGAAACCATAGCCGGCATGAGTTTTCCTCCCGTTGAACAGTCGCGCGAGTTGGGCATCGCGCAAACGTCTGTGTCCTGCCATTCGATCAAGTTCGTGCTTAGCGAGACATTGTTTGGCGTATCGTAGGGCAAAACAGCGTTTTGATTTTCTTCATCATGACGACGGCGCTAGCCCGCGTCAAGGACTCGCTAGGCCTGTGTCAGGGGGCAACGCGTTGACAAGTGGTTCGCGGTTTCAATCTTTAGGCCTCGTGTCCGAGAGCGGCCGAAATCTGCCTAGCGGCCGCAACAGTCTGGCTGATCTGTTCTGCAGAGGGGGCGGCCTCGATAAATTGGATCGAGTCTACGATGGCGCACGAAGCCACCAACTTGCCTGACGCATCGAACACCGGCGCGGCGAGAGCGTTGAGCCCCAACAGAGCTTCGTTCGGAGCGACGGCCCAACCTTGCCGGCGTATCTTCTCAAGTTCTTTGCCGAGCGACGTCGCGCTGACAATCGTTTTGGGTGTTTGCAACTCGAGCCGCGAGCGCAACACGGTGCGTTGCAGGCTTTCGTCACCAAAAGCCAGTGCAATCTTGCCTTGGGCTGAGGAATGGAAAGACAGCAAAGAGCCTTGTTTGACACCGATTTCTATGGCGGACTTTCCGGAAACCGTGGCGAGGATGCGCACGCCGCTGGTCTCAATTTCCGAGAGGACGGAGAAGTGGCCCAGTGCATCGCGAAGAACGGTGAGATGCGGTAACGCTATCTCGCCCACATGCAACCGGTCTGAGACAGCGCGACCCAGGCTTACGAATTTGCCGCCGACGGCATAGCGCTCGGTGTCGCTGCACTGCACCAAATACCCTTCGTTGACCAAGGTGCGCAGGTGCCGGAAGATACGGCTCTTGTTGACGCTGAGTGCCGTAGCGATGGCGGTGACGCCAAGTGGTTTGCGCGCCTTGCCGAGGTGTTCAAGGACTCGCAGGGTGAGAACGACCGCTTGAACGCCATCAGGTTTTCCGTCGACCGTTACAGGCATTTCGTGTTTCCTCGGGTAAGATCCGCGAGCCTTGACAAGGCGATGAGTTCCGCCACAGGATTTGACTGATGATACGTTGTTTTGTTCTGCAGAACAACGTTAGAATTGGTGATGTGCGCACGGATTTGCAGGGCAGAGTGGCCCGGCTGCGTATTGTGAAGCGTAAAGACTAGGATTTTGCACGCCGCGGCTAACGACAGTCCCGTGCCAACCAGATAGATCGACGAACATGACCCAGACATCTCCACTTCGGGCTGACCGCAAGGCTCGTGTTGACGCCATTCTGAAGAATGCCATCGACCCGCATGTGCACAGCGGTCCGTCCATCGCGCCGCGCGCGTTGGATCACCTCGACCTGGTGCGGGAAATGTCGGGGGCAGGGTTCGCCGCCGTTGTGACCAAAGATCACGACTATGCTGGTGTGGCGACGGCTGCGTTGATTACCAAGCAGTTTCCTGAGCTTCGGACGAAGGTATTTTCAGGGATCGCCCTCAACAATGTTGTTGGCGGCTTGAACCCCTACGCGGTCGAACATACGGCCGCCATGGGTGGCAAGATTGTCTGGATGCCGACCTTGGCGGCAGAGAACCATCTGCGCTGGGAAAAGACCTCGAAGTGGGTGCATCCGGCATCGACAACGAAGATCCGCCCGGCAGCGCCGGTTCCTGTGCTCGATGCCACCAAAAACGTCCGCGACGACTGCAAGGAAGTGCTCGACGTCATTGCCAAGAACGATCTGGTGCTGGCGAGCGGCCATCTGCATGTTAGCGAGACGTGGGTGGTGTTTGAAGAAGCGCAGCGTCGTGGCGTCAAGCGGCTGATCTTCACGCACCCTGAAGACATCGTTGATGCCAGCCTCAACGATGTGAAGGGGATTGCCGCCATGGGTGCGAAAGTTGAGCACTCGCTGTGCATGTTCCTGGAGGGCTCAAAATTCAAGAGCCGCACGGGTGAAGATCTGCGTCAGCAGATCGATGCGGCCGGCGTAGAGAACACCATTCTATGCTCCGATCTGGGGCAAGTCGGCATTTTCAGTCCGCTGGAAGGCTTCCGCCGTGGCGTGGAGCTGTGCATGGACCTCGGCTACACAGACGCCGACATCCACACGATGGTCTCGACGAATGCTGCCGCCGTGCTGGGGCTTGAGCTGTAGTCTCGGAGGTTGCACACCAGCTACAGCTGTGTGCCACGCTTGCCGTCGGGCCCTTCGAGTTCTTTGATCTTGTCTTTGAATTTTTTGAGCATGCGTTGGACGTAGCTCATGGCCTTGTCGAGCTCTTCTTCGGTGGGAAGTTGGACACCGGACTGGCGCTTGGTGGTGCTGTCGCCTGATCGGTCACCGGGCGCATTGGGCACGCCGGCCATCTCTTCGAGGCGTTTGATCGCGCCGCGTAGTTCGCCATTTTCAGCTTTGAGACGTTCCATCTCGTCAGTCACGGCGGTGCGGTCGTCGGGCATCATCGCACACGACCAGCTGCCAGCGGCTTGCCGGCACATGGAGATCACCCCGGTCTGCGTATCGAGGCGGAGTACGCCGCCGTCAGCCGGATGCATGGTGAAGCGGCCAGGCGAGCCAGCGGGCAGTGGGGATTGCGCAGTTGCGAGGGTCGCGGCACCAGCCAAGGTCACTAACGCGAGGACGGACCCGACCGGCAGGCGGCAGGTGACGCGCGATTGTAGCAGGGAACGCATGAAGCCTCCGGCAGAAAAATGGGCGACGGAACCGAAACTCCGCGCGCACGATTTGTCTGCCGCACGAATCGATCTGCAATATGGCGGAGTCGTTCGAATGAACCCAGCCGCGGCGCAGGCAGGGACTTGTGACGATTTTGACCTCTGAATTTGCTAGGTTTTTCGGCGTCGCTGCAACTTAACCATTCCTTTACTGGCGGCTGACACCTTCGCCCCTAGTGCTTCGAAATCGTGCCGCGTCGGAGCCTGCGCCTGAAATTCTAACGACGTGGCCCGTCTGTGCCCTCTTCCGTCCCGATGACGGAGAGCGTGCGCCGCTTGTTCCAGTCCGTCGTCTTATCCGACCGTCTTTATCGACTTGTCCGAGGCTTCGAGACCGATCATGGCAATGCACAGGGATGCCCATCCGTCCAAACAAACGGCCTGGTCGCAGGATTTTGCGCAGGACTATGAGCGGGCGTTCGGTCATCATCCAGCGATGCTGCGGCCTGTGCAGGCTGCGGCGCAACCACCGCGTGGGGCTGCGGCCGCCGAGAGCAGCACAATTCTTGATCAAATGACGCTGGAGATGCAGGCGCGTCTCGCAGATGTCGAGAGCCGCCATGCCCACGCGTTGCGCGACATGCACACCAAGCTTGAGCGCATGAGTGGGGATGCAACCCGTGCGCGTCCGGCCGTGCCCGCGGAATTGACGACCGCGTTCACCCGCATCGAGCAAGGAATGGCGCAGCTGGCTGATCGCATTGCCGACGCGGCACCAGAGCGGCGGCGGGGTGCTGATGCGTTCGTCTTTGCAGCACCGAAGCCCGAGGCGACGCACTTTGTCTTCAGTGCCAAGCCGCATCAGCCGGTGGCACCGGTGTCGGTCGAACCCGTTGGGGGGCGCGATCCATGGGATGATGAGCAAGCGGAGGAGCTGGCGCGGCTCTATGAGCGTGGTGAGGCGGGCTATGGCCAATACCAGCCACAGCATCTGCCGGATGCAGCACTGTTCGCGCACGCCCGTGCGTCTGGGCCGGTAACCGCGACCGCACCTCTGGCACCGCCGACGGTTGTCGCTGGGCTTGGTGACGATCGGAGCTGGCTTGATGCGCGGCTGAGCGGACTGACGGATCATGTCGCCAAATCGATTGAGGCGGCACGGCCCGCAGCCGCGTTATCGACCCTGATGGATCGGGTCGATCAACTCGAAGAGCGCTTTGGTTCAGCGCTGGGTAATCTGGCAACGAAGTCTGATTTGGACACGATGCGCACGTCGATGGAACCTGATCTGCTGCCGGAAGCGCTGCTTGGTCTTGAGGCGCAAATCAAGGACCTCGCCGGGCATATTGAGACGACGCACCAGCAGTTGGGCCGCCTCGATGTGATCGAGCAGCATCTGAGTGATCTGCAGGCCTTCGCGCACGCGTCGATGGATGCGGAACCGGCGGCAGGCGAGGCTGCGCATTCTGCAGTGCCGAACGCGCCGACGAGCGAAGACTTTGCGATGCTGGCTGATCTGGCAGTCGAGCGCGCGATGGCACGGATGCCGGCACCTGCTGTGCAGTCCGTGGTTGATCCGTCCGCTGGTGCCGCGCGCGCTGAAACGCAGGCACGTATCGACGCGGTGCACGGGCTGCTGAACGAGTTTGCGGCCGAGCGCCGCCGTGGCGATCAATACACGACCGGCATGTTGGAAACTGTTCAAGAGGCACTGATCCGCCTCATCGACAGGGTCGATTCCATCGAAACCGCGAAGGGTGCAGCCCCGGGCGTACAGACGATGATCGCCGAGCCAATGGCAGCCCAGCCGGCCGCACCGGCAGTCCGCCGCCGCGAGGCACGGCGGGTTGACGCGGTGACGGCTGCACCCGAACCTGTTCTCGCCGCACCCGAGGCCGCCGCGCCACCTGATACCGACGCTGCCGCTCAGCCCGAAATCAGCATCAAAGATTTGAAGATCAAGCCGCGTCGCGTGCAAGTCACGCCGGCCCCTGAAGTTGCTGTCAAACCGGACGACGCTGAAGCCCCGGAAGTGGCTCCTGCAAAGGTCGCGCGTAAAGCGCGCCCTGCCGCTGCTGCCAATGGCAGCGCAGGTAAGCGCGGTATGATCGTCGCGGCCGTTGCCCTTGGCTTGGTCGGCGTGTCGTATGTCGCAAGCCTGATGCTGGCGGATCGCTATGGTGCGATCATGCCGAGCAGCGCGCCGCCGACTATGCTGCCGAAACAGTCGGGATCACCGTCTGGAGCGACGCCGGTCGCGCCAGCCGCCGCCAAACCGGCGGCGGTCCAGGGCCAAGCCCCGACCGCGACGCCACCCGGCATGATCGGGGAGCCGGTGCGGGCAAACCCTGCCACCGGGCCGGCCGAAGGTGGGCCTGTGCGTCAGATGTTGCCGAGTGCGGAGCGCCGCTCGCAGACAATTACGCCCCAGCGTCGCCCGTTGGTCGATAGCGTTGAAGAAGCGATGAAGCCAGCGCCGCCAGCGACAATCCCTGAGACTGTCAGCGACGATATCAGCCAGCTTGAGAACGATAGCCCGATGCGCGATGCGTTGCCGGCTGCGGCCGATCTGTCCCGCGAGCCCGCGGCGCGGACCGTTGGCAACTTGAAGATCATGCCTGGCATGGCGTTGGAGACATCATCGGGGGCCGGTCCGGACCCGCGAGGCGTGCAACGGCAGGCGAATTTGGCGGCCATGTCGGAACGACTTGGCGTGCAGGCGCGCCCCGCCAGCGATTTTAGTGGCCGATTTGGCGCTCCGCAGCCGACGCCTGTTGCGGTGGCGCCTGCAGCAATCCCCGCTCCGGCCGCAACTATTGTGACGGGCTCGAACCCCGCAGTGAAGCCGCAGATGGTTTCAACGGGCGCGCCGCCGGCCACGCCGCAAGCGCCGCTTGATACTGCCGTCACAGAGAACGTGTCCGAGACCGCCGAAATGCCGCCCGCGCTCGTCGGCCCGCTCTCGCTCCGAATGGCGGCGGCGAAGGGCGATCCGTCTGCAGCCTTCGAAGTGGCGACACGGTTGGCTGAAGGCCGTGGCATCAAGCAAGACTTTAAACTGGCGATGACCTGGTATCAGCGGTCAGCCAACAAAGGCTTCGCGGTTGCGCAGTATCGGCTGGGAACCCTTTATGAACGCGGTCTTGGAACCCCGGTCGACGCCAATCGTGCCCGCGTCTGGTACAAGCGTGCAGCCGACCAGGGCAACATCAAAGCGATGCACAACATGGCGGTGCTGAGCGCCGGCAACGGGCAAACCGCGCCGGATTACGGTGCTGCTGCTAAATGGTTCAAGGATGCGGCTGATCGCGGGCTCGCTGACAGCCAATTCAATTTGGGTGTGCTGAACGAGAGCGGGCTCGGCGTAAATAAGGACAGCCGTGCGGCTTATGTTTGGTTCTCGCTGGCCGCCCGCAGTGGTGATGCCGAGGCCGCGCGCCGCCGGGATCTGCTGCTGGCGACGCTGGACGCCGATACGCTCAAAAGTGCTGACGAGCAGGTGCGGGGCTGGCGTGCACGACCATCTGACGTGAAAGTGAATGACGCGCGCGTGGCGGGTGATCAATGGCGGATGCAGGCCCAAGGCCAAAGCGAACCGTCGGCTTTGCCGCAACCGGTGGTGCCGCCTGAGCAGCCCAAGCCGGCAGCAGCAACGCAGGTGCAAGCCGCCCCAGCCGTTGTGCCGCGCATCATCAAGGCACCTGCGTCGATCCGCTGATCGCGGGTCAAAAGAGGTTGCTGAACAGCGGATTGGGGACAAGTGACGCCGCAAGGCCGCACTCGTCCCCCTCTTGCGTCGTCGACACTGCATTGATGCTTGTTTTCGCCGCTGTCCTGGTGTCCGATAACGTGCGTGTGCTTTAGCGCACGCTTAAGTGCATTCTGGGCGCTTGCGTCCAGTTCGATGGTCCGTCCCCAGGTCGTGACACGTCGCAGTGCCAGCGGGTTGTTCCTGCGGTACAGCGCGATGCGTCTCTGTTTTGTGCGGGCCCTCGGATATAGCCGGAGGATCACGTGACAGGGCGCGACGCATGAACCTCTATCTGCCGATCGCGGAGATGTCGGTCAGCGTGCTGCTGATGCTAGGCATGGGCGCGTCGGTTGGCTTCCTGTCGGGCATGTTCGGGATTGGCGGTGGTTTTCTGCTGACGCCGCTGTTGATCTTTTCGGGTATCCCGCCAGCGGTTGCCGTGGGCACGGCACCGGCCCAGGTGGTCGCCTCGTCGGTGGCGGGTGCGCTCGCCCAATGGCGGCGCGGCAATGTGGATCTGAAGCTTGGTGGCGTGCTGCTATCGGGCGGTGTGCTGGGCGCCATTGTCGGCGTGCACCTGGTGTCGTTGCTCAGGCGCTGGGGCCAGTTTGAGGTGTCGGTGTCGCTGATGTTTGTCACACTGCTTGGTGTGGTGGGCACGCTGATGCTGGTTGAGAGTGTGCGGACGTTGCGCAAAACGCAGGCGGGCGGGTCGGGCTCGTTGCGCCGTTCGGGGCAGCACAACTGGAGCCATGGCCTGCCATTTAAAATGCGCTTCAATCGGTCGAAACTCTACATCAGCGTGCTGCCGCCATTCATGTTGGGCGCGTTTGTCGGTCTGTTGGCCGCTATTATGGGCGTCGGCGGCGGCTTTTTAATCGTGCCAGCGATGATCTACCTGCTGCATGTGCCAACCAACGTGGTGGTCGGCACCTCGCAATTCCAGATTATTTTCGTGACGGCAACAACGACGGTGCTGAACGCGGCTAGCAATCAGTCCGTTGATGTGGTGTTGGCGGCCCTACTGATGCTGGGCGGTGTGATCGGCGCAGAGATCGGTGCGCAGGCGGGCGGGAAGTTACGCGCCGAGCAGCTACGCTTTCTGTTGGCCTTGATGGTGCTCGCGGTGTGCGCGCGAGTCGGTTGGGATCTCGTCAACAAGCCGGATGATCTGTTTTCCATCGAAACGGTGGTGAGCTGAGATGCGGCGCGACTGGGGCTTCGTCGTTGCGATGCTGGTGGCGGTGGCCACGTGCGTGCTGCCGGCTCTTGATGGGTTGTTGACGGCAGCTGAGGCCCAGGCATCACCTCAGACGCCGCCGCAGGTGTCACCCCCAACACCACAGCAGCCACCCGCCGCGAGAAAGCGGAACCCACCACCACCGTCATCAGAACCGCGCCGTGGCCGACAAGTGCCGGTGCCGCCAGCGGCTCAAGCCCCTGCCAAGGGCGACGAAGTTCGGGCCCTGGAATTGCCGCCGGAAACCGTGCAAGCTGATGTGTCCACCCGCAACGTGGCGGTGACGTCGAGTTTCACCGGGACCGAGATCGTGGTGTTCGGTGCGGTCGATAATAGCCGTCAACCGGGCGCCGACGCTGTCCTCTATGACATTGTCGTCGTCATCGAGGGCACGCCAAACCGGATCGCGGTGCGCAAGAAGTCGCAGCTGGGCGGCATCTGGATGAATACTCGGAACGCCAGCTTCGATGGGGTGCCGAGCTACTACGCCATCTGGTCGACGCGGCCGCTGGACGAGATTGCCTCAGAGGCGACGATGATCGGCTACGAGATCGGCTTCGATCATGTGCGCATGACGCCCGTTGGCGGCACAGAAGCGCAGGGGTCGAGTTCGCGGCTGCCGGCGGCGGATGCGGGAGAGTTCCGCACCGCCATGGTGCGCCTCAAGAACAAGCAGGGTCTCTATGTGAAGAACGACTTCGGCGTGTCGTTTATCGGGCGCAGCCTCTTCCGCGCCAACATCGCGCTGCCGGCCAATGTGACCGTCGGGCCGTTCGAGACCCGGGTTTATTTGTTCCGCAACGAGAAGCTGTTGAGCCAATACGACGTGCGGTTGACGCTGGAGCGCGAGGGCGTCGAACGGTACGTGCACAATTTCGCGATCAACTGGCCGCTGCTGTATGGCCTGGCAACGGTGCTGCTGGCCGTTGGCATGGGGCTGGCCGCGGCGGTGGCGAATGGGCGGAGTGTGCGGTAGGGGAAACAATATGTGACGCCAGCCACTCCTTTACCGCGCTGTGAGAGGGATGAATTGCCAATTGGCCTAACTCATCGCGCGAACCAATGCCTGGCCTCACAAATTCTTCAAGCGACAACATGTATGCGTAGAACCGCTCTGCCGGGTTTTGTGCCTGCCCCGCAGACAGAGCCATTTGCCTGATGAACATTTGAAATATCTCAGCGCATGCTTTGGTTTTTTCCAACTGCGATATAGGTCGTGCGGCTACCTCATGCCACTGCGTAGCCATTGTATAATATTCATGAGCGATCTGCATAGCCGGTTGCCTGCCAGCCCCGGAGGGGCGATGGAGTTCGAATGCCAGAACGTTGACGTACGCCGAAGGCCTCCGCCCCGCCGGGGCGGAAACTCAAGACCCGATTTCCCACGGGTTCCACTGCGTTTCACCCGTAGCTACAGTCCACGGCCCCTCCGGGGCCAAGATGTTGGCAGCTGTCGTGAAACCAGCTGCGCCGCACGCGCACGTCGCATCGCGCCGTGGTGTCATTGATCAGATGTGCGCGGCCGATGGAAACTCACCCATTCATCCGTGCAAAAATTGCATCTTGGCCGGCGCGGTCGGCCAGGCGCGCGGCTTCGGAGAATTTGTAGCCGTGTTCAAGTTTGCCGGCTGCGAGGGCGGCGAAGGCGTCGTCGGCGTAGGCATCCACCGGTTCGCCGAAGTCGTGCAGGCCTTTGCCGCCGAGGTCGGTGTTGACGGCGGGTGGGGCGAGTTCGATCACCGTGACGTTGGCTGGTTTTGCTTGATGGCGCAGGCTCTGGGTGAAGGAGTGCAGCGCGGCCTTGGTGGCGCAGTAGATCGGCATGCGCGCAATGGGCACGAAGGCCAAGCCGGATGTGACGTTGATAATGGCTGCGCCGGGCTTGCCCGCGAGAAACGGCAGCGCCAGCATCGAAAGGTGCGCGGGCGCTTCGAGATTGATGGCGATCTCGTTGGCGTGCGCAGTCCAGTCTTGGGGCTGCAGCAGGGATGGCGGCTGGTTTTGGATGCCGGCGTTGTTGACCAGCACGGAGAGCCCCGGGAAGTCGCGCGTGATGGTCGAAAAGAGTTTGACGCGTTCGGCGGCGGTGGAGACATCAGCGCGCAGCGTGATGAGGCCGGGCATTTGCGATTTGGCGGCGTTGAGTTTCTCTGTGTCGCGGCCGCAGATGATGACGGTGTTGCCGCGTGCATGAAAGCGCTTGGCGAGGGCGAGGCCGATGCCGGAGGCGCCGCCGGTGATGAGGACGGTTTGGTTGGTGAGGATCATGGGGCTCATCTGTTGGTATTTGTGGCGGCTGCGCGTCCACGCTCGGATCTGCCTGCATAGCAACTGCATAGACCATAAGCGTCTCCACTGACGCACACGGCTCTCACCCGGTTCCCCGGCCGAAGCGCCGGAGGGCGCGCAGAGCCGGGGTCTTTACCGTTCGCAGTTGGAGCACCGAGGCAAAAGTCTGGCGGGTAAGGGTCCCGGATATTTGGTCAGCGCTGAAGCGCGCTGCCCAAATTCCGGGAAAACAACGGGGGGCGGGTGGGCTGAATGGGAGCATGTGGCTGCCCCGCCCCTTCGGGGCACCTTCTCCCCGTGAAGACGGGGAGAAGAACCAGGACGTCTATATTACAGCCAGGGGCGATCTGCCTTGGCCTTGGCTTCATAGGTATCGATGGACTTGGCTTTGGTCATCGTGATGCCGATGTTGTCGAGACCGTTGATGAGGCAGTGCTTGCGATAGGCGTCCATGTCGAACTTGACGACGCCGCCGTCGGGGCCGCGGATTTCCTGGGCTTCGAGATCGACCGAGAGCGTGGCGTTGGCGCCGCGGTTGGCATCGTCCATCAGCTTGACTAGATCTTCCGGTGAGACCTTGATCGGCAGAATGCCGTTCTGGAAGCAGTTATTGTAGAAAATGTCGGCGAAGTCGGTGGAGATGACGCAGCGGATGCCGAAGTCAAGCAAGGCCCACGGCGCGTGCTCGCGGCTGGAGCCACAGCCGAAGTTGTCGCCGGCGACCAGGATCTGTGCTTTGCGATAGGCTGGTTTATTGAGCACGAAGTCTGGTTTTTCGTTGCCCTTCTCGTCGTAGCGCAGTTCGGAGAACAAGTGCTTGCCGAGGCCGGTGCGCTTGATGGTTTTGAGGAACTGCTTGGGGATGATGGCGTCGGTATCGACATTGATCATATCGAGGGGCGCGGCAACGGCGGTGAGCTTGTTGAATTTCTGCATGGGACGAGTTCCGGAAATGGTCGAGTGCTGTGTCGAGGAGGGATATACCAGCGGGCGGCGGAGGTGGCGAGGGGTGTATGAATGGGTGTACAATCGCGTTGGTTGCGTTGGACGGCCGTTGCGGTTTGCCCATTATGATAATCAATTTGCCAGACCGGCGAAGGAGTGCCAGCCTGTGTCTATCCCCTGACGGTGGTTTCAGCCGGCATGGACGGGGACAGTGCCCTCGGAGCGGCGGCCTCATGCGCTGGTGCATTGTGGGCACTGATTTTTTTCCTCTTTCATGCCGACTTTTTTGGCCGACTTTTTTGGGCCGACTTTTTTGGGGCGACATTTTTTGGAGACGTGCATGCCGTTTTTTGTGTCTGGCCGTGTCGGCCGATTGCCGCGCGCGGCGGCATGGACGACGGCGATCAGCGCTGCGTTGTTTGCAGCCACTGCCACCGCGGCCACTATCGACGTCAACGACAACCACGGTGGCCGGGTCAAGGCCTATGATGCGCGTTGGGCTGCGGCGGCTGCGCGGGGGGACAGCGCGCGCATTGTCGGGCCGTGTCAGTCGGCGTGCACGGTCTTGCTGGGGCACATCCCGCGGGCGCGCATCTGCGTGACGCCGAATGCCAGTTTCGGTTTCCATCTGGCGAAGACCCTCGAAGCCACGACGATCCTGCGCAATGCGTATGCCTCCGACATCAAGGGCTGGATCCAGGCGCACGGCGG
>JANNEU010000225.1:0-8298 GCA_031379035.1 Hyphomicrobiaceae bacterium | reverse complement strand
TCGGTGATGATGCCGGCGCGGGCGAATTCGTACTGCGTGACCAACTTGGCCTGTCCGGCGGCGAGGATGCGGCGTTCAGCGGGGCAGGCAGGCACGAGTTTGTCAGCGGGGAGATTGCCATTGTCCTCGGGTTTCACGGCGCGCGGCGTGACGGCCTCAAAACCGCGCTTGGCGAGCCAGGGTCCGCGCACCTGCGGCAGGCCGGCGCTTAGATCGATCTTCGCGCCGCTTTCGGTGTAGGGGCCGGAGGGATCATAAACGCGGACCGGCGGCTCGCTGTTGTCGCTGATCGTGATCTCGCGGAACGGCACTTTGATGCCAGGATACTTGGCGGTCGCCGCATAGACTTTGCGCGAGCCGGTGATCGGCCCGGTCGTCACGGTTTTGGGGGCCGGTTGGACGGATTTTGGTTGGATGGTCATGGCACATCTCCTCTGATCGCGTCACGCGCATGCAGCGCGGACAGCAGCCAAGCTCACGGGTTGCTGCCCGGGGGCGCGACGAAGGGGAGAAGGGTGAGCGAATGCGGTACAGTGTGGGGTGCACAGTGTGACGCCGGCGCTGCCGTTCCAGTCCCTACGCCGGCATGACCCGGATCAGGTTCGACGGGTTTGGCCCAGATTTCTCTGTTGGCCATCTCAGCGCCAGCCGGTTGCCCGGCCGAAGCACCCCTCGGAACACACGCACTATGACAGGCGGCGGACAGGATGCAAAGGGGACGTGCCACGGAGGAACCGCCGTACTACAATCGAGTGATGCGCCTGAAAACCGAACTCTGGGTCAAAGCTTACATTCGCCAGCGGCAGGTGGCGGGTGCGTTTGCGGCGGTGGTGGCGCACGGGCACGATTCAGCGGGCGCGGTGCTCATCAAAATAGCGCGGCTTGACGGCTCTGCTGCTGTTTACGGTCCGGCGCCCGCGAGCTTTAGCGCCGAATCAGGGAGCGATGGCGACCGCCGGTTTGTTCTGTTGCACGCTCAGGACTGGCTGGCCGAACAGGACGTGGACGTTATTGTTGCGCGCCAACGCTCCTATGACGAGGATATTTGGGTGATCGAGGTGGAGGATCGCGCCGGAAACGCCGGTCTTGATGACTGGTTAGCCACACCTGAGCGCCGACCGTAATATTTTAAGACGTTGTTAAGTTTTGCCGCCTTGTATGACGTCAGCTGATCGATCCTAGGCATCGGTCGGCGGCGGCAAATGGGGTTCTCCCAAGGGTGCCGCAAGAGGCGGGGCACAGCTATGGCAACGATTTTTAATTTCAAACCAGTGGAGCAGCCCGTGCGCAGTGCGCAGGGCCAGCCGGCTGATAGGATTTGCGAGATCATTCTATTCCCTGGCGTTCGCTATGAGCGGTGGGCCGATGTGCCACCGCCACAACCGCAGAAGGCGATGCCAGCGCGGAAGCCACGCGCCAAGAAGCGCGCGCTTGAGTTGGCTGACTGAGCGGGTTCCGGCGGTAGCAGGTGTGTTATAGAGCGCGATGATCAGGTGCGTCTTACTGTGGCGCGCGGAGATGCGCTACCATGTCCATAGATGCAAGCGGCCACCGGCGGTGGTGGCACCCAGAACAGCACCGTGACCGTCGCGCCGGGTTGGTGTTGCGCGGACAGATCAAGGCAGCGTTGCGGTCCTATTTCAACACTGAAGGCTTCGTCGAAGTCGAGCCTGGATGTCTGCAAGTATCGCCTGGGAACGAAGTGCATCTGCACGCGTTTACAACCGAGTACCGCGATGACGCAGGCAGGCGGCGTCCGCTGCATCTGCACACCTCGCCCGAATTTGCCATGAAGAAGCTGCTCGCTGCCGGTGAGAAGCGCATCTTCGCATTTGCGCCGGTGTTTCGTAACCGCGAACAGGGCGCGCGGCATGCACCTGAGTTCACCATGCTTGAGTGGTATCGCGCCGATGAAGACTACAGGCGTATTGCCGACGATTGTATGGCCATCATCCGCACCGCAGCATCGGTCGGCGGTCCCGCGCCGTGGCAGTTCGCGGGGCATGTGGTTGCGCCCACGGCCATTCCCTTGCGGATCACCGTTGCCAGCGCGTTCCAACAGCATAGCGGCATCGATCTCCTCGCGACCCTGAGTGCGGCCATGGCTGATCGCGACGCGCTGGCGAGGCAAGTGACCGCGGCTGGCATGCGCGTTGCCGATGACGACACGTGGTCAGACCTTTTCAGCCGCGTGCTGGTGGAGCGCATCGAGCCGGTGCTCGCGGGCCATCCCGCGCCGGTGTTTCTCACGGAGTATCCAGCGCATGAAGCGGCACTGGCGCGGCCAACGGCGCATGATGCGCGCGTTGCGGAACGGTTTGAGGTCTATGTGGCGGGTTTGGAGCTCGCGAACTGCTTTGGTGAGTTGACCGATCCAGCCGAGCAGCGTCGCCGCTTCGAAGTTGAGATGGCTGAAAAAGAGCGCGTGTACGGTGAGCGCTATCCGATCGATGAGGACTTTCTGGCAGCGCTGGCGCGGATGCCACCGGCGTCGGGCGGCGCGTTGGGGTTTGACCGGCTGGTGATGCTGGTGGCTGGGGCCACGCACATTGATCAGGTGCAGTGGACGCCGTTGTCATTGAGCTAACGCGCTTGTACGGGCCGATCAGCTGCGAGCACTGCATCAAGAGCAAGGACGATCCCGGCGAGTGTATCGCAGCCGGAACAGTGACCGATGGCGCGCAGTGCGTCGAGATGGCCGGGCAGGGTCGCGGCATCGTGGGTGAGCAACGCGTTGAGCGCCAGATGGACGCGCTCGGCGGCCAACCCGTCCGCTGCCGCCGCAACGTGTGCGCCACTGAAGCCGGTGGTCAGCAGGTCCATCTCAGGGGCCAGCCCGTCCCACAGCGCATCCCGCAGGGCCGTTCGATTGAGGGCACTGAGGGTCAAGAACAGCCCGCCCAGTAGATCGTCTCCGGAGGGTGTGAGGCCCGGCCCGAGCCCGACCAGCAGGGTGGCTGCGCGCACGAGTGCTGGTGCTGCGCGCTCTGTTGCAATGGCGGGGGGCAACATGCGTACGAGATCCACCAGGATCGGTGCGGCGGCCTTGGCGCTGCGGTCAGAGGTGTCGGGACGGCCGCCAATGACCAAACGGCTCAAGCCCTCGGACGGCCAATAGGCATTGTCATTGGCGCGGACGGCCGCGAGGGACTGAATGAGCGCTGCGCGTGAGGCCGTGGCCCACGGCGGCGGGTGCCAGACCGGCGCGCGTGCGCATGGAATGGCAAAGTTTTTGCCGATCAGCAGCCGGCCGCCCGCGATCTTGCCCTTGGCCTCGCGCGTGATCCCAAGGCGCAACCAATCCAGCGGTCCGACGCTCTGCGAGAGCAGCACGTTCAACGGTCCGTTACCGAGCAGCTCACCGCCTAGCGTGATGAAACCGTGCTCGGTCATCACCGTTGCACTGCGGTCGAAGACGGCGGCAATTTCGGCGTCGCCGTCTTGGTTTAGGATCTCGGCCGCCACGGGCCCGATGCGGACAACGCTGAGCGCGGCGGTCATGACGTGGCGTGCACGATGTGCGTGCCCGTCTCGCCTTTGAGCGCGGCGACGGCCTCTGTCAGCTGCCCGATCACGACGCGCTTGCCGCCACGTTCCAGAAAGCGGATCGCCGCGTCGATCTTTGGCCCCATGCTGCCGGGCGGGAAATGCCCTTCGGCGTTGAGCTGTTTGAGGTCCGGCAATGTCACACGATCAAGAAACCGCTGCGTGGGCTTGCCGAAATCCACGGCGATCTTGGGCACGGCCGTCAGCAGCATGATGGTGTCGATGTGCAGCACGTTGGCCATATGCTGGGTCGTGAGGTCTTTGTCGATCACCGCTTCGATGCCGTTGCGGACACCCTTTGGGCCCCGGACAACGGGAATGCCGCCGCCGCCGCCAGCGATGACAATCGTTCCGCGCTTGGACAAAACTTCGATCAGCGAGATATCGCAGATGTGTTTTGGGATGGGCGAGGGAACGACATGGCGCCAGCCACGCGCGCCGTCCTGCCGCATGTTCCAGCCGAGTTCCTGCGCGACTGCCTTCGACTGCTCGTCGGTGAAGAAGGGACCCACGTACTTGGTCGGGTTCTTGAAGGCGGGGTCGCTCTGATCAACTTCGACTTGCGTGAGCAGGCAGGCGACGTGGCGCTCGTTGTCGGCTTCGCGGAGCGCGTTCTCCATCGCCTGCATCAGCAGATAAGCAATGCCGCCTTGGCTATGTGCCACGCAGATATCCAGCGACATCGGTGGAATGCGATCCCGCGTCAGCGCCTGCCGCATCAGGATCTTGCCGACAACGGGACCGTTGCCGTGGGTAATGATCAGTTCGGTGCCGAGCAGTGCCAACGGCAGCAGGGCGTCGGCCGTCTGCTTGGCGATGACTTTCTGTTCGGCGGAGGTGCCGGAGATATTTTCGGGATGGGTCGCGTTACCGCCGATGGCGATCACCAGCCGCTCTGGCATTTGGAAGGCGCGGTCGTTGTGGGTCGGCATGATGCGGGTCCGGTCTGGGGTGTGCGAGGTGCCGTCAGCATAACCACCCAGGGCGCAATTGCTAAGCCGGTCTTTTCGCTTGCGGACAGCGATGGGCCGTGGCACCGCTCGCGAGGATCGGGAGCGGGCCGGGCATACAGGGGCGGACATGCAGGGGGCAACGGGTTGGCGATGGTGATACGGCAGGGGCGTACAGCGTCCGCTGATCGATGAACCCGTTTTTTAATTCGCCGCCGTCCCAGGATTGCCCCGTGCAGACTACATTTCCCCACCTCGCAGCCGAACCAGCCCTGCCGGCCTTTACTGCGCGCTACAACTCGGGTGCGGCCCAAGTCGTGTGGACGCGGCTTGTCGCCGATCTTGAGACGCCGGTTTCTGCTTACCTGAAACTCGCCGACGGGCGGACGATGACGTCGCTGCTGGAGTCGGTCGAAGGTGGCGCGGTGCGCGGCCGCTATTCCTTTATTGGCATCGAGCCGGACATTGTCTGGCGCGCACACGGCGATGTGGCCGAGATCAATCGCAGCCCTGGGACGAAGCCCAATGCGTTCGCACGCGAGAGCAAGCCGACACTCGAAGCGTTGCGCGCGCTGCTCGCCGAGAGCCGCATTGATCTGCCGGAAGGCTTGCCGCCCAACGCCGCTGGCGTCATCGGTTACATGGGCTACGACACAGTGCGGCTCATCGAGCGTCTACCCAATGTGCGCCCCGATACGCTGGGGATACCCGATGCGATCCTGGTGCGCCCAACGACGATGGTGGTATTCGACAGCATCAAGGACGAGATGATCGTCGTCACGCCGGTTTACCCGGCGCGCGATGTGTCGGCAGACGTGGCCTATGCGGCAGCGCTGCAGCGCCTCGACAACGTGATCATCGCGCTCGATGCACCAACGCCGCACGCCGCCATTGCGGGACCGGATGCGCTGGCGCTGCCGGCCATCGCGTCCAATACCACGTCAGCTGAATACGAGGCGATGGTGCTGACCGCCCAGGAATACATCGCGGCCGGTGATATTTTCCAAGTGGTGCTGTCGCAGCGGTTCTCGGCACCATTCGGCTTGTCATCGATGGCGCTCTACCGCGCACTGCGCCGCACGAACCCGTCGCCGTTTCTGTTTCATCTTGACTTCGGCAATTTCTCTATTGTGGGTTCCAGCCCGGAAATCCTCGTGCGCGTGCGTGACGATCAAGTGACCATCCGCCCGTTGGCTGGCACGCGGCCGCGTGGCGCAACACCGGCAGAAGACTTGCGTCTTGAAAGGGAATTGCTGGCTGATCCGAAAGAGCGCGCCGAGCATCTGATGTTGCTGGACCTTGGCCGCAATGATGTCGGCAGGGTATCGACGATTGGCACTGTGAAAGTCGCGCAGAGCTTCGAAATCGAGCGCTACAGCCATGTGATGCACATCTCATCGACCGTGCATGGCACGCTGGATCGTGACGCGCACGACGAGATCGACGCGCTGATGGCCGGGCTTCCCGCCGGCACGCTGTCGGGTGCGCCCAAGGTGCGGGCCATGGAAATCATCGACGAGCTCGAGAAAGCCAAGCGCGGGGCCTATGGCGGCTGCGTCGGCTACTTCTCGGCGGACGGCCAGATGGACACCTGCATCGTGCTGCGCACGGCCATCGTCAAAGACGGGATAATCCACGTGCAGTCTGGTGCCGGAGTGGTGGCCGACAGTGTGCCCGCTGCCGAGCAGCAGGAATGTGTGTTCAAAGCCGCAGCGCTGTTCCGCGCCGCCGAAGAAGCCGTGCGGTTCGCAAGCAAGGGGCGGCGAGGGAATAGATAACCGCGCTAAACGGCCGCCGCCAGCCGCGCGCGCTCCGTGTTCGGCCACAACAGCAGCAGGCCAACGATCCCCGATGCGATCAGCACCAGAGCCGCGATACGGAAGCCGTCGAGATAGCCTGCCAGTGGCGTTGCCGCGCTGGTGATGACGGAGCCCATGACGAAGGGCGCAAGCACACCCGCCAACGTATAGAGCGCGCCGTAAATGGCAATCATCGCGCCGCGCTGGGACGTCGGCGTGAATTCGCTGATCATCGGCGGGCAGACGACGTAGATGGGTGCGCAGATGCCCGTCGCGAAGGCGACGAGGAGGATTTGTGTGACTGGGTCGGGCACATAGGTGGCGGCATACAGCAGCACGCCGGAGGCAATCAAAGGCAGCGCACCCACCAGCCCACGCGCCACCCGCGTATTGGTGCCGCGTCCCATCATGGACTGGCTGAGCCAGCCACCGAGCAGGACGCAGATCGCGCCCATGATCCAGGGCAGGATGGAGAAAGGTCCCGCCTGCTGCTGGCTGAAGCCGAGCGCACGCACGTACGGTGTGAACCAAGTGAGCCCGAGCGCGAGTGCCCAGTAAGCGCCGAAGGTGGCAATGGAGCAGCCGAGGAACGTTGGTGTTGAGAGTAGGCGGCCGTAGGGCAGGCGCACCGGTCCGGCAATGCCGTTCTCGGATTTCAGTTCATCGACAATGGGCCCCTCGCGGCCCAGCACGAGCCAGGCCACCGCCCACAACACACCGAACACACCCAGCGCACCGAAAGCGGCATGCCAAGAGTAGTTGACGATCAGATAGTTCAGCGCCGGCACGGCGAGAATGACGCCGAAGGCTGAGCCCTGCGAAAGAATGGCGGTCGGCAGCCCGCGCTTCTCATCGGGAAACCATTTGTAGAGTGCGTGACAGGCGACGGCGAACGCGGGGCCTTCACCAGCACCAAGAATGATACGGCAGATCAGCATGGTATTGTAGCTGACGTCCCACATCATCGGGAATTGGACGACAGCCCAGATCAAGGCCAGCACCAGGATCACCCAGCGTGTCGAAACGGTGTTGACGATGAAGCCGACCACCACCGCTGATATCGAAAACAGAAAGAAGAACGCGGATCCCAGAAAGCCGAACTCTTTCGGGGTCAATGCCAGATCCTTCATGATCGGCACGCCGGCGAGGCCAACAATGATTTTGTCGGCAAAGTTCACCACCATGTAGAGGAAGAGCAGGAACGTGATCGTCCACGCGCCCTTCGGCACAGCCGTCGCGGGCGCAGTGCCCGAGCCGGTCCCAGTCGCAGCGGTCGCCATGCGGCCCTCCCAGTTCTTCCGTTTCCTGACCTGTGGCCTCTCTGCGGAGGCTCTATCGAGAGGCTAGGCAATTGCGGGTTACTGCGTCAATGAAACAAGCGTGAGACGACGCACACGATACGTCGACTGTGATAGTCCGTCCGGCAGTCCTCTCGGGAAGGGCTTAGCTATGGCACCTATTGGGATCTGATGCGCACTGACTTGTTCGACTTCGATTTGCCCAACGAGCTGGTCGCGATGAGCCCGGCGCGGCCGCGCGATGCGGCGCGACTGCTGGTTGTCCGGCCGGGTATCGGAATTTCAGATCAGTCGGTGCGGGACCTGCCAGCGCTGCTGCAGCCGGGGGATGCTCTGGTCGTCAACGATACACGCGTCATCCCGGCTGCTTTGGCGGGCGTGCGGCAGCGCGGGGACGGGCCATCGGCGAAGATTGCGGTGACGCTCATCAAGCGGCTGAGTGCGGGCAGTTGGCGCGCATTTGCCCGGCCGGCCAAGCGGCTCGCAGCAGGGGACCGGGTCCAATTTCGGCGGAATGCGCGCCGGGACGCAGCAGTCGCGCTTGATGCGACGGTCGCGGCGAAGGGTGAAAGTGGCGAGGTCGATCTGGCCTTCGATCTCAGCGGGCCAGCGCTCGATGAGGCGATCCGGGCGGTCGGCGATATGCCGTTGCCGCCCTATATCGCGCTGAAGCGGGGGATCGCTGCCTCAGACGCGGCCGATTAT
>JANNEU010000218.1:0-6152 GCA_031379035.1 Hyphomicrobiaceae bacterium | reverse complement strand
CCGCGCCGTGTGCGGTCGCCGATGAGGGCGTGACGCGCCGGATCGTGGACGAAGAAGTCCTGGCCCAAGGTTGAGACGGGGATGAAGCCATCGGCGCCCGTTTCGGCGAGTTTCACGAACAGGCCAGCGCGTGTCACGCCGGCGATGCGGCCACGGAACTGCGCGCCGACGCGGTCGGCGAGATGGGCTGCGATAAGCCGGTCGGTGGTTTCGCGTTCGGCGGCCATGGCGCGGCGTTCGGCCTGGGAGATTTCTTCGGCGATCTGGACGAGTTCGCCGAGTTCCCGATCGGTGATGCCGTCGCCACCCGCGCCGAGCGCGCGGACGAGGCAGCGGTGCACGATGAGATCCGCGTAACGGCGGATAGGCGAGGTGAAGTGCGCATAGCGCGCGAGGTTCAAGCCGAAGTGACCGAGGTTGCCCGGTCCATACACGGCTTGGGATTGCGAGCGCAGCACGACTTCGTTGACGAGATCGGCAGATGGCAGCGTCTTGGCTTTGGCGAGCACCTGGTTGAAGTGCTGCGGGCGCAGTTGGCCTGCCTTGGGGAGCTGCAGGTCGAGCGTTTCCAGAAAGTCGCCGAGTGCCAACAGCTTTTCTTTCGAAGGGGGTTCATGCACGCGGTAGACCAGTTTCAGCCGCTTTTCTTCCAGGGTTTCGGCCGCGGCGACGTTGGCCTGGATCATCATCTCTTCGATGAGTTTGTGGGCGGCGAGCCGCTCGGGCACGACGACGTCGGCGACGCGGCCGTTGGCGTCGAGCACGATTTTGCGTTCGGGCAGATCGAGATCAAGCGGACCGCGGGCGTCGCGCGCTTTGCACAGGGCGGCGTAGGCGGCCCAGAGCGGCTTGAGCGCTGATTCCAGAACAGCGGCGGCTTTCTGGCTGGGTTTGCCGTCGATGGCGGCTTGCGCTTCCTGATAGCTGAGCTTGGCGGCCGAGCGCATCAGCGCACGATGGAACGTATGGCTGCGTTTGCGGCCCACGGCGTCGAAGACCATTTCGACGGCGAGGCACGGCCGCTCTTCGTGTTCGCGCAGGGAGCACAGATCGTTGGAGATGCGCTCCGGCAGCATCGGCACGACGCGATCGGGGAAATAGACGGAATTGCCGCGCAGACGGGCTTCCTGGTCGAGGCGGGTGTCGGGGCGCACGTAGGCGGCGACGTCGGCGATGGCGACGATGACGCGCCAGCCGCCGGGATTTTTGGCGTCGGTATCGGATGTGGCGTAGACGGCGTCGTCGTGATCGCGGGCGTCGACGGGGTCGATGGTGAGGAGCGGCAACGTGGTGAGGTCGCGGCGCTTGGCCATCTCGAGGGCTGGCAAGCGCTGCACTTCGTCGAGGACTGCTTGCGGGAATTCATCGGGGATGCCGTGGGCGTGGACGGCGATGAGCGAGATCTTGCGTTGATCGGTTGGGTTGCCCAGCACCTCAACGATCTTTGCTGACGGCGCGCCATGCTTGCCGCGCACGAGATCGAAGCGTACGAGGTCGCCGTCTTTGGCGTCGCCCGTTTGACCGGCCTCGATGGGCCAGCTGCGTAATTCGCGCTTTTCGACGGGCTCGATGGTGCCGGCGATCAAGCCACGGCCTTTGGCGCGATCGATGCGGAAGATGCCCAAGGCGCGGGCTTTCTCGCGCGGTAGTTTCTTGATGGGTTCAGCGGCGTAGGCGTAGCGGTCGCCTTCCAGGCGGTGCGTGCGGGCGAGGATGCGATCACCGGCACCCAGCGTCCAGCGCTCATCGCCGTTGTGTTTGCGCGGGGTGCGCACGACGACCTTGGGCTTGGGGCCGTCGTCGGCGTTCCAGGTCTGCGGCTCGGCGATGGTGTCGCCCTCCTTGTCACGGCCGATGACGTCGAAGGTCGCGACAGGTGGCAGGCGGCCCTTCTCCTGGAACGACTTGCGATTGCCGGCGAGATCGCCCGCCTCGGCCATGTCGGTCAGCAGTTTCTTGAGCGCCGCCCGGTTGTCGCCCTTGATCGAGAAGGCGCGGGCGATCTCGCGCTTGCCGACGGTCTCGGATGCGCCGCGGATGTAGTCCAGCACTTCGTCGCGGGTCGGCATGGGGCCGGCTGCCTTGGTGCCGCCCGGCTGTTTGGCTTGGCCAGTTCTGGGTCCCGCACTGGCGCCCGGTCTTGAGCCTTGTCTCGGGTTGGCGCCGCCCGCGTTCGAGCTTTTCCCGGCGCCTTTTTTGCCCGGCTGACGTCCTGCCATGTTTTCGTCCTCACGCGGTGATCCGCAGCGCAGCGATGGCAGGCCGTGGCCAGCTTGCCAACGAGAAATACACGTTAGGGGGACTTGCAGGCGGTTACGGGCCGTTGAAAGAAAGTTCTTGAACTACGTTCAAAACAGTGTTTAATATAATAACTGTGGAAATTCAGATGGTTGATTTTCCGCGAGTCGCGTTTCATCCCCGCTCTCTGGGGCCGTGGTACACTCTCAGGTACCGATGGTTGGGCTCCGTGCCTGTGCCGCTGCGGCGTCTAAGAACAGGCCACTTCGCAAGGGGGTGGCCGGAAAGAAGTCGGAAATAAGCACTGAATTACAAGGCGGTACCATCACATGCCCGTTCATCATTCCCTTTCGCTGCATCCTGGGAGTTCCCTATGCTCAGCCGCCTGATGTCGGCCCGCCGCTTTGCGCCCCTGTTCTGGTCGCAGTTCTGTTCGGCGTTGAACGATAACTTTTTGAAGAACGCGTTGGGCATGCTGCTGCTGTTCGGTTTCGGGGCTACGGCTGCCGCCGACAAGGACACGGCGGCGCTGCTGAATACGCTCGCCGGCGTCGCGCTGATTGCGCCGTTCTTCTTCCTGTCGGCGCTGGGCGGGGAACTGGCGGACAAATTCGACAAGGGCCGCGTTGCCACGGCTGTGAAGCTGGCCGAGATCCCGGTCGCCATACTCGCAGCCGTCGGGTTTTACTATCACTCCGTCCCCGTCATCTTCGCGGCGCTGACCGGCTTCGGCATCATGGGTGCGCTATTCGGCCCTGTGAAATACGGCATCCTGCCGGAAGCGCTCAAAACCGAAGAGCTGTCAGCCGGCAATGCGCTGGTGGAGGGCGCGACATTCCTCGCGATCCTGCTGGGCACCATCGGCGGCGGTTTGGCGGTCACCGAGGCGAAGAGCCCGGAACTCATCTGCGGCGTGATGCTCGTTCTGGCGCTGGTCTGCTGGCTGTCTGCGCGTGCGATCCCGCACACGGGCCCCGCTGCGCCGACGATTCCTATCACCAGGAACCCGCTTTCATCCACCTTCCGCCTCTTGTCTGAACTGAAGTCGGACCCGCGCCTGCGCCAGGGCTCGCATTTCTGTTCGGCCTTCTGGCTCATTGGCGTGGTCGCAATGGCGCTGTTGCCAGTGCTGGTCACGCGCTCGCTGGGCGGTGCGCCGGCCGTCTACACCTATGCGCTTTCGGTGTTTGTCGTCGGTATTGCCGTCGGCTCACTGTTGGCTGCGCGTGCCAGCCACGACCGGCCGAACTTGGCGCTGGTGCCGCTCGGTGGCGTGCTCATGGGCGTTGCTGCGGCTGGCCTAGCTGTGCTCGCGTTCCTGGTCGTGAAGCCCGCGACGGAAGTCCTGCTGGCTGATTTTCTTGTCAGCCGTCGCGGTGTGGCGATGACCCTGTCGCTGTTCCTGCTCGCCATGGGCGGCGGTCTCTTCATCGTGCCGGCCTTCGCGATGGTGCAGAGTTGGGCACCACCAGACCGGCGCGCGCGGATCGTCGCCGCCGTCAACGTCTCGAATGCCGCCTACATGACGCTTGGCGGCATTGGCCTCGCGGTGCTGCAAGCGCTGAGTGTGCCCGTCTGGCTGATGTTTGCCATCGTCGCCGCGCTGGCGTTCGCACTGGCTGCACTGGTCGCGACGCTCTGGGGTCAGGAGGGCGTCCGGGGTCTCGGGCGCAGTATCTTTCAACTTGCCTACGACCTAGAGGTCAAAGGTCTCGAACACCTGCCAAAGCAGGGCGAGGCCACCATCATCGCGCCCAACCACGTGAGCTTCCTCGAAGCGCCGATGCTGCATTCCATCCTGCCGGGCCATGCCGTGTTTGCGGTCAACACCGGCATCTCGGAAACCCGTTGGATCAAGCCATTCCTGCGTTTTGTGAGGTATTATGCGCTCGATCCCAGCAAGCCGTTGGCAACGCGTGGCCTCGTCAACACCGTCAAGTCTGGTGAAACCGTTGTCATCTTTCCCGAGGGCCGCATCACGCTGACCGGTCAGCTCATGAAAGCCTACGATGGGGCCGGCATGATCGCCGACAAGAGCGGCGCGTGGGTGGTGCCATGCCGTGTGGACGGCGCCGAACGTGCCAAGTTCTGGACCTATCTGCGTCCGACGCAGGTCAAGAAAGCGCTGTTCCCCAAGGTCACGCTGACGTTCCTGCCGGCGCGCAGGCTGATGCTCGATCCCGCCCTCAAAGGCAAGACACGGCGTCTCGCTGCGGGCCGCATGATGCAGGACATGCTGACCGAAAGTGCCGTGGCCACGGCACAGACAAACCGCACATTGTTTGAATCCATCGCAGATGCCGGCCGCACGCGCTCCAACGCCAAGATCGCGATCGAAGATCCGATGGGCACCAAACTGTCGGTGAAGAAGCTGATCCTCGGCGCGCAAGTGCTCGGCCGGAAGCTGGAACCACTCGCGCCGGTTGGTGGTGCTGTCGGCGTCATGCTGCCGAACTCCGCCGGTGTCGCCGTCGTCATCACCGCGCTGTCCGGTATCGGCCGCGTGCCGGCTATGATCAATTTTACGGCAGGCCCGGCCAACATCCGCTCAGCGTGTACCGCCGCCAAGGTCGATAAGATTCTGACGTCGCGCGCCTTCATCGAGAAGGGCCGGCTTGAAAAGCTGGTTGCTGACATCGAAGCGAGCGGCCTCAAGCTGGTCTATTCCGAGGACATCCGCGCCAGCATCGGCACCGGCGATAAGATCAAAGGCCTGCTCGCCGGCGACAAGCCGCGCGTTAAGCGCTCAGCCGATGATCCTGCCGCGATTTTGTTCACCTCCGGCTCTGAAGGCGTGCCGAAAGGCGTGGTGCTCAGTCATCGCAACATTCTGACCAACATCGCGCAGTCGCTCGCCCAGGTGGATGCGAACTGCGAAGACAAAGTGTTCAACGCGCTTCCCGTCTTCCACTGCTTCGGTCTGGTGGCCGGCCTGCTGATGCCGCTGGTCGGCGGTATCCCGATCTATATGTACCCGACGCCGCTGCACTATCGGATCATTCCGGAGCTGGTCTACGACACGCAATCGACCATCCTGTTCGGCACCGACACGTTCCTCAATGGCTACGCGCGCGTTGCGCATCCCTATGACTTGCGCTCCGTGCGCTTCATCATGGCCGGTGCCGAAGCTGTCAAAGATCGCACGCGCCAGATCTATTCCGAGCGCTTCGGCGTCCGCATCTTTGAGGGCTACGGCGTCACCGAAACCTCGCCCGTGCTCGCGCTTAATTCGGCCATCGCGCAGAAGTCCGGCACCGTTGGCCGTCTCGCGCCGCTGATGCAATCACGCCTGGAGCCGGTCCCCGGCATCGACGAAGGCGGTCGCCTCCACGTCAAAGGCCCCAACGTCATGCTTGGCTATCTGCGCGTAGAGAACCCCGGCGTGCTCGAAGTGCCGCCGGATGGCTGGCATGACACCGGCGATATCGTCACCTTCGACGCGGAGGGTTTCATCACGATCCGCGGCCGCGCCAAGCGCTTCGCCAAGATCGCCGGTGAAATGGTCTCGCTCTCCGCCGTCGAGGCTATTGCGACCGTCGCGTTCCCGAGCGTCATCTGCATCGCCGTCGCGCTGCCCGATGCCCGCAAAGGCGAGCGCATCGTGCTGTTGACCACCGACAGCAAAGCCCGCCGCGACGCGTTCCAGCGCGCGGCGAAAGCCAAAGGTGCATCCGAATTGGTCACGCCGTCCGAGATCATCACCGTCGACAAACTTCCGCTGCTGGGATCGGGCAAGCCGGACTATGTGGCGGCGCTGGCGCTGGCCCAGGACTTGGCGAAGTCGCGGGCCACGCATCAGGCTGATCGACGCGACGACGGCGAAGCAGCACCCCCAACGCGCCGCGCCCCGGAGATGGCTTGAGACGGAAGATTGGAACTCCGTTGGCAATTCCGCTCAAGATTGAAGCACCTTG
>JANNEU010000214.1:0-2471 GCA_031379035.1 Hyphomicrobiaceae bacterium | reverse complement strand
GCAGCTGACCAATAGCGCCGCCGCTTCCGCCTCAAGCCCACGGGCGAGCCCAAACACTGGCAACAGTGAGATGCCGCCGAGTTCAATCGCGCCCGAGGCAAAGCCTGCCGCTGAGGCCAGCGGCACTGCCAGCATATAGCGCCCGATGGAGTGTTCCGGGGCCCGGTCGAGGGCCGGTAGCCAGCGACGCGCCAACCACAGCGGCACCGCCGCGATCACGAACACGGCGACGGCTGTGAGATAGGGCTTAAATCCAGTGGTCCCCACCAGTGCCAGCAGTGCCGGCCCGGCTGCAAAGCCAAACGCCAGCACCGTCGCATAGACACCCATCACAATGCCGCGCCGATCCGGCGGTGCCGTTGTCGCGATCCAATATTCCGAGAGCACAAACAACGTGCTGAGCCCGATCGACAGCATGAACCGGAAAAGGAACCACCAGCGATAGTCATAGACGAGCGGAAACAGCAGCAGCGCTGCCATCGTCATTGCCAACGCACCTGCAATCACCCGGCCCAGCCCGATGCGGGCGGCAAGTCCTGGCACAAATGGCACCGTCAGGATCGACGCGGCGGCCGCCAGCCCCACGTTGAACCCGATGCCGCGGTTAGAAACACCCATCCGTTCCATATCGAGCGACAACAGCGGCAGCGCCATGGAAAGCCCGACACCCACCAGCGCAATCAGCGCAACCGCCATCGCAATGGAAGCAAACGCCCGGCGCGGGTCCGTCAGCGGCATTGTCGTCATTGAGGTATGGGTCCTCGCGGCCTGAGCGCGAGTATGCGCGCTACTCCATGACATGGATCGGTGCCCTTGTCAGGGCACGCATCGCCGTCTGTTGGGGCCCCAATTCTCAGCCAAACCTTTCAGTGGATAGGACATCGCAACGCAGGGCGGCGGGGCTCAGATACGGTTATTCTGCCGATGTAAATTGAGAAAACATTACGGGTGCCGGCATGCTGACGATTGCGACCGACCGGTTCGATCCGCGCGATGGGGCGACGCATGCGTTTTCACTGTGTGGGAAGGCGTTCGTCGCTGACCTGTCCGGCGCGCTCTATTGGCCCGCCGAAAAGGCGCTGCTGGTGGCTGATCTCCATCTCGAAAAGGGCTCAGCAAGTGCTGCCCGCGGCCGCATGCTGCCACCCTACGACACACGCGAAACCTTGATGAAGCTCGCCGAGGCCATCGACCGGCACAGTCCCGAAGTCGTCATCGCGCTGGGCGACAGCCTGCACGACAAAGGGGCTGCTGATCGGCTCAGCGAGGACGATCTGCGCGTGCTGGCCATGTTACAGGAAGGCCGCCGGTGGGTCTGGGTGACCGGCAATCACGATCCCCACATTGCCCCTCATCTCGGCGGCGACGTTGTCGACGACATCACCCTCGAGGGGATTACGCTCCGCCACGCCCCACGCGAAGCCCGCATCACCCACGAAATTGCCGGGCACTTGCATCCTGCGGCCCGCGTCTCGCTCTATGGTCATTCCATCCGCCGGCCCTGTTTCGTCGGCAATGGGCGCCGTCTTGTGATGCCCGCGTTCGGTGCCTTCACTGGCGGGCTCAACGTGCTCGACGAAGCCTTCGACCCGCTGTTCGGCCCCGACGGCCTCAACGTCATCGTGCTCGGCCAGGAAGGTCTGTATCCAGTAGCGACAAGGCTGCTGAAGTCGGAGTAGTCTGCACGCGGTCACCAACCGCGGAGTTTTCCGATGCCGTCCGCCGCCCCCCTCGCGCCGATTATGCTTGGCGACATGAAGATCCATCGCGTGCTGGAAATGCAGTCGCCGTTATTCCCGGCGCGTACGTTTTTCCCAACGCTCACCGCCGAACTGCTGGACGAAAACCGCAGCTGGCTGCAACCGACCTTTATCGAGCTTGGCACCGATAAGCTCATTCTCGCCATCCAGAGCTACGTGGTGGAGACCAAGCATCACAAAATTCTGGTTGATAGCTGCGTCGGCAATCACAAGCCTCGGCCGGGGCGGCCGTTCTGGGATCAGATGAAGGCCGATACGTGGGAGCGCAATCTCGCCGCCACCGGCATCGCCATCGCTGATATCGATTTCGTCATGTGTACGCATCTGCATGTCGACCATGTCGGCTGGAACACACGTCTCGTCAACGGCCGCTGGGTGCCAACGTTCCCCAACGCGCGCTACCTCTTTTCCGAGCGCGAACTTGCCTACTGGACCGAGCGCGAGAGCAAAGACGCCACGACGTGCCCCTGGATCACCGATAGCGTGCTGCCCATCGTCGCCGCACAGCGAGCGGACGAAGTGACCAGTGCGCATGTGTTGAGCGATCACGTGCGCTGCATTCCAACACCGGGCCACACCATCGATCATTTCTCGGTGCACGTCGGCACGGCTGGTGCCGACGCCGTCATCACCGGCGACATGATCCACTCGCCCATCCAGGCGCGCTATCCCGAACTCGGCATGATGTCGGACTATTCGTCCGAGCAGGCT
>JANNEU010000138.1:0-2209 GCA_031379035.1 Hyphomicrobiaceae bacterium | reverse complement strand
GTCATGTTGTTTCCGAACGATGAACGAGTGTGGATGGGCACCAGCGCGAGCCATACTGGGTCGGACCGGTGCGTTCTGGCCCGGGCGGCATGCCCGGCTGATGATCAAGGTCTAAAGGGTCCGATCGCTGCTGCGTAGCCTCGGATTCTACTCATGAGCCGCTGGCGGACACCTCAGGCGGCGATGGCCGCCAGGATATCCTCGTGCGACGCCTTGGTCAGCGTTTTGGCGATCTCGCGTGTGATGCGCGACACGACTTCCTTGTGCAGCAGCGGGCGGATCTGGCCAAGCGTTTGCGGGTCGGCGATCAGGATCAGCGACGTGAACTCGTTGTTGTGCGCGCGCCGATAAAGCTCGTGCGCCAGTTGCTTGGCGAACGTCGCCTCGTCGTTCTCGTGGCGCGATCTTTCGGGTTGACCTTTGCCGGATGGACCCTCGCTCTCGAGGTTGGTCGGATGCAGCGTCCCTTCGGCCAAAAGGGACATTTTATCGTCATGACCGGGGATGCGGAAGAAGCGGGCACCAATGCCGTCGGCAACAACGATGAACGATTTATCGGGGCGGACTTTGGACATGAATTTTACTCCATCAGGTCGTCGACGTCGTGCCGCTTGTGGACCACGCGCCGCGCCGAGCGTGGAGGCTCGGAATCTACCTACGCAGCCGATTAACCCAGAAAGCTTTGCGCTACGCCGTGCTGCGCCGACGTGTCCAGCATTGCCGATGCAGCCGCGACGGCCAGCCGTGCCAACTCCGGCAGCGACGTCGCGCCGGTCCGCTTCATGATCGAGGCGCGATGGTTTTCGACCGTACGCTGGCTGATCCCGAGATCGGCCGCGATGTTCTTGCTGGGGTGACCAGCAAGCACCATCTCCAAGATCTCGCGCTGCCGGTCAGTCAGGGCCGAAAGCTGCGTTGCCGCGTTGAGCCGCCAACTGACCAGTTGCTGCTGATCGCGCGACAGCTCCATGGCGCGGTCGATGCAGGCGAGCAATTCAATATGGCGGAAGGGTTTCTCGATGAAGTCGACGGCACCGGCCTTCATCGCCTGAACAGCCATCGGCACGTCGCTGTTGCCGGTGATCATGATCGCCGGCATCGCGAAACCGTCGGCCTGGATCTTCAGCAGCAAGTCGAGGCCGCTCATTCCCGGCAGGTAGGCATCGACCAGCAGGCATCCATCAGCGGTGTTGGCAGTCCGCGCGATGAAATCCTCGCACGAGGCGAATGTCTTCACGACAAGGCCTTCGAGTTCAAGAACATCGGCGACGGACTGGCGTATGCCCGCATCGTCGTCGACGACGAATATCGTGGTCCTGACTGGGACAGAATCGACTTCGGCAGGCGTGAACTGCGCTTTTACGTCACGGTGAACGTGGCTGCATGACTGACTTTGAACCACTGCAGCGGACGTGCGCGGCAGCGGCTCAGCCAAGCCTTGCACGATCGACGTCATCACATTCAGTGCGTCGTCCAATCGCGCAACCAGGGCCGTGAGCTCGGCACCTTCGACCCTGCGGGCCAACATCGCCTGCAGCAGCACGAGCGACTGCAGGGGCTGACGGAAATCATGGCAGGCAGCTTCGACAAGCGATCGTTGCTGAGTTTGCAAGCCGAGTTCGATGGCTGAAGACCCGTTTGTCATTCGAGGCGCTGCCACGCTGCGCGAGCGTATCGTTGCGCCGTCAGGCTTGTTTCGGTGTCTGGTCGGCATCTGACGCAGCCTCACAATCAACACCCCTGGGTCCTGTAACACGCTTGCATCCGCCGCAGCAGACAATTCTCGCAGGCGATCAGCAGCCGACCGATCGACTCGTCTGAGTAGTTTCCGAGTCTGTCCTGCGCCCGCACGCTCAGCCTAGATGCCCATGCTGCTGATGTCCTTCCCAGCCAGCTTCATTGGCGGCGCTGACCGGTCCCCACAGGACGGCGCCAGCTTCCCTCCGCGGAAAGCAGCCAATGCGGTGGCCTCGGATCATCCCCCCGATCCGAGGCCACCTCTTTCACGCAATCCCGACTCACCAGGAGTTCTCATGCCCGCAGCAACTCACAACATAGCCGCCGAACATCACGAAGCCGCCGCCAAGGCCCACAAGGCTGCCGCTGATCTGCACGGCAAAGGCAATCACTCCGCGGCCGTCGAAAAGTCGAAGGAAGCCCATGGCTGTTGCGAAACTGCGCAGAAGCAGTCGGCCGAGGCGCATGGCAA
>JANNEU010000131.1:0-7790 GCA_031379035.1 Hyphomicrobiaceae bacterium | reverse complement strand
TTCGACTGCCTCTGAGCCGCCGGAGCAGAACCAGGCGCGTTCGAAGCCTTTGCCCGCAAGACCCGTCAGCAGATCGGCCAATTGCAGATTGGCTTCGCTCTCGAATTGGGCGGGATGGACGAAGGTGACTTTGTCCGCTTGCGCGTGCATGGCGGCGAGCACGCGGGCGTTGCCGTGGCCGAGGTTGTTGGCGATAGGGCCGGACGAGACATCGATCAGACGCCGGCCGTCGGTGTCCCAGAGGTAGAGACCCTCGCCGCGGGCGATGCGTGGATGGCGGGCCGATCCGGGCTTTGCCGCAAATGTCTGCAAGGCACCGCCGCGTGCTTCGCTGCCAACCGGTGTTGTATGCGATGCGATGGTCATGGTGGCGGTCCGAGTTGGAAGGGTGTTGAGGTTTAGTGTTTAGCATTGCCGTTGCGCGCGGCCAGCCACTTCAATAAGCGCCCCAGCCCCTCGCGCATATCCACTTCCGGTTCCCAGCCGATGGCGGCTTTGGCGGCGGTGTGGTCGATGCGGAAGGCACCGCCAGAGGTGAGGCGGACTTTGCTAGGGTCGGGGGCGATGTGCTCCGGCTTGAGGTCAGAGCGGCCGGCGAGTTCAGCGATCAAGGTGACGAGTTCGAGGGTGGTGATCGGTGCGGGCCCGGAGGTGTTGATGGCGATGTCGGTGGCGGTGGATTCAAGCGCCATGCAATTGGCGCGGGCGAGGTCGCCGACATAGACGAAGTGTTTGGTTTCGGAACCGTCGCCGATCACTTTGGGCCGCTCGCCGCGTTTGAGGGCGTCGTAAGTTTCGATGATGTAGAGCGCGTTGGCGGCGCGATAGTGTTGGCGTTCGCCGTAAACGGTTGAGTAGCGGAGTGTGACGGCATGTTGGCCGTGCCGCTTGTAAGCATCGCGGCACAGTTGCTCGCCGATGATCTTACTGGCACCATAGAGAATGGCAGCGGGCGGCGCGCCTTGGCTGTGGAATGGCGTCGCTTCAACAAGCTCGCCTTTGACGCCGGGGCCGTAACCGTAGACGGCGTTCGACGAGGCGAAGATGACTTTTTTGGTGCGGGCTGCGCGGGCTGCTTCGAGCACGTGCTGGACGCCGCGGATGTTGACGTCGAGACCGGCCCAGGAATCGCGATCCATGGACAGGGTCATGAAGGCTGCGAGTTGGATGATGCCGTCGATGCCTTCGCAGGCGGCGGCGATCTGATGGGGGCGCATGACGTCGCCGTTGATGATGGTGACGCGCGGATCGTCTTTGACGTGGGCGATGGCGTCATGGGAGCCGAACGAGAAATTGTCGAACAGCCGCACCTCGGACACGCCGCGCGCGAGCAGGTCCTCGGTGGTGGCAGACCCAACGAGGCTCGCGCCACCAACGATCAAAACGCGGCTGCCCTTGATGGGCACCGCGGCGGCGGGATGACGGGTGGTCATGGGTGCGCGGCTTTCGAAGGAGGCGAGTTGACGGTTGGCAGCGGGATTAGGGCTGGATGGGTTGCATAGTGGGACTATTTCGGGAACGTGGGGGTGTTTTCCGGCACCTAGGGACGATCTGGCTGTATTTTGGGAATGTGGGCGGTGCCGCCCTCTCCGCACGGTGCTAGAAACGCTGCAGAAGGCCGCCAGACGCGTTCGCCGGAGTGCCCGCTAGGAGGGTAGCCAAAACTCGCACAAGCCTCCAGAATCGCACGAAAACGGCCCTAGCGTCGATTAATCAAGATTCGTCTTTTTGTTAACCAAATCAGATGGTTAAGCGCTGCCTAGCTTGACCGGAATGGTCAGAAACCCGCGGAAGCGGACACGGTTGCCGCGGATGGGTGTGCCGGACAGCTGGTAGTTCGGGAAGCGTTTCAGAAAGCGTTGGACGGCGACGCGGCCTTCCATGCGGGCGATGGAGAGCCCGACGCAGACGTGGACGCCGGAGGCAAAGGCGACGTGGCGGTTGGCGGTGCGGCCAATGTCGAGGCGGTCGGGGTCGGGGAAGGCTAAGGGGTCGCGATTGGCCGCAGCAATCGCCAGCGTGACGAAGGTGCCCTCAGGCATGTCGACGCCGCCAATGCTGGCTGGGCCGGTGGTGATGCGATTGCCGAGCTGGACGGGGCTATCGAAGCGCAGGAATTCTTCCACTGCCGTGTCGATCAGCTTTGGATCGGCCATGAGCCGCGCCTTCTCGTCGGGCCATTCGAGCAGATTGTAGAGGCCGTTGCCGATCAGGTTGGTGGTGGTTTCGTGGCCAGCGTTGAGAATAAAAATGCAGTTCTGCAGCAGCTCGACTTCCGACAGGGTTTCGCCGCTTTTTTCGCCCTGGATGAGGCGGGTCAGCACGTCGCGATCAGGATTGCCCGGCTTGATGCGGCGTTCACGGCAGAGTTCGCGCAGGTACTCGAGGAAGTCGCGCACGGCGATCTCGCCAATCTCCAGCATTTCAGGCGTGGGTTGCGGTTCAAGTGCGCCGAGAATGGCGAGCGACCAATCACGCAATGGGCCGCGCCGTTCGTGCGGAATAGCAAGCAGATTGCCGATCACCTCGATGGGCACGGAGGCGGCGAGGTCGGCAATGATGTCGGCTTCACCTTTCTCGGCCATGCGGTCGAGCAGGCCATCGACCATGGCGATCATGGGCGGTTCGAGATCGGCGACGGCACGGGGATTGAGCGCGCCGGCGATGATGCGGCGGACGCGGGTGTGGAGCGGGGGATCGTTGAAGATCAGGCTGGTGGTGTGGTGCTGGTAGAGCAGGCCCTCGCCGAACTTCGGCAGAAACTCGGCCTTCTTGTCGGACGAAAAGAGCTTGGCGTCTTTGTAGACGGCCATCAGGTCGGCGTGACGGGTGAGCAGATAGCCGCCGGCCGTGGGACGTACCGGTGTGGCTTCGCGGAGGGCGTGGAAGGTCGGATAGGGGTTGTCGTAGAATGCCGGCGGCAAGTGCCGGAGATCGAACGTCTCGACGGCGCGCACGGCGTCGGCGGCGCTGAAGCGGGCCGGGGTGCGGGCTGGGGCGGTATGCGATGTCTGATCCATGGCAGTTCCGGCGGTGGCAAAATTGCGGCGTAGTATGGCCGACGGATCATGGCCCGGCAGCCCGCCTGTGCACAAGCGTGCGCTGAGCTTCCTATTCCGGTCAAATTGGCAAGGCACAACCTATCGGAACACGGTAAGTGGCACCGTCAGTGGAAGACACGCGTGATTCGGGCTCCTACACACCAGAGCCCGCTTAGCGCCCGGAGGCATCTCAAACATGGCGGACCCCTATCCGTCTGAAGACGGCAACGATCTGCCGCGCACGGTGCGTCAGCAGCAGAAGGAAGCGCGTGCCCGTGATCAGATGGCGCGTGAGATCCTCAACGCGCCGAAGCCCGCTTATGCACAACAGGCCCAGGCGAGCCAACGGGCCGCCCAACAGGTCGCTGCGGCACCGCCACCTGCGGCTGGAGCGACCGTGTCATCGCTGGCCACCGATTTTTCCCGCAGCCAGGAGTATGCGCAGCCGGCGCGTCTGCCGCCGGGTGAGTTCCCGCCAGCAACCGTGACGCGGTTTCAGGTGCCGTTCTTCCACCTCGTTGGATTTTTTCTGAAGGCCGTGCTGGCCGCCATTCCGGCCATGCTGCTGCTGGGTGCAATTCTTTGGGGTCTGGGTACGCTCGCGCAGATGTACTTCCCTGCGCTTGTAAAAATGAGGATCCTGATTACGTTCCCGTGACCAGATGAGCTGACCGGGGTGCTGCGTGCTGAACGACATCCTGCTTTTCATTGCCATTGGATTTGCCGCACAGATGGTCGATGGTTCCATCGGCATGGCGTATGGGATCGTCTCGACGTCGATCCTGGCGAGTATTGGTATTCCGCCGGCGATTGCCAGCGCGTCGGTGCACGCGGCGGAAGTGTTCACCACCGGCGCGTCGGGAGTGTCCCATTGGCGGCTCGGCAATGTGGACCGTGATCTGGTGATGCGGCTGGCCGTTCCGGGCTGCATCGGCGGCGCGCTTGGCGCTTACATTCTCACGACCATTCCATCTGCTGCGATCAGGCCGCTCGTGAGTGCCTACCTGCTGGTCATGGGTCTCTTGATCCTATGGCGGGCGCTGCGTGGCCAGGACGGCGATCCGCAGCCGCCAAAGAACGTCGGTGCGCTTGGTCTGGCCGGCGGATTCCTCGATGCCATTGGTGGTGGCGGCTGGGGGGCCATGGTGACGACGACGTTGATCGGTGGCCGCGTGCAACCGCGCACCGCCATTGGGTCTGCGAGCGCTGCGGAATTTTTCGTCACCACGACCATCACGGCGACTTTCATCGCGACGATTGGCATCACGTTGTGGCCGATCATCTCGGGGCTCGTCATCGGCGGAATTTTGGCAGCCCCGCTCGCGGCCTATGCCGCCAAAAGCTTGCCTGCGCGGCCGATCATGATCCTGGTAAGCGTCGTGGTGATTGCGCTCAGTGTGAGGACGCTGGTGTTGGCGGTGAGGTAGAGACGAGGACTTAGAACCAACACGTCGTCAAACATTGGTTCGCTCAACGATCCACTTCCGTCATGACCGCTTTGCTTGGGTGGCCGCCGTCACGCCCCGCGTGCTCTGCACGACGCGGCCATGATGAAAAAAGGAAGGTCCACCCGCGCACCAAAAATGACAGGTAGAGCACTTGGTTCAGGGCCACAGCACCATCGGCGGCAGGGATGAGAGGATGCTCTCGACGTTGCCACCGGTCTTGAGGCCGAATGTGGTGCCGCGGTCATAGAGCAGGTTGAATTCGACGTAGCGCCCGCGCCGCACAAGCTGCTCGTGGCGGTCGGCGTCGGTGAAGGGCTTGTCCCAATTGGCGCGCACGAGCTTAGGGTAGATATCGCGGAAGCCGCGGCCGACGCTTTGCGTCAGCGCTAGTGCCGCGTCCCAGCCACCGGCTTCGGGTTCCGGTGTCAGATGATCGTAAAAGATGCCGCCAATGCCGCGCATTTCCTTGCGATGGGGCAGATAGAAATACTCATCGCACCACTTTTTGTAGTGCGGGTAATCTGCCACCGCGTGCCCCTTGCAAGCGGCTTTCATGGCAGCGTGAAACGCTTTCGTGTCTGGGTCGGTCTGCGTGCGGCGGCGGTCCAGCACGGGTGTCAGATCGGCACCGCCACCGAACCACCACTTGGTGGTGACGACCATGCGCGTGTTCATGTGTACGGCCGGCACGTTGGGGTTCTGCGGGTGGGCGATCAGCGAGATACCCGAAGCCCAAAAACGCGGGTCGGCTTCGGCCCCTTGGATTTGCTTGCGGAATTCCGGCGCGAACTCACCGTGAACGGTGGAGGTGTGGACGCCCACTTTCTCAAAGACGCGCCCGCTCATCAGGCTCATCACCCCGCCACCGCCGTCTACCACTTCGCGCGACCACGGCTTGCGCGTGAACTTGCCTGGCGGCACGTCGGTATGGGGCGCGCCAGCCGGCAGCTCAGCTTCTAGCGTTTCCAGAGCTGCGCAAATTTCGTCACGCAGCTTTTGAAACCAGGCGCGGGCCTGTGCCTTGTGTGTTTCGATGCTGTCGGTATCGGCCATGCGGTCTGGTCCCTGCGGTGACATGTCACTTGAAGCTTACGGTACCAGACGGCGGGGCGTACAGCGGTCCCGTGTTGGACCTGCGACAACGAGGCCTGCGCAGGTCTTGTGGGCTTCAGCTATCAGATTTTGGAACGGTTCCAATCGCCATCAGTTGCACAGCCATCAGGGTCCCGCGTGAGCTACGATACGATCTTCTCCGCCGCTATTGCCGCCATCAAGGCCGAGGGGCGCTATCGCGTGTTTGCCGACCTCAGGCGCAGGCGTGGGGCGTTCCCGTCTGCAGATGCCTATGGGCGCGATGGCACAAGCCGGCCGATCACCGTCTGGTGCTCGAACGACTATCTTGGCATGGGCCAGCATCCGTCCGTGCTCGCCGCCATGCACGAAGCGCTGGATACGGTCGGTGCCGGCTCGGGCGGCACCCGCAATATCTCGGGGACGACGCACTATCACGTGGAACTCGAAGCCGAGATTGCAGATCTGCATGGCAAGGAGAGCGCACTGCTGTTTACGTCGGCGTTTGTTGCCAACGACACGACGCTCGCCACCCTGCAAAGCCTGATGCCGGACGTGGTGATGTTCTCGGATGCCAAAAACCACGCGTCGATGATTGCCGGTATCCGCAATGGCGGCAACGAAAAGCGCATCTTCAGGCACAATGACATTGCCGATCTGGAACGCCTGCTGGCCTCGGTCGACATCAAGCGGCCGAAGATCATTGCGTTTGAGAGCGTTTACTCCATGGATGGTGCCATTGCGCCGGTGGCAGCCATCGCTGATCTCGCGAGAAAGTACAACGCGATGACCTATCTCGACGAGGTGCACGCGGTCGGCCTGTATGGCCCGCGTGGCGGTGGTATTGCAGAGCGTGACGGCCAATTGGCGCATATCGATATCATCAACGGCACGCTGGCCAAGGGCTTTGGTGTCATGGGCGGCTATATTGCTGCCTCGCGTGATATCTGCGATGCTATCCGCTCGTTTGCGCCGGGCTTTATCTTCACGACGTCGGTGGCACCAGCCATTGCTGCCGGCGCGTTGGCGAGTATTCGACACTTGAAGCAATCGCAGAGCGAGCGCGTGACGCACCAGGAACGGGCGCGCACATTGAAGCGCAAGCTTAAGAACGCGGGTCTGCCGGTGCTCGATAATCCGAGCCATATCGTGCCGGTGATGATTGGTGATCCAGTGCACACCAAGCAGATTGCCGACGCGCTGTTTGAGACCTACGGCATCTACGTGCAGCCGATCAACTATCCGACGGTGCCGCGCGGTTCTGAGCGTCTGCGCTTCACGCCAACGCCGTTGCATACGGACGCGGATATGGACACGCTTGTCGATGCGTTGAACACGCTGTTCGCTGCGTGCCCGATGAGCCTGGCGGCGGCGACAGCGGCGGAGTAGACGTGGCTTTTTTCAGCAGGCGAGCGCTTGAAACGCGTTCGGCGCACTCACTGTCTTTGAGCGCGCCGAAACCACTTCGAAACTGATGCTGTCATCTTCGCCAGATGTCAGTGAGCAGGGCGTCGTGCCTGCTTATTTCTTTTTGCACTTTGGCTGGTCGGGCTTGAGCTTGCAGCTGAAAGGATTGCTACCGCCCCCACTGCCGTTGCCGGCGGCTTCTGCGTAAGTCGCGGCAACGATATTTGCGCCAACGAACATTGTGATCATCAGTAGAGCAATAGTTTTGGTGCGCATCGTGGTCTCCTGGTACCTAGTATCACTGCAGCGTCGTATGATTGTCTGCGCTCGGTCAATGCAGCGTTGCGGATATCACTACCCATGATGCCGACGAAGCGGTTTACTAGGCGTGTTGCAGTGCAATACAAGCGTCGGTTGCAATGTTTCACCGCTTCTGCTGTGCGCCGGTTACTGCCGCGCGCGTCTCGGTCTCCGGTAGCGACATCAGGAAGTTGGTGCCGCCCTTGTCGCCACCCATCACGAAACGGGGTGCAACACCGTCCCATCGGAGACGGGCCTGCGCGTTGAGCACCGAGATGTAGTTCTCGAAACCGCCCGCGCCGTCGATCTCTGACTTGTAGCGTGCCTGCGCGCCTTGGCCTTGTAGGGTTGCCGCTTCCTTCTCGGCCTGTGCCCGGAAGCGCAGTGCGTCCGCGTCACCCGAAGCGCGGGCACGTGCTTGCTGCGCTTCGCCTTCGGCTGTGGTGACCTTCTGTTTGGCTTGGAACTCGGCCACCTTCACGCGGTTCTCTTCGGCAATCGCTTCGTTCTTGGCCAGCACCGA
>JANNEU010000090.1:0-7735 GCA_031379035.1 Hyphomicrobiaceae bacterium | reverse complement strand
CCGCGCGTTTCAAGGTGCAGGAACGGATTGCGAAAGCGCTCAGCCCACGACGGATCATCCACCTGCCAGACGCGAACGCCGCGGCCGCGGCGACCGATCTCCAAATGAATGGCTGTCTCCCCGGCCCAGGCAGTGGCATCGACTGGGGGTGTCAGACGGCGGGCTTCGATCGCACAGGCATCAAGCGCGCGCGGGCGATAAGCGGCAATGATCACGTCATCGCTGGCCGCGCGGTGCAACCACTGCAGCGTGACAACCTTGCCGGTCGCCAGAAGTGCGAGAATGACCACAAGCAGGCGCATTTTTGCAATGTCCCGTCGCGCTGGGCGTGCCACGACGCAATGTCGCAAGCTTCGATGAGGAGCATGAAGAAAGTCTTAAACAGCGAACCATTTCTGCCAGCCCCATGAGCGCAGCGGTAGGCGCAGATTTTGCACGACCGGTGACATTGCGATGCAACTCACGGAGACCGCTATGCTCACTGTCTCATACCGTTACGCCGATGGACAAACGTTTCAAATTGACCTGTCCGATACGGCAGCGGCCAAGGATCAAACCGCCGCAATCCAGAAGGCATTAAGCGCGGTGGGCAGTCACAATGGCGGCACCGTCAGTCTTTCCTCTGGAGCTTGGACTGTCGCCGGCACTGGCAAGGCGGCCGATGGTTGCCTCAAAATCGGCAGCAACACGACGCTCGAAGGGTCTGGAACCGGTGTGACCGTGCTCAAGTTGGCCGACGGTTCGTCCTCGGTCACCGGCATTGTGCGCACCGACAGCGGCAAGTTGTTGCCCGACGGCACCTACGCAACTGTTGATAACGTCAGCATCAAAAATCTCACTCTCGACGGCAATGCCGCGCACACGACCGGCGCGGTCGATGGCTTCTACTGCGGACCAAAGCCGGGCACCGCGCAAGCAGATACCAACATCAGCCTGGACCACGTCGAGATCATGAATTGCTCGCGCTATGGCTTTGACCCACATGAGCAGACTGTCGGGCTCACCATCTCCAACAGCTCAGCGCATCACAACGGCGTTGATGGCTTTACGATCGATTTCTGCTCCAACGTCACGCTGACCAATAACGTCGCCTACAGTAACGGCCGGCATGGCTTTAACATCGTCACCGGTTCACACGACGTCACGCTGTCTGGCAATGACGCCACCGGCAACGGTGGCTCGGGGATTTCGATACAGACTGGCGACAACGAGATCCGCGGCTGGACCGACACCATCCACATCACCGGTGGCACGCTCGCCAACAACGGCCGCGCCGGCATCGAGATCAAAGAAGCAAGCCACATCACCATCGATCATGTCTTGATCAGTCAAAATGCGATGGATGGCATCCGCCTCGCGGGTGTTGAAGACGTCACCATCACAGCCAACAGCTATTTCGGCAATGGTGGTGCTGGCACCGTCAGCATCGCCGGCTATTTGCAAGACTTTGCTGACACCGATG
Organism: Hyphomicrobiaceae bacterium; assembly: GCA_031379035.1. GTDB lineage: Bacteria > Pseudomonadota > Alphaproteobacteria > Rhizobiales > Hyphomicrobiaceae > JABFRJ01. Next base: position 6,273 of record JANNEU010000090.1, on the reverse strand, counting down.
CGCTCAACGACCGCTGGATTGCCACCCATGACGTTGTGATCGACGGCGTCCGGCAAGCAGCGCCAGCGATCCTAGCTGGCAATACGCTTTGGACTTACAAAGTGACCGCTGGCGACGATGTGATCGCTGGCAGCGCGGGGCGTGACACCATCGCGGCTGGCAGCGGCAACGATACAGTCAATGGTGGTAACGGTGACGATGCACTCTATGGCAACGACGGCACCGACACGCTCAACGGCGGCGATGGCAACGACCGGCTGTATGGTGGAGCAGGCGATGACAAGCTGATGTTCTCGGTAGGCTACGACGTGCTTGATGGCGGTGCGGGTAGCGATACGGTCGACTTTTCCAAAGCCAGCGGCGCGGTGACTGTCGATCTCACAGCGACGGCTGCGCGCGCGATGATCGGCGGCATGGCGGCGGCGGACCTCACCTCAATTGAAAACCTCAAGGGCTCATCGTTCGCCGACACGCTCGTTGGGCATGCCGGTGCCAACACAATCGATGGCGGCGGCGGCAACGATCTGATTGACGGTCGCGATGGCAATGACGAGTTGTTTGGAAATGGCGGCAACGACCGGCTGATCGGCGGTCTTGGCCAGGACGTCCTGTTCGGTGGCACAGGTTCAGACGTATTCGCGTTTGCGGCTGGTTGGGGCAACGACGCCGTTACTGACTTTACGCGCAAGCAAGACAAAGTCGAGTTCTTGGGCGTTGCTGGGCTCACATCGTTCAACCAACTGACGATCACGCAGACCGGCGCAGACGCACACGTGAGCTTCGGCGGCCACGATATCGCCCTGTTGGGCGTCACAGCATCAACATTGACAGCGTCGGATTTTCTGTTCGCATGACGGTTGTGACGCCGAGTGTGTTATGGCCTGCGCGCTGTTAGCAGATAGTTCACGTCAGTATCATCCGACAGCGACCAGCTGTCCTGGAAGGGATTGAACACAATCCCTTTCGGCACGCGCGTTTCAAGGCCAAGCGCGCGCGCGTGATCGCTCAACTCGTCTGGCTTGATGAAACGATCCCACTGGTGGGTGCCGACGGGTAGCCAACGGAGCACGTACTCCGCGCCCACAATCGCCAGTGCATAGGACTTGAGCGTGCGGTTCAGCGTGGACAGGATCAGCAGCCCGCCGGGCCGCACAAGCGAAGCGGCAACGCTGAGGAACGCGCGCACGTCCGGCACGTGCTCGACGACCTCGAGGCACAGCACCACGTCGAACGTTTCACCCGCATCTCGCAGCGTTTCGGCGCGTGTGGCGCGATAATCGATCGTCAGGCCCTGCGTGCGGGCATGGGCCGCCGCTGCGGCAATCGTGTCGGGTGCCGGATCGATGCCGGTCATGGTCGCGCCGATGCGGGACAGGGGTTCAGCCACCAGGCCACCCCCGCAGCCGATGTCGAGAACGGATACGCCCTCCAGCACGCGCAGCCCTTGCGTTGGGTGCCCGGCTTTCAACTCGGCAACAATACTATCGCGGATGAAGCTCAGCCGCGCGGGCCCGATTTTGTGCAGTGGACGGAAGTTGCCGTTCGGATCCCACCACTGCTGCGCAAGCGCGTTGAAGCGGTCGACCTCAGCCTTGTCGAAGGTCGGGGAACTCGGAGCGGATGTGTCAGCAACGGTGGTCGCGACTGGGTTCGGCATGAGCGTCAGTATGCCCCTGGATGCGCGCCGCGTGTTACGGCCGATGGGCCGGCTGTCATGGAAGGCGGGCCAGTGCTTCCACCAAGCCCGGGCATCCGCCGGCTTTTTGCGCGATGCCGTAGACGCGCCGCGCCATCTCCGTGTCCTTCTCCACACCAATGCCGAACTCGTGCATGCGCGCAAGATAACACGTCGCCACGGGATCACCCATGGAGCCGGCGATTTGCCAGATGAGACTGGCTGACTTGAAATCGGCCAGCCCTGCATCGGGCGTCGCATAAATGGAGCCCAGCTGTGTGAGCGCCCATGGAATGCGGCTATCGCGGAACGTGGGACTTAGGGCGTGGCGCAGCCAATAGCCGGCTTCGAGCCGGCTTCGTGCCGTGCCGTCCAGTCCGCGCAGATGCGCGTCGGCAAGGGTTAGTGCAGTGTCCGTTGTGACACCGGCCGATGACCGGCCAAACGGTGAGCGCGCCTCAGCCTGAACGAGCGTCTCCAGGGTCAGCGTGTTGCGCGGGGTGCTGGCAGAGCCGCCACCCTGTGAGCCTGTGCGCGGCATCGGGATTGCGGGCGGTCCATCGCTGGCGAACAGGTTGGCAGATCTGGGAACAGCGGCTTTATTGCGCGTCAGCCATTGCTGCAGTCCAAGCGCGACGACCATCCCAAAACAGAATGCAGCGACCATGCGGGGTGCGAGAAAGGGTTCGGTTTCTGCTTGAACGGCGCGAATACTCTCATAAAGGTTGGCCAGCGATCTGCTCGGCTGGCTGCCATTTTCGGCGCGGACGCGGGCGACAGGAACAAGCGGCGTAGACTGCGACATATCGATTTCCGCCTTCAATTCCGATTTCCGCCAACGCTCATTATTTCGTGTCACGCCTCATAGACGGCAACCACAACAGCAGACCGGCCGACAAGGGCGCCAGTGCGATCAGTGCGAATGTCGGCCGCCAACCAATGTGCATCGCGAGCGCGCCGACAAGAGGCGGTGTTATCATGTACGACAGGAACGTGAAGACAGCCGAGCTCGCCGTGGCCGACGATATTTGCGAAGATGGTGACCGGCGGGCAATTTCAGCCAAATAGAGGCCGTTCCAAGTGCCCACACTCAAGCCGATGGCAACGGTGGCTGTGATTTGCCAGGCCTCTGACCATTGAGGGTCAAAGGAGGCCAGCGTGATGCAGGCGAGGGCTGACAGGGGCGCAAGCATGCGTAGGGCCATCATCGGCGAGGTAAAGCGGTCGGCCAGGGTGCCGATGACCACCCGACCGGCAATGGCACAGCTCTGCATGATGGCAAACAACAAGGCGCAGCGGGTGACCGACAGGCTCAGCGCGCTGTTAAGGTAGATCACCAGAAATTGGGTCACAGCGCCATGGCCCATGGCCAGGCCGGTCCCCGCCGCGACCAGCGTTGGGAGGCCATCGACCTGCCGAATATTGCGAACCGGCCGAACGATGTTTTGCCAATCGAACAGCTTGCCGGCCGAAAAGGGCTCAAGCAGCCGAGCGCGATTGTAGCGAGGCGGCGTATTGAAAAGAAACAGGGTGGTCAGCGCCACTGGGATAAGGGCACCCGTCAACGGCGCGGCCCATCCGTAACCCTGCAAGGTATAGTAGGCGATGCTGGCCGCGAGCACACCGCCGGCCGGCACGCCAGCTTGGCGAACCGAGAACAGGGTTCCCCAAGCTGATTTGGGCGTAAAGTCCGCAAGGATCTGGCTGCCGGCGGGGGTGGTCGTCCCATAGCCAAAACCCGTCAGCGCGCCGCCAATGAGCATCAACGGCCATAGCCCAGACAACAACAGCAATCCGCCAGCAATCGAAATGAGGAGCCCGAGCCGCAGCGCGCCGACGGGTCCTAGCACGGGGGTGATCGCGTGACTGACAAAGTAAAAGCAGACCGATCCCGCGCCAATTGCGCCACCAAGCCAACCATAGTCGGCCGCGGGGCGGTCAACTTGCGCCATCAGGGCGGGCGCGAGCACGGGTAACACGAAATACAGTGTGGCCAGCGAGGCGATGGGCAGGAACGAAATCAACGTAGGCAAAACGAGGGTGCCAGCCGCGACAGGCACGGTCTCTGGCTCTGCAGCCAATCCGAGCCTTTCCGGGCCATCAGTCACAGACAGAACTCATCCATTGACACCGATAGCAGGGACAGCAACTGAAGTATTGGTTGCAACAAATACTGCCTGCACGCCGGACTTCATGGCGTCAAGCCGCATCACTGCGCGCCAAACAGTTGGCCTCAAGCCAGTGGCCGAGATCAACCAACGCGCGGGCGCTCATGGCGCGCTTTTTGGCGAAGCCGCGATCCTTGCCTTTGATGCGCTTGCCGTCGGCGTCTGTGGTGGGTGCGTCCATGTCCGGGAACAGACCGAAGTTGACGTTCATGGGCTGGAACGAGCGGGCACCGCGCAGGGCCTCGCGCTCCGCTTCGGTTTCCGCCACGATGTGCCCGCCGGTGATGTGGCTGAGCAGCGCGCCGAACGCCGTGGTAACGGGTGGGCGCTGGGGTGCCAGACCCAGGCGCTCGGCTGCCGCGAAGCGGCCCGTCAGCAGCCCGATGGCGGCACTTTCCACGTAGCCTTCGCAGCCGGTGATCTGGCCGGCAAAGCGGAGGCGCGGTTGCGTTTTCAGACGCAGGGTCTCGTCAAGCAATTTAGGTGAGTGCAAATAAGTGTTGCGATGCAAGCCACCAAGGCGCGCGAACTCGGCATTTTCAAGCCCCGGGATCATGCGGAACACGCGTGATTGCTCGCCGTGCTTCAGCTTGGTCTGGAAGCCGACCATGTTCCACAAGGTGCCGAGCGCGTTGTCCTGGCGCAACTGCACAACGGCATAGGGCCATCGCCCCGTGCGCGGATCATCCAGGCCAACGGGCTTCATGGGGCCAAATCGCAATGTTTCGCGGCCACGCTCGGCCATCACTTCGACGGGCAGGCAGCCGTCAAAATAGGGCGTGTTGGCTTCCCATTCCTTATAAACGGTTTTGTCGCCTGCCAGCAGCGCGTCGATAAAGGCTTCGTACTGCTGTTTGTTCATAGGGCAGTTGATGTAGTCGGCACCGGTGCCGGCGGGACCGGTTTTGTCGTAACGCGACTGCTTCCACGCTACCGTCATATCGACGCTGTCGCGGTGGATGACGGGCGCGATGGCATCGAAGAAAGCCAGCGATGTTTCACCCGTCAGCTCAAGGATGGCCTGGGCCAAGGCCGGCGATGTCAGCGGGCCGGTGGCGACGATCACCTTATCCCATTCGGCCGGTGGCAAGCCGGCCACCTCGCCCCGATCGATCGTCACCAGCGGATGCGCTTCGAGCGCCGCTGTCACGCCTTGCGAGAACACGTCGCGGTCGACCGCCAGGGCACCACCGGCCGGCAGCTTGGCCTTGTCGCCTTCGGCCAGGATCAGCGAGCCGGCGCGGCGCATTTCCTCGTGCAGCAGGCCGACGGCGTTGTTGGCCGCATCATCAGAGCGGAACGAGTTGGAGCAGACCAGTTCGGCGAGGCCTTCGGTCTTGTGGGCATCCGTCATGCGCTGCGGCCGCATTTCGTGCAGCACGGCGGGAATGCCCGCGCGCGCGATTTGCCAAGCGGCTTCCGAGCCGGCCAGCCCGCCGCCGATAATGTGGATAGGTGCAGTGTGGTTGGTCATCGGGGCACCATAGAGCATAGGGGCCCTACCTGGAAACGCTCACCACCGAAGAATGAGTTGAACCTGCTCAGCGCGTCGAGCTGTCGATTGCGACAACAGCGCCAACAACCACCTGCGCGCACGCTGTTCCCATCAGCGCGAGTTCGGATGCAATCCCCCGTGTTCAGACTGTCGAGGCCGGTTGTCCGTCGTCAGCTGGCGTGGTGGGCGGAAAAGGGCGTTTCAGAGCGCACCCCCTTGGAAGTCCCTTTGGGGGGCATCCGCGACAACGGGTTGGATGCTGCAAAAGCGGTGGTCGCACAGCCGATGTCCATCCGCCGCTGCCCCAACATCCCTCATTTTCGTTTTCCCGGAATGTGGCGCGCGCGGCAGCGGGCGACGCATATCCGGCACCTTTATGTGTCGATGAGACGCAATCCGCTCGATCATCGGCCGGCGGCGTGAGCCTTGCGGTGTGGAAGTGCACGCGACGACTATCACGCAAATTTTTGACAGATGAAGATCCCGGATATTTGGTCAGCGCTGAAACGCGCAGCCCAAATTCCGGGAAAACAAAAAGGGGGAAAACGAAATGGGTGTGTTCGCTGCTGAGCGTTGACGCTGGCTCAGGGAGCGCGCGCAACATCCGACACACCTTAACGTTAAAGTGTAGAAACTATTTTTATTCGCATAAGTTGTGTTAGATTGAATGCAACAAATTAGCCCAGCGGCGGCGTTCTCGAGAACGCTGGTGGGCTGAAACGGATCGGCCTCCGGCGAAGCCCGGACTGCCGGTCGTGCAGCGCGGTGGAACCCGCCCGTACAATGCGCCGGTCGACCTCAGACGCGGTGACAAGCGGTAAGGGCCTGAAAGGCGGCCACGAACTGAAGCGGTTGAAAGTGCCGACGAGCGAGCAGGTGCAAGCCCTGACCAGCGAGCAGGTGAAAGCCCTGACAAGCGAAGCGGGTGCAAGCCC
>JANNEU010000048.1:0-19043 GCA_031379035.1 Hyphomicrobiaceae bacterium | reverse complement strand
TCGATAGGCAGTCTTCGATCGCGCACTGCCAGGGCCAACACGGCCGACCCCGTCAATGTCGTCAAAACGTGTGTTGCGGCCAAGTCGAGCGCATCGGCACCACCCAGACTTGCGGCCACCTTGGCTGCCACTTCCGGGTCTTGCGTCACATGCATCAAACCAGCGGTGCGTATGAACGCCACGCCCAGTGCGCCTTCAGCCCACGCCAGAATGGGGTCCCATGCCGCCACTTGCTGAGCCACCAATCCGTCGGGCGCTTCAGCCCGATAGCACAGCAGGTCGTTTGCTGCGTAGCGCGCAATTTCAGCGGCCACTGCGGTTTTTTGGTCGGCAACCGCGTCGATCGCCGTAAAGGCGATCGTGGTGAGTTGCATGGACGCCGGGATGATCACTGTTTCCTGTGCATCCCATTCAGCGGCAATCATCTCGGCGAGGGCCCGCTTTGAAATCGCAAACGGCAGCTTTCTTGGGGTCTTGAGCGCCCGGCCATCCAACTGCACGCCGAAGCTGCCACCGTCGGCACTGACCGTCACGGCTTTATAGAATCGTTTGCGCTGCACGGGCGGCTCGCGGCCTAGCACCTTGGCAGCCACTTTCGGGGCTGGTTGCGCGTCTTCGTTCTGGGCCATGCTGATATCCGGTCGATTGTTCTGATCCGGTTCTATACGGCCAGCGGGCTCAGCGCACCTACCTGCGTTGGCTACTTCACTTGCTACTTCAGTTGCTACTCTACTTGCCACTGGGCCTGGACCAAGGTTTGGTAGACTGTCCGTTGCATCGGAGCGCCTGTCCGCATGAACCATGATCACTACGACGATACCCTGATTGCCCGTGTCCTTTCGGATGTGCGGGTGGTCGCGATGGTCGGCGCATCTGCGAATACCAGCCGGCCAAGCTATTTCGTGCTGAAGTATCTGGTCGCCAAGGGCTACGCTGTCATTCCTATCAATCCGGGTTTGGTTGGCCAGGAGATCGCCGGCCAGAGCGTTGTGGGCACACTCGCAGATCTCGCGGGACCGGTCGATATGATCGATATCTTCCGCAATTCTGACGCAGCACTCGACGTCGTGCGCGAAGCGTTTCCGCTCAAGGACAAGCTGGGCCTCAAGGTGATCTGGATGCAACTCAGTGTCCGCAACGATCAAGCAGCCAAGGAGGCTGAAGCCGCCGGCCTCACCGTCATCATGAACCGCTGCCCCAAGATCGAATACGGCCGGCTGTCCGGCGAAATTGGCTGGCAAGGCGTTGCGTCCGGCGTCATTTCATCGCGACGGCCATTACTCGGAGCTGGTCTCCAAAGCCAACTGATCAAGAAACGCTGACCCAATTACCCGTCAGGACAATACTCATGACACCGCCCAAGCCACTTTCCCAAGATCAGCGTCCGCCCATTCCTTCGGCCACCGTCATGGTGCTGCGTGATGGCGCGGCCGGGCTTGAAGTCTTTATGTTGGTGCGTAACCGGGTGGTCGACTTCGCGTCCGGCGCGCTGGTTTTTCCGGGCGGCAAGAATGATGCTCAGGATAGCGACGCGGTGTGGTCAGCGCTGGCACCGGTTTCCGCGCCGCATCCGCCGCTGCCCTACTGGGTTGCGGCCATGCGGGAAACCTTCGAAGAGACCGGCCTTTTGCTCGCGCACACGGCGACCGACGGCGCGCCTCTTGACGCGGCGCGTGCCATCCAGCTGACAGCCGTATCACAGTCCCGCGTCGCAAGCGGTGGCCAGCCATTCGCCGATCTCATCGCGGGTGAAGGTCTCACCCTCGCGACCGACCGGCTGGTGCCGTTCGCACACTGGGTAACGCCTGAGAGCATGCCAAAGCGTTTTGACACGCATTTCTTTTTGGCAGCCGCACCAGAAGGCCAGGTCGCCGTCCACGACGGCGGTGAAACGGTCGAAAGCCTTTGGATCTCGCCGCGTCAGGCCATCAGCGATGGTGAGACAGGGACGCGGACGCTGGTGCCGGCCACGACGCTCAATCTCGAACTGCTGGCGAAATCGACGAGCGTTTCCGACGCTTTTGCCCACGCACGCGCGCGCCGTATCGTAACCGTTATGCCCACGGTCAGCAAAGCCGACGGCGGGGTGCGCATCTCGATCCCCGCAAACGCTGGTTATGATACCACATCGGTGTTCGTGCCGCGCCCAACGCCGGCCTAGGCCATGGCACACCGGTACAAACAAAGCTGCCGCGTGACGTGATTCGGGCGGGATCAAGTCTGTGTGTGCGAGCGCAAATCAGTTAGGTGTGCATTCTCACCTTTGCTTGAGGCACACATGCTGATGTCCCGCCGTGTGCCGCCCAGCCGGGCTCAAACCCTCCGTTTGGCCTTGTGGCCAAGCCGCAGTTGGCGTCGGTCATTTCGCTATGCCTATCTGCGCTTGGCCCGCCTACAGGCGCGTCCACGACATATCGCACTGGGCGTGGCTGCTGGCATTTTTGTCGCGATTCTGCCGATACCCGGGTTGCAGCTGCTTGCGGCCGCCGCACTTGCGTGGCTTATCCGAGGGCACAGCGGAGCAGCGCTCCTGGCGACGTTTGCCGCCAACCCCGTGACCTATCCGTTGATCTGGATTGCATCCTACGCTGTGGGTGCAACCCTTCTCGGCACGCCCGTTGCCGACGCCACACATGATCTCGACGCGTTTACCGATATCGTGACGCAATCATTCTCGTCGGCCGCAACAATTTCTGCTGCGTTGGCATGGCCGACCCTGTGGCCCATTCTTGCGACACTCATGACCGGTGCACTGCCATTGGCCGCGCTTTCGGCGGTTGCGGCCTATGTCATCGTCTGGCGGCTCTTGCAGCGGCGCGCTAGCCAACCACCCAGCGTAAGGATCCCGCCGTCGCGGGGCGGACGCCGCGCGCGTCCTGCTCCGTCTGTCAGCCGTCGCAAGCCTGGCGGCTTCAAGGCTGCAGCTTGAGTGTTACCAGAGCTGCGCCGCAGGCTTGCCCGTCACGACCTCGTCGATCCGCCTGCGCGTGCCAGCAACCGTCTCCGCCGGCAGCGCGTCTGTTTTGAAGAAGCCGACTTCGGCCACCTCGAAGCTCGGCTTGGGGATGCGGACCTGCTCAAATGTGCGCAGAACAAAGAGCACAACATGATCACCGCGGAACGCCGCGGCATTGTTGAAGATACCATGCAGACGCGGTGTTTCGCGCGCGACGATGCCCGCTTCTTCCTCAAGTTCGCGGAGCGCCGCATCGCGAACGTTCTCGCCCAGCTCGACGCCGCCACCCGGAAAATGCCAACCCGGCCGGTAGCCGTGCCGAATCAGCAGGACGCGGCCCACATCATCGATTGCGCAGATCTGGCCCCCGAGCGTCATGGCGCGCGTCATGCGCCACCTTTTCTGCATCAGCCACCGGACTGGAGACCGGCTGCGAGCCAAAACATCGGTGTGATCGGACGTGCTCATGGGGGCTCGGCTTGAAAATACGTGCGGCGGGACTGTGGCCACGCACCGCCTATCGCTATGGCCGCTGATTTGGCAAGGATGCTGACTATTCACAACCACGGCTCGCCCGCGTGTCTGAGACTGTTCCGCACCCGAATAACCCCTTCGTGCTCGCCCACATCTCGGACGTGCATCTTGGACCGCTGCCTGGATTGCCGTTGGCCCTGGCCAACCCGAAACGGCTGGCGGGCACTCTGAACTGGTATCGCAAACGCCGGCACGTGCATCGGCCTGAGACTGCGGACGCGGTGGCGCGCGATGTGGTGGACCAACGGCCAGACCACATCGCCGTCACGGGAGACCTGACCAATCTCGGACTTGCCGCAGAAATCGGCCGCAGCGCCGCGTGGCTTGGACGACTTGGTGATGCCCCCGATGTCAGTGTCATCCCGGGCAATCACGATATCTATTCGACGATGCATGGTCAGCGCTTGGGCGTGTCGGCCTTAGGGCCGTGGGCAGCCTTTTTTGCGCCGTGCGAGGCCGGCCGCCAGATCTTGGGAAGTGCAGAGCCGTTTCCGTTTGTCCGCGTGCTCGCTAAAGGTGGCGTCCAGATTGCGCTTATTGGGCTCAACTCCGCCGTCGAGACGCCACCCCTCATTGCGACCGGCGCGCTGGGCAGCGCGCAACGCGACGCTCTTGCCCGTATTCTCGACGTCACTGGGCGGAGCGGTTTCGTCCGGGTCGTCATGTTGCATCACCCGCCGCTCACCGGCCTGTCATCGCGCCACCATGAACTGACGGACGCAGCGGCCTTGACGGATGTCCTACGCATGCATGGGGCGGAGTTGGTGCTGCACGGACACAATCACCGCCGCATGATCAATACGCTCAGCGGGCCCGACGGTCCGATCCCAATTGTCGGCGTACCATCGGCGTCTGCAGCGCGGTCGCATCGCGGCGAACCGTTGGCGCGGGCACACTTCTATGAGTTTCGCTGTGCACCGGGCGCGCGTGCGCAGATTACTCTCGTGGCGCGCGGGTTATCTGCGGGCGGCGGTGCCATCACGGAAATAGAGCGGACGCGGCTCTGACAAGCACGTCGCTGCTGCTCCTAGGGTCGTTCCGCTTTTGATGGAATCGAGGAACGACCCTAGCTCTTTGTTTGGTCGTGCTTCTTTCGGGAAAACCGCTGCACACTTTTCCCGGAAGCACTCTAAGTCGGCAACGGCACGCCCGCCACGGGAAACATCGCGCGCTGCCGGGCCGCGACGGTTTCGAGGTCGAAGTTGGCGATGGTCTCGTTGAACAGACGATACCAGTTCGCGCGCGCGCCCAGATGCAGGAACACACCGCCAAGGCCAATTGCGGCGCGATCCATGAAGACGAATTCGCGTGGCACCTTGACCGGTCCCTTTTCTTTCAGGGAGCGATGCACTTCAGCCATTTCGCGACGGCCGTACTCGCCGGGCGGCACATCTTCGGCGATCTTACGCTCACGGTCGTCGAGCAGCGGGCCGTAGATGAACTTTGCCCACACGTTCATGACGTCGATCAAGTCGTTGCTCAGGCCCTCGAAACCCCAGGTTTCATAGGCATGCACCACGCGCGGCCGGTCGTTCTCCAGCAGTCCGCGATAGAGGTCGACAACGCCGCCGACGAACTTGGGCGGGAATGTCCGGATGCAGCCGAAATCGAGCAGGTTGAGGCCGTGGGGTGCGCCGCTCTCATCCGTCCGCACTGTGTAGTTGCCGAGGTGCGGGTCGCCGTGAATGACGCCGTAGTGCGAGAACGGAAACCACCAGGCCTGGAACATCGCCAAGGCAATCCGATTGCGGTCCTCAAGGCTGGCCCCTTTGAATGACAGCACCGGCTTGCCCTCCAGCCACGTCATCGTCAGCAGCCGCTTGGTCGAGAGATCAGGAACGACTTCCGGGATGCGAATATCGGCGTGATCTTTGAAAAGCGCGCCGTACAAGCGCATATGTCCGGCCTCGAGGATGTAGTCGAGCTCCTCCCGAAGGCGTGCGGAGATCTCCTCTGAGATGCCGGCCGTGTCGATGGCGCGGTCCATGCGGGCGTGCAGCGCAAAGACGAGCTTGAGCTGATTGAGGTCGGCTTCGACGGCCGACTGCATGTCCGGGTACTGGAGCTTCACAGCGAGTAAGCGACCGTCGTGCGCGGTCGCGCGATGGACCTGGCCCAGCGACGCAGACGCGGCCGATTCTGGCGCAAAGTCCGCGTACCGCTTGGCCCAGTCGGGCCCCAGTTCCGCTATCATGCGCCGCCGCACGAAGGCTGGGCCCATGGGTGGTGCTTGTGATTGAAGCTGCGAGAGTTGGGCCGCGTACTCCTTGGGCAGTGCCTCGGGAATCGTCGACAGCAGCTGCGCGACCTTCATGATCGGGCCTTTAAGCCCGCCCAGCGCGGCGGCCAATTCGCCGGCCATCTGGGTGTCGTTGCGCTCCATGCCGAACAAACGCTGTCCGGCCACCTTGGCCGCGATCGCGCCCACATTGGTGCCCACCTTCACGTAGCGCGCGGCGCGGGCCGACAGGCGGTTCTCTTCGTCATCGCTCACGGGATCAGTGCTCACACTTGGATCGTAGTCTGGTGCTCTGGGTGGCGGCGCTGCGCCCTGCGCGCAATGCGGCATGGTCACAGCGCTTGCGCGCTTAGCGCGAATATTTCTTCACGCCTTGTCAACCTTAACGGCGCTTTAACCAACCTTGCTCCAATGTGAACGCAATCGGCGGCGTTTGGATCTCAATAACCTACGCGCGCCGGGCCAGGTCGTCCTCCTCGTTTTGTGTAAGGGTGTGCCATGATCGCAGCAATTCAGCATTCCGTGCAGGTTTTCGCCAACCTCGTTGTCGCTTCCACGATGGGCCTCAGTCTCGCCATTGGCGTCGCTGGCGCTTTCCAACAGCGCTTTCCGCTTGAATGTGCCGCCTGCCACGCCTCGGTGATCCCGACCCTGACGTCGGCGATCAAGGTGCCGCTCGTTCTTGCCAGCGCCAACTGATTTAACCGCACAATCACAGACCAAGGGCGAGGTTTCCAACGGGACCTCGCCCTTCGTGTTAGTGACGTCTCACTTGCCCAGATTGGGCAACTTCGGCCGCGTGCGCAATGAATCCTCGACGATCTTCACAATGGCGGCGCGCTCTTTGCCGATCAGCGCCAGGCGTGGCGCGCGGCAGTGGTCATTAGACTTCGCCACCAGCGCTTCGACCAGCTTGATGTTCTGCACCAGCTTCGTCGACACATCGACGTCGAGCAGCGGACGGAACCAGCGATAAATGGCCCGCGCCTCATCCCAGCGCCCGGCCTGGGCCAATTTCCAGATCGCAACGGTCTCAGCCGGGAACGCCACCACCAGCCCCGCGACCCAACCAACCGCGCCCATCGCAAAACTCTCCAGCGCCAAGTTGTCGACGCCGGTAAAGACCTGATAACGCGGACCCGTCTTGTTGATGATGTCGGTCACGCGGCGCACGTTGTCGGAGCTTTCCTTGACGGCGGCGAACAGCGGCTCGGTCGCCATATCAGCCAGCATATCCGGCGTGATATCGACGCCATAAGCCGGCGCATTGTTGTAGATCATCACCGGCAGGCCACCGGCCCGCGCGACGTCGGTCATGTGGCGGATGGTTTCACGCCGGTCTGACTTGTAGGGCAACCCCGGCAGCACCATGAAGCCGGCCGCACCCGCCTTGGCACCGGCTTCTGCAAGGCGGCAGGCATTGCGCGTTGAGCCATCGCAGATGGTCAACAGCACCGGCAGCTTACCTGCTACGGACTTGGCGAGTTTCAGGCTCTGGACCTTTTCGGCCGCGTCCAACGTCGAGGCTTCGCCCAACGATCCACAAACGATGAGGCCGTCGACGCCAGCGTCCACCTGCAGCTTCCAGCAGCGCGCCATCTCCTTCTCATCCAGCGCGCCGTCCTCGGTGAACTTGGATGTCACGGCCGGAAAAATGCCCGACCAACGGGTGGGGGCTGCTACGGTGGCGGTGGTGCCACTCTTTGCGGCGGTGGCGGCTTTAGGTTTTGATGCCATAGTGAGGGCCCTTGATCATTTTCAGACAGCAGTTGCTGGCATTGTGAGTGTCCCAACGCCCCGACGCAAGCGGTGTGGGGTATGAACCCGCTTTTCTGCTGGCTGAAAGCTGATTTACGACCTTAGCGCTGCGGCGAACGCCCCACTGTCATTATACACCTCATAGGCACAAATCCTGCCGTCTCGGAACCGGAACAGATTGCAAGCCCGCGCCTTGAGTTCTCGGCCTGTCCCACGCATGCGCCAGTGCCCATCCAGCACTATAATGGTGGCCGCCGATGCTTCGATTTTGTCGCGCGGAACAACGGCAATGACCTCGATGTGGGTCGCGAGCGTTTTGAAGAACGCGAGCACGGCGTCACGGCCCTGATGGGTGCCGGCCCAGGGGATGACTGCCGAATCAGCATTCCAATAGAGCACCACGTCATCGGTTGTGATCTCACGCAAGGCGTTCGCGTCGTTGGCCCTAACGGCGGCATACCAGCGATCAAGGACGGCTTGCATGTTGTCACCCATATGCTGCGCCGCTGACGGCGTCTGTCTCAATTGTCGTGCCGCATGAAGGGCGAGTAGACAGGCGCGTCGGGCTTGATGCGGCCATCACTACCCCAATGCGCCATCTGGTTGAACGGCACAGTCGGCAGATGCTCGACATGCGCCATCCTCGCTGCCCAGTCTGTGCCGATTTTCGACAACCGCGCTTCGACCGTCGCTGCAGCCGAGTAGCGCAAGCCCGCTTCAACGCCATAGGCCACGAACGGCTCCAGCACAGTGTAGCCCACATAGGCGAGCGAGAAATTGATCGGCCAGAGCAGCAGATCTATATCGCCGCTGCGGCCGTTGTAGGCATAGGTCTCCGCGCTGGTGCCGACCGTCACCGACAGCATTGCCTTCTTGCCGACAAAGCGCCCGTTCTCGAAGCGATGCGTGCTCTTGTAGACCTCGCCATAGACGAACACACGATCCAGCCACCCCTTGAGGATGGCCGGCGGTAAGTGCCACCACATAGGATACTGCAGGAGCAACAGATCGGCCGCTTCGAGCCGCGTGATCTCGGCGGCGACGTCCTTCGGCAGGGTTTTATTCTGAGAGGCGTGGCGCTGCTCGGATTGGACATCAAAGCGCGCGGGCTCCAGGGGTGGTGCGTAGTGCGACGCACGTTCGCAAGGATCGAAGTTCATCTGGTACAGATCGGAGACCGTCACCGCCCAGCCGCGTGCCTCTAGCGCCTGCCGCCCGACGGCTGCCAGATGAGCATTGTAGGATTTCGGCTCTGGGTGAGCGAGAACGATATGGGCGCGCATCAAATCTCCTATGCTTCAATGGCCTACTGCGTTGCCATCACACCACCTGGCGCGCCACCCACCAGCACCGTCTCATTGCCTGGTCCGGGATCGTCTGGCACCAGCATCGACAGCGCCAGCGACACTGCCGCGATGCCTACACCCAGCCAGAAGATGATCGACGGATTGATCATCCCCAACGTTCCAAACAACACGGGGATCGCCACCGCCGCGATATGATTGATCGTGAACGACACGGACGCCGTCGAGGCCATATCCGCAGGATCACCGATCTTCTGGAAATATGTGCGCTGGGCCAGCATCAACGTGAAGAACACGCCATCGACGATGAACAGCGCGCCAGCCACGCGGCTGTCGTTGGTCATGGCGTAGCCGGCGAACACCAGCATCAGCACGACGTTTTCGAGCATGATCGTGCGGCGCTCGCCGGCCTTCTGGATCAGCGCGCCCATCTGGCCCGCGAAGGCCATGTTGAGGGCGGCGGTGGCCAGCAACAGCAGTGCCGTATCGGCCAACGTAAAGCCGAACTTCTTGACCAGCAGAAAGCCCGCGAACGCATGGAAGAGCTGCCGCCGCGCACCCGACATGAACGTCATCGCGTAGTAGAGCCAATAACGCCGGCGCAGTACGATGGTTTTCCGCTGCGGCACTGGGCCATCGAACTTCGGGAATTTGCTCATCGCGAAGACCGTCAGCAGCAGGCACAGGCCACCCAGAACAACATACATTGCCTTGTAATCGTGAAACCCGAACTTCCAGGCCAGCGCCAGACCGGCGTAGGCGATGAATTGCGCTGCAGCCCCGGCCGTTGTGATCCAACTCATCAGCTGCGGCGCGTCTTTCTTGGGCAGCAGTTGCAGCTGCAGAGACTGGTTCATCGTCTCGAAGTAGTGAAACCCCACCGACATGATGAACGTGGTGATCAGGACGCCGGAGAAGCTCGGGAAGTAGCCGGTGATGGCGATCCCGAACGCCAAGATCAGGAGCGAAACATAGGCCAGCGTCTGCTCGCGCATCAGCGTGATCCAGAACAGCGCCGTGAAGGCCAGCAAGCCAGGGATCTCGCGCACGCTCTGGGTGATGCCGATTTCGGCCCACTGAAAGCCGCCCTGCTCGACGACGAAGTTATTCAACAGAGCTTGCCAGGCCGCGAAGCTCAGCCAGTTGGCAAAAGTCAGGCACATGAGAAAGACGAGCGGGGCGCGGACATCCGGCGCTATCTGAGAGGGCTTGAGCATGTTGGGAGTGGCCTCAGGGTCTATGTTGGGCAGGCCACCTGGGCCGACGCGGAAGTTGGCTGTCAGAGGGGGGAGCGTCAATGCGGCTCAGCGCAACCGAGCACTGCAGCGATTGCCCGGCCAAACTGTCACACCCTGAGAAGCAGCCTGCCATCCAACGCGGCTACCTTATGCAAAAGATCGATTTGTCAGCGCCGCCCTGGAGTGCTCAAAAGGGTCCACGCTCCAGGGAGTTCCTCATGCTCGAACTGCGTCCCAATTGCGAATACTGCGACAAGGATCTGCCGCCAACGGCGGCGGATGCCCGCATCTGCACCTACGAGTGCACGTTTTGCGCGGACTGTATGGCCACGCACCTGCACAACGTCTGTCCCAATTGCGGCGGCGGTTTCCAACCGCGACCGATCCGGCCCGCCACGGAACTTCGCCCGGGCGTCGGACTTCCCAAGCAACCGGCCTCGACCAAACGCGTCCGCTTGAAAAAGGATAAGGCGGACGTGGCGGCCTTCGCCGCGGCCCATAAAAACACCCCCCCTGAGAAGCGATAAACATGACAACGGACGTGATGGTTCTCGGCGCCGGCATGGTCGGCGTCTCGGCGGCGCTGCACTTGCAGAAGCGTGGACGTTCGGTCGTGCTGGTTGATCGCGGTGGCATCGCCGAAGAGGCGAGCTATGGCAACGCTGGCATCATCCAGGTCGAAGGCGTGGTGCCCTATCCCTTCCCGCGCGATCCACTGCTGATGGCCAAATACGCCTTCAACATGCTGCCGGAAGCGCAGGTGCATTGGAGTGCGCTGCCGGCGCTGGCACCGTGGCTGTGGCGCTATTTCCGTGCCTCGGATGCGGCGGGACAGTCGCGCACCGCTGATGGTGCCAAGCCACTCGTTCTCGCCTCCATCCGCGAGCATGAGGCGCTGATGCGCGAGGCTGGCATCGAGGCCATGTTGCGGCGGACCGGCTACATGCGGCTCTATCGTTCGCCGACAGCGTTCGAGGCGGCGGTTGCCAAAGAAACCACCGACCGCCAGCGCTATGGCGTCAACTTTGAAGTGGTGACACCTGAGAAAATACAGGAACTCGAACCGCACATCACCGAGCGATTCCATGGCGGACTGCTGATGCCCGATCCGATCAGCGTCCCCGATCCCGGTAAAGTCGGCAAAGCCTATGGCGAGATGTTCCTCAAGCGCGGCGGCACACTTGAGCGTGGCGAAGCGCGGACACTCACGCAGACGCGCGATGGCCATTGGGAAGTGCTGGGCGATCATGGACCGGTGACTGCGCGCGAAGTGGTCGTGTGTCTCGGTGCCTGGTCAAACGATGTGCTGCAAAAGCTTGGGTTTTATATCCCGCTCGGTGCCAAGCGCGGCTATCATATGCACTACTCGTCGCGCGGCAATGCCACGCTCAATCGCCCCATTCTGGATACGGACAACGGTTATGTGCTGACGGCCATGACCAAGGGTATTCGCCTCACGACAGGCGCTGAATTCGCGCGCCGTGACGCGCCGCCGACACCGATCCAGCTTGGTCGCGTCGAGCCTGCCGCGCGAAAACTGTTCCCGCTCGACGCTCGCGTCGACGAAAAACCCTGGCTCGGCCGCCGTCCCTGCCTGCCTGACATGCTGCCGGCTATCGGCCCCGTGCCTGGGCAAAAGGGGCTATGGGCCGACTTCGGGCATCATCACCTTGGCTTTACGTTAGGCCCCGTCACCGGCCGGCTGTTAGCTGAAATGATGACTGGAGAGACGCCATTTGCCGACCCCGCGCCGTACCGGGTTGATCGGTTTGCGTGAGGCTGAGTTATCGGGCTTCCCGTTCGAGCAACGCAATGTAGGCACCCAGGGCGTCGCTGTCGCCAAACGGCGGATCAGCCTGGGTGAGACTATCTGTGCCTACCCTGTTATACGCGCTGAAGCTCACCGCGCGCGTTGATTTAGGCGCGGGACCACCGCCTTGACCGGTGTTTCGTGAGCCGTCACTCCACAGCACGGTTGTATCCACGCGCCCGCTCACACCCGCCAGACTGCGCACGCGCACCACACCGCTCGGCGGCACAGAAACAACGGTCGTCTTGCCGCGGAATGGCATCTCCCAACCCTTCCAAACCAGTTCAGCGGTGGCCGCAGGATCTTCCAACGCAATCACCCAAGCCTTGGAGAAGCCTTGCGGTGTGTTGAACGTCATCTGCGGCGGTGGGGACCACGTCGATTCATAAAACGTCGCGGTCACCGCCAATAGTCCAGCACCGAGCCCGATTGCACCGAAGACTAGGCCAGCAACCGATCGGTTCGTCCCGACCCAGCGTCGGGCGACCGTACGGCTGACCAGCACGCCTAACAGGATCCCGCAGAGGATCATCAGCGCCATCGCCAAAACGATGGCCCACGCCATGCCGTCACCACTCATGCCGTCGCCCTTTGCATTCGATTTTGGTCCTCAAGGCTTGTATGCGCAAAGCCGGGGCGGTCAACCATTGCAACTCAACATCTGCTGGGAAGCACCTCAGACGCGGTCAATGGCAAGCCTCAGGCAGCCAGCGTGCACAAGCCATTTGAGCGGCTTTACCCTTTGCGGGGAACTGCCTACAGTCGGCCTCAAGAAACTTCACTTCAGACGACTGACGCACGCCGAGTTTGCCCGTTGGGGTGCCTCCCGTTCCAGCCGTTGGAGGGCCGTCATTTGAGCATGACCAGAGAGGCCGGCGGCGACCCCATCCCCGATCCTGCGGGCGATAGCGCGCGTGACACGGGACCCGAGCGGGGGCGCGCGGCCGACCGGCGGACACGCCCGGATCAGCGCCGCGGTGACGTCGGAGAGCCACCGGCTTATGCCGCCCTCGATCTCGGCACCAATAATTGCCGCCTTCTCGTTGCCCGGCCATCGCGGCGCGGCTTCAAAGTGATCGATGCCTTCAGCCGAATTATAAGGCTCGGCGAGGGCGTCACGGCGTCTGGCAGGCTCAACGAAGTCGCCATGACGCGCACGGTGCAGGCCCTGCAGATCTGTGCCGCCAAGATCCGCCGGCACAAAGTATCGCGGTCGCGGCTAGTGGCCACCGAGGCCTGCCGGATCGCCGCCAACGGTTTGGAGTTTCTAACGCGCGTCGAACGCGAACTTGGCCTGCAGATCGAAGTTCTCAGCCGCGAGGACGAGGCACGGTTGGCTGTGTCGGGCTGTGCCTCGTTGATTGACCAGGCCGCAGACCTTGCGTTGGTGTTTGATATCGGTGGCGGATCGTCGGAACTCATCTGGCTCGACCTCGCCGCCTGGCGCCGAGACCAGGCAACCCGAGACAGTCGCCCAGGCCGCCGCTCGCTGGCTGACCGGGTCGATGTTCAAGATGCCATCCTGGGCTGGACCTCGCTGCCGGTCGGCGTTGTGACATTGGCCGAGCGCAACCACGGTCGTTTCATCGGTGCGACCGAGTTTGAAGAGATGGTGTCGCATGTGCGCTCACTGGTGGCCCCGTTCGAAGCGCAAACGCAGGTGGTGCCGCTGCTGGCGACCCGCAACGTGCATATGCTCGGGACATCTGGCACCGTCACAACGGTTGCCGGGGTCCACCTGGGGCTGCAGCGCTACGACCGGTCACGGGTGGATGGCTGCTGGATTACCACCGGCGACGCGCAGCGGGTCACTGACAATCTGATCCGCTCGACCCATGCCGAACGGGTTGCCGAGCCCTGTATTGGTCATGAGCGCGCCGACTTGGTTCTTGCCGGCTGCGCCATCCTCGAAGCGTTGATCCGTACCTGGCCCTGCGAGCGTTTGCGGGTCGCCGACCGGGGTTTGCGCGAAGGCATTCTCACAACACTCATGAACGAAGACGCCGACCAGAGTCGCGGCGGAGACTGATTGGACCAATGAAAAAGCCCTCCACGAAAAAGCCTACAAGTAAAACCAGAGCCGCCAAAAAATCTGGCAGCGTCGGCAGTGCGCAGCGCCAGTTGAAGGTGCGTGTCAAGACGGCCCACAAGCGGTCAAACAGCTCCAACCAGTGGCTTGAGCGGCACCTGAACGACCCCTATGTGGCCGCCGCCCGCGCCTCCGGGTATCGCAGCCGCGCGGCGTTCAAGCTGATCGAAGTCGACGACAAGTATCGCGTTCTGAAGCCGGGCCAAACGGTCCTTGATCTTGGTGCGGCACCAGGTGGCTGGAGCCAGATTGCTGCTCAGCGCACCAAGTCTGACGCACCCGGTGCCAGTAAGCGCGGCCAGGTCGTCGCCATTGATTATCTCGAATTCGGTGCCATCGCCGGCGTCGAGATCCTGCAGATGGATTTCATGGATGAGACAGCGCCTGCGCGCCTGCGGGCGATGCTGCGCAACGGGCATGCCGATGTGGTGTTGTCCGATATGGCCGCGCCAACGACGGGTCACACACGCACCGATCACATGCGCATTATGGGGCTCGCCGAAGCGGCCATTGCGTTCGCCTGCGAAGTGCTGACGCCGGGTGGCGCGTTCCTCAGCAAGGTGTTTCAGGGTGGCACGGAAAGCGAACTGCTAGCACTTCTCAAAAAGGACTTTGCCACTGTCCGTCACATCAAGCCGCCAGCAAGCCGCGCTGAAAGTGCCGAGCTATACGTGCTGGCGACGGGCTTCCGCGGGCGCACGTCGTAACGGATTTCAGCGCCTCCTGCCGTCCGCATTAGCGGCGACTGGAGGTGGCGTCTGATGCCTGTGGACATGCCATGGTGGACATCGCATGCGACCGGCTCAAGTGCGCTCATCGCCCAACGCCCGTGTTAACCATGCGGCCCGTTACGCGAATTGCCATACGGAGTTGAAATCACTAAATAGCCCGGGACACCCTACTTTGTTCAAGTCCCATCGCGAGGTCGCTTCATGTTCCGTACGTCACTGTTGGCAGCCATTCTGGCGACCACCGCCCTTTCCTCAGCCATTGCGCAAACCCCTGTTGCCCCGGCAGCACCCGCAGCAACCGCACCGGCAATGGCACCGCCCAGCGCATCGATCGCCGATTGCACACAGCGCACCGACCTCGCAAAGGCCGCCACGGCGTGCAAAGCCCTGCTGAAGGATGCTGGCGCTGATCGTACGAAGATGGCGACCGCGTACACCGGGTTGGCTGCGGCTGCAAAAAGCACCGGCGACCTCAAGGGCGCGCTCAAGCAGCTCTCATGGGCGCTGGCCGCCAGCCCGAAAGATGCGGCGCTGTGGACCCAACGCGGTGATATCCGCGCGTCGCTTGGGCAGAAGATTCGGTCAGCGGCCGACTACTCCGTCGCCCTCAAGTATGACCCGAAAAACCTCGCCGCTCTGCTTGGTCGCGGCGTGCAGTATCGTCTGCTCGGCTCCTTGCCGAATGCGATCAAGGACGCGGATGCAGCGCTCGCGCTTGACCCGAAGTCCTCGTCCGCCATGGCGAACCGCGCCTATGCCGCACAACGTCTCGGCCGCGATGCAGACGCCATGAAGGACGCAGACGAAGCCCTCAAGCTGGATCCGAAATCCGCGCTGGCTTACGCGGCGCGTGGTTTTGCAAAACTCAAGACTGACAAAACGGCAGCTGTCGCTGACCTCAAGAAGGCGCTTGAAATGGATCCGAAGCTCACCGCTGCCGCCGATGCAATCAAGAAAGCCGGCGGTTGATCAGTTGCCAGCATGTGATTTGGAATTGGGAAGCTGGCAACGGCTTCCCCTTTCTTCGTTTGTGTGCGCAGCCGCAGCGACTATGGGCCAGCCTCATAAACGGCGATGGCTGCAGCGAGATCCTCGAGTGAAGCACCCACCGACTTGAAGAACGTCATTTCCGTATCGGAGCGGCGCGCCAGGGCCGGACCTTTGACGAGATCGGCAAGCTCGGCCCGCACATGATCCTTGCCGATGATGCCGGCCGCGATGGGTTGCAGGATGTCGCCGGCCTCCCCGAAAGCACCGGCATAGGTGTCCACATAGACTCGGGCCTGCTTGACCAGCGTGTCGTCCGTCTCGCGCATGCCTGAACGATACGCGCCGACGCTATCGACATGCGTGCCGGGTTTGAGCCAAGCCCCACGCACGAGCGGCTCCGTCGAGAGCGTCGCTGTTGAGATGAGATCGGCCTGGCGGGCCGCTGCTTCCAGATCGGTCACCGCGCGGACATTGAGCGTGGTTCCCTTGAAGACTGCGGCGACGGCCTCCGCGCCAGCGGGCGAACGGTTCCACACCATCACGTCTTGGAGCGGCCGAACGGACGCGTGCGCACGAATGAGATAGGGCGCGAGAGCCCCGGCCCCGACCATCAGCATACGATGCGTGTCAGGCCGGGCCAGATAGCGGGCTGCGAGGGCTGATGCCGCTGCGGTACGCCAGACTGTGAGCCGGGTTGCGTCAAGAATGGCCAGCGTCTCGCCGGTCTCAGTTGAAAGCAGCAAGTAAGTGCCGGCAATAGCTGGTTTGCCGGAGCGGACGGCATTGTCAGGAAACACGGTGACAGATTTCATGCCCATATACGGGCCTGCCACCACGCCGCCATCCTTCGTCCGCGTCGCACTGATCGCTGGCATCAGCAGCCAGGTGGCCACCGGACGGTTATCGCCAAGGGGGACCTGATGATGATGACGGGGGGGCGCGATGACACCGTCGCGGAAGGCCGTTTCGAGGAGGTCGACCAGGCACGGGTAGGAGAGCCTCGCTTCGATCGTTTCCGCATCGATGAAACGCATACGGCCTCGTGTCTTCAGCGCTTGCCGGCGCTACTGATCATGGGCCGGAGGGCGGTCACGCCAGCATCGCGCTCGCGCGCCAGACGATCGGCCTCGGCCTGCCAACGCATCGCATCCTGGGTTTTCACTCGCGCCGTTTTGCGCCAACGGCCCTGTCCAAGCCAGACAGCCGCGCCACCCATAACAACGCCGAGGATCAACGCGCCCAGCAGGTAAGCGTAAAGTGGCAAAGTCATGAAAATGACCGGCGCATCGGGCTTAAATGGATCAAGCACCAACCGAACCGGCTCACGGTTAGCGACGGCGAGCGTCACCAGAAGCGCGGCCGAGACGAGTGCAATGGGAAACCAGAGAATGCGGCGCAGCACAGCGGTGAAACTCCTGAATTCTAAGCATTACGCCAAGCGCCCGCCGTCTGGGACACGCCCGGCCCCTGTCGCTCGACCCTCCGCACCCTCACGGTTTTGCGCGTTCGCCGCGCTGGGGGCGGACTGGCATCGCCATCGGTTTGCTGTCCGCCGGAGTGTCAGTAAAGCCGACGCGTGCGGCCACCTCCGGCGGTCGAGTTGCAGACACAGTTAATGCTGGTTTCGCAGCCTTGGGCTTGCGGCCTGCCTTGGCAGCGGGTGACGGTTTATCGTTGAGACGCTCGCGCAGTTCTTTGCCCGTCTTGAAGAACGGCACGAATTTTTCGCCGACTGAGACCGTGCTGCCCGTGCGCGGGTTGCGTCCGGTGCGTGGCGCGCGATGCTTGACTGTGAAGGCACCAAAACCACGCAACTCAACCCGATCGCCACGGGCCAAGGTGGCAACGATCTCATCAAACAGGACGTTGACGATCTTCTCAATATCGCGGTGGAACAAATGAGGATTGGCACTGGCGATTTTTTGAATGAGCTCAGATTTAATCATCGGCATGGCCTCCCGCCGCTGCGCCACACTGCCGCCACGCTTTCGCACGGCAATGTGGTGGTCGTTATTCTATTATTTTTCATGAGGTTGCCAAACAGAAACAAGACCGTCAAGTGCCATTCGTGTCCGCATTATGTCAAGCTGGGAAAGTAAGGTATTTTCGCCCACGGCCCCAATCCAAAGGTTGCCCAACACCGAACCGATCCAGTTCAATATGCCTGGGCTTGCCGCGCTTGCCGGCCGCCAATCGACCACACGGAGTTTGGCGGGCACCCCTTTTTTGGTCTCCAGCCACCGGACGGCCTCAGCCTCACCGCCAATTTCGTCGACCAGCTTGAATGTGACGGCCTCGCGGCCTGAAAAGACCCGTCCCTGTTCTAAGCCAGGCACGGACGCCGTCTCGATCCCGCGCCGTGCCTTCACGAGGCTTAAGAACCAGCCTTGGCTCTCTGCCACCATCATTTCTGCCACCTGCCGGCCACCTGGGGAGATCGGCTCATAGAGTGATGGCACGGCCTTCAGCGGGCCGCTCTTGATCTCGTTCATCTTGACGCCAACCTTGTCGAGTAGCCCTGAAACCTCTGGCCACTGAAAGATCACGCCCACCGAACCGGTGATGGAATTGCCGCGGGCCACGATGTGGTCGGCGGCGAGGCCGCAGATGTACGCTGCCGAGGCCGCGACCGTGCCGAACTGCGCCACGACGGGCTTGGTCTTTGAGATCGTGCGGATGGCTTCAAACAGCGCCTCGCCACCTGTCGTTGTACCGCCACCACTGTTGATCGACAGCAGAACGCCCGCGACATGGGGGGCTTTGGCGATACGTTCCAGCATCTGGAGTTGCCGCCGATCATCCGTGATGAGCCCTTCGATGGTCACTCGGGCGATTTGGCGCTGCTGCGACAGGCTTTGCCCGGCACCCAGCGCAAGGGCGGCGGCGCCTGCCGCGATAACGCCGGCTACAATGAAAGCAGAGCGCCACGCAGTGACACGGCGGCGCAGAGCGCGGCGATCCAGAACCGATTCGGTTTCAAGGGACATTCTCTAAGAGCTCCAGATCAGACAGTCGTTCGGGATCAGCTATCGTGGTGGGTGTCGAGGGCATTTGGTTTTTCGCGTTATACACGAAACGCTGGGCGCACGACGAGGATCGCTTGCTGCCGCGCGAGACGCCCCAAGGCACGCTGATACCAATCTCGATGGCGGCGGGCTCGCGATCAGATGTCTCGACTAAGTATCTGCGCTTGATCTTCGTCGTGACCCCAGCTAGTACACGCCTGTCTGGGACCTAACACCCCCTACGACTCCACTTTGCCGAGGCCACTTTTGGGGGCAACGTGAAGTGTCATTGGTTGGCGCCCGTAGCTCAGCTGGATAGAGCACCAGACTACGAATCTGGGGGTCAGAGGTTCGAATCCTTTCGGGCGCGCCAGTCTTTTTACCAGCTT
>JANNEU010000039.1:0-6721 GCA_031379035.1 Hyphomicrobiaceae bacterium | reverse complement strand
ACTGAAGCGGTTGAAAGCGCCGACGAGCGAGCAGGTGCAAGCCCTGACCAGCGAGCAGGTGAAAGCCCTGACAAGCGAAGCGGGTGCAAGCCCCGCGGCGGCGCCATCGCGCTCTACGTATTTTTTGCCCGCGCCGACACGTTCTTGTTGGCGCGCGCCGACACGCGTTGCCGTTTGCGCGCAGAGGCGCGCGGGCTGCCGTGTGCGTTAACCGTGTGCGTTAAGCATGTACTTTACAAAAGTGTTTCGGCTGGTGCCGGCTCGCAAATGCGCTGACCTGCGGTGAGCCAGTGACGCCATGTGCCATCGCGTGGGTGGCAAATTGCGTCAGCCCCCCGCGCGCCTACGCGTCGCGCGAACCGACAGCAAACATCATCGCATTGCGGCAAGAGCTCAGCAGCCGCATAGGTCAACGAACGCCAAAGGCCCCATCCGTCAAGACAGGGCCATCGGCATGTCGATTGTTGCAGTGCGCCACGATCAGGCGTGGCAGCGAGCGCCAAGATACTGGTTCAGCAGCGAATTATAACGATCCGCAACGGCCTTCGAAGCCGCGTCGGCCTTGCCTTGGGTCGCGCGCTCAACCTTGGACTGGGCACCCTGCGAATCCATCTTGTTCAGTTCGGCCCGGACGGACTGGCACGACTGCCCAGACGGCAACGGCCGTGCACCCGGATCGCCACCAACACCGTTGCCGCCGCTTTCGCAACCGGCCAGGGCGAAGGTGCCCGCCAAAACAACAAGAACTGAGGTTCTACGAATCATGACCACTTCCTTGATTGAAAGCTCTTATGGCTATTTTTGAGCGCCAGCGCGCCAATGTGGTTTGCCGAATAGTTTGCCAGAGTAGTCTGCCAGAGTAGTTTGCAGAAGTAGCCTGCATGAGAGTTGGGCGGCCATGTCAGACCGCCCATCGTCGAGTTCCTAACTCAAAATGCCTTACCGCGCCGGCGCAACCTTGGCCGCAGCAGCTGCCGCTTGCGGCGCAACCGTCACACCCAGATCAGAAGCCGCCGGCAACTTCGGCTTGACGACGGCTGCAGCGGCCTTGACGGGCGCAGCGGCCACGGCGGCGGCGGCAGCTGGTGCGGCCACAGCAGCCGGCGCTGCGAGCGCAGCTACTGTCGACTTCGAGCCGCACTTGGCAATGAAATCAGCATTGGCCTTGTTCAACTGTGCCTGCTTCGACAGCGATGCCCGCTGCACGCTGACAGTGGAGGTTTTGCCGTCGGCAGCCTTCTCAAGACGATCAACCGTGCCCTCTTTGCGCAGGCCGTCGATCTGCGATGCCAATGTCGTGCAAGCCGGATCAACAGCGGCTTTCGCCATCGGAACGGGCTCAGAAATCGAACCGGTTGTGAACAGACCACCGCCATCACCGGCACAACCACCGGCCAGAGCAGCAATCGCCAAGGCTGCCAACAGGGCCGGGCGGCGGAGAGACATGGACGGAGTAGCGATCATAGTGGCCTCTTAGGGAGATGGTTGGATGGGCGATTGCAACCGACTCACAATCATTCGAATCAGCGTTACAAGCCCCTCCGCGAACCCGCAACCGACGACGCAGGTTTGGCAGGCCGCGCGGCCGGCTTCCAGGTACGAAAGTGTGGAAAGTGCCTCTACGTTGCCCAGAGTCCACAGACGAGTCCACAGACGCGACCACAGGCGAGACCATTGGCGCGACCACAGGCGAGCCCACTCACGTGTCCACAGACGTGTCACAAGCAGGACCACGCGTCATCGCACCTCGGGTTGCACCGGCCTTCAGCGATATTTGCCGTCCCAGGTCGCCGGCGCGGTCGTCACTTTGCCGGTGGCATCCACGTCGGGGCGGTTGATCGAGAACATCGTCTCCGGCGTCACCACCGCGTAGTCCATGTAACCGAGCCGCGCGATCGGCTTCATCGCACCCGTATCGATGATCCCGTCCTTGATGAAACGGTCGTCGATATGAATGCCCACCACCAGGCCAATGACGAGATAGTAGGCCTGCTGATACTTGCCGGCACCGGGCAGCGGCATCACCTGATGCAGCCGGCACTCAAAGGCCGCTGCCGCCTCTTTCACCCGCGGCGCGGCGACCAGATTGGACGTCACAGCCGTCAGCCCAGCCAGCGGAAACTCATCGACGCCACGCGGCACCGCCGCCGACGACATGTTCATGTGCTCGCGCAGATCATAGGTGGCGATGTTGCAGACGAACTCTTTAGTTTCCTCGATATTGGCGAGGCTATCCTTCACGCCAGCTGAGCCAAACACCACGTAGTGCGGCTTCTCGGCGACCGCATTGAAGAAGCTGTAGGGCGCGAGATTGGCTATCCCATTGGCACTGACCGTCGAGATCCAACCAATCGGACGCGGCACGATGAGCGCTTTAAACGGATCGTGTGCCAAGCCATGCTTGTTTTCCAACGCATCATAAAACATCAACAGTCTCCGTTCAGGCGAAGAGATTAAGCACCGTAGCGCGTCACGATCGAGCCAAGAGTTGGCCGCTCGCGATCCTCGGGGCGTTCAGCCGCAGTGCCGATGTAGATAAAGCCAGCCACGCGCTCATGGGCTGCCAGACCAAGCCGGTCTTTGACCATCGGGCTGTACGCATACCAGCCGGTCAGCCAGTTGCTCGCGTAGCCCAACGCATTTGCGGCGAGGCACAGGTTGAAGCAGGCCGCGCCCGCCGACAGCACCTGCTCCCATTCCGGGGCGCCTGTGTGCGGGACAACACGGCTGATGACACCCACGACCAGCGGCGCATCAAGAAACCGCTTCCGTTCGGTCTCAAGCCGCATCGCCGAAGGCGGCTCCGTCTCTTCCGCAGCGCAAGCTTCGGCCAGCACGTCACCGAAGCGCGCCCGTGCGTCACCCTCAAAAACGATAAATCGCCACGGCACCATCTTCTTGTGGTCAGGCACACGCGCAGCAGCCGTTAGGATACGCTCAAGCTCCGACGGCGAGGGGCCTGGCGCAGACATCGCCATGGGCTTGACCGATCGGCGCGCCAGCAGAAATTCCAGTGTTTGGTGTGTCATGGGGCTCAGCTACCGGGAAAGTCAGACACAGAGCAACCAGAAGTCATCCGTGTTGTGCTCAGTGATCAGCGAGGTGTGGTGTATGCCAGTGGCGTGCGAGAGGCGTGCGAGAGGCCTCGCTAAACCAACCGAATATGGAATACAATGACCACGCGCGAGGGTGCGGGCGTCGACCGCGCGCAACGGGGGAACCTTACAACATGGACTTGCGGCACCGCACGTCGGTCGGTCTTGCCTTACTAAGTAGTGTGCTGATGTCGCTGCTCGGTACCGGGCCACTCCGCGCCCAGATCGTCGACGGCGCGGCACTGGTCCCGTCAACAATGTTGATCTTCGATGGCTCCGGCTCCATGTGGGGCAAACTTGAGGGAGAAAAACCAACCAAGTTTGTGCAAGCCCGCGACGCCATCAGAACCGCGCTTGGCAAGGTCGCACCGCAATCAACCAACGTCGGCTTGATGTCCTACGGTCATCGCCGTCCCGCCGATTGCAGCGATGTCCAAGTGATCGCACAACCGGACGCGGCAGCAGGCCCAGCCTTCATCGACCGCATCGCCGCCCCATTGGAAAAGCTCAACCCGAAAGGCAAAGGCCCCCTCACGGCAGCACTCCGGGAGGCCGCAAAGCTAGTCGGCAAATCAACGGGCCCACGCAGCATTGTGCTGATCCACGACGACCCCGACAATTGCCAACAGGACGCCTGTGCCACACTCGCGGAAATCCAGCAGTCCGCACCGGGTGTCGTCATCCACGTCGTTGGTCTGGGCCTGAAGCCTGAGGATGCAACACGCTACCAATGTCTTACCACCGCGACGGGCGGCCGTCACATCGACGCACAGGATGGCCCAAAGGCCACTGACGGCATCGGCGACGTGTTGGCCCTCGCGTTGCAAGGTGGACGTGACGCTGACCGGGTCCAGGCACCAGCATCAGCGACGCCCACTGCAGCAGAGCCACCAAAAGCTCCCGAAATAGCGACGCGAGAGCCAAAACCGATCATCCGCGTCACCAACGGCGCGCCGGCGCTACGCCTGCGGGCACTCCTGGCGAAAGATGTCGGTCTTGCGGAACATCGCGTCCGTTGGTCGATCTGGCCTGATCCGTCCGCCGACAGTGTCAAAGTCACCGCCACCGCCGAGGGAATCGAGGCAACCGTACCCATCGCCGCCGGGGCGTACCGGGTTCGCGCCGAAACCGGGTTTGTGTCCGCCGACCGCCTCGTCTCAGTCGCTTCTGAAGGCGAGACCGTTGTCGAAGCCGTCTTCGACGCCGCTGAAATGCGATTGAAAACGCCGCTGGCGGCCGATGCAACCCTGCTGATCAACCAGCGCACCACACCGGCTGACGCGAAGGCCCCAGTTCGCCGCATTGGAATTTGGCCTCATGGACAAACGGCGGTGCTGGTCCCTGGCGGCACCCTGGTTTTGCAACTTGAGCAGGCCGAACTCCGCAGCGAACGATTGCTCGAAACAAAAGCAGGACAGACACTCAATATCGAGATGGCCCAGCCGGGCGGCCGCGTTATGCTTGACTTGCTGCCGCCAGTCGGGTCGGTACCGCCGGTCGGCACAAACAGCGCGCAGCCGATCACTATTTTCACAATCTCCGAAGACGATCCAGATGCCCCACGCGGCCGGCGGGAATTGGCACGATCCGCAGCGCGATCAGCAGAATTCGTCGTTGCGCCAGGCAGCTACACAGTTGCGGCGACCCGTGGCGCTCTCGAGACGCGAGAGCGTGTAACGGTGGTCGCCGGCGAAGCCGTCCGCCGTTCTTTGCCGCTCGTGGCAGCGCGCTTAGCGATCAGCGCCCGCCTTGGCCAGATCTCTGAGCCGGTCAGCACTGGCGTCGCCGCTGACAGCTTCCGCATTATGCGCTTGGACGCAGTGGACGCGCCGGCGGTACTGTTGAGCGGGCCCGCCGCTATCGCCGACCTGCCGCCAGGACGCTACCGCGTCGAAGCGCGACGCAATGCTGCCGCGATCAGCGCTCACCAGGATGTAGAGATCAAGGTCGGTGAATATCGAGTCGTTACCCTCGACTATCAGGCTGGCGGCGTCCGTCTGGAGGCCTTGCTGAAGGCTGGTGCCAGCCAGCAGGGAATTGCGTGGATGATCATGGACGACGCGGGACGCTTAGTCTGGAGCAGCACCGAGCCTGCGCCAAGCACCCTGCTAAGTGTCGGGCGCTATGTCGTACGAATGACAATACGGGGTGCCCGGTACGAGGTGGCGGTCGATATTCAGAATGGCGACATAACAACCGTGCGATTGGGACAGCCATGACACGCTGGATGCACAAAGCCGGATCCTGTCACCGCTCGCTGGTCATCAGCGCCGTTCTTGCGACTATGACCGCCCATAGCCCCAATCGGGCGCAAGCCCAAGTCCAGCCCCAGGTCCAGCCACAGGTCCAACCCCAAGTCCAGCCGCCAAACGCACCGAGCGGATGGTCGCCGGTGACCGGCAACTCCAGCGCGGTATCGCGCACAGCCGAGACCAGCGCCAGCCAAGGGACCCTCTCGCTCTCAGCCGTTCTGACCGAGGACGGACAGCCCATCGATCAAGGCATGGTCTGGCACATCTTCCGTGATCGCGCCGGTGCCGATGGCAAATTACCGTTGGTGCGTCAGCTGCGTGAAGCGGTCCCCAGCCTCAAGTTGGACCCCGGCGACTACATGATCAACGCCGCCTTCGGACGTGCAACGCTGACGCGCAAAATCACCGTTGCAGCGGGCCAACCCGTCACCGAGAAATTCAACCTCAACGCCGGCGGGCTGCGCCTCAAGGCGTTGCTGGCCAACGGTGAGCCGGTTCCGGACCGGGCCGTCACCTATGAAATTCTCAACGAAGAACGGGACCAATCCGGCCAACGGGTCAAAGTCATCACGGGTGCCAAGCCCGGTCTCATAATCCGGCTCAATGCCGGTGCCTACCAAGTCGTATCAACCTATGGCGATGCCAACGCCCGCGTCCGCGCCGAGGTGTCAGTCGAGCCCGGAAAACTCTCGGAAGTCGCCCTGAGCCACACGGGCACCAAAGTCACCTTCAAGCTGGTTGGTCGCGAGGGCGGCGAAGCGCTGGCCGATGTCTCCTGGAGCGTGGTCGACACCAGGGCCGAAATCGTCAAGGAAACCGTCGGTGCGCTACCCACCCACATTCTCGCCGCCGGACGGTATGCCGTGCTGGCCAAACACCAGGGCAAGACGTACCGCGCCGAATTCACCGCCAAACCCGGCGAGCAAGCCGTGGTCGAAGTCGTCGCACGGTAAATCCTCAAAGTTTTGCTGACCGGACGCCCGTGCTCACAAACGGTTGGGTAGGTGTGGCTTTCCTTGCAATATGAAGATAATCACTGTCGTCCATCACACCAACTTGCCCAATGATCGAACTTAAGGACCATCCCGCCATGGCTGCGGCCCCAACTTCCATGCACCGCTATCGCTCCCACACCTGCGGCGCACTCCGCGACACCAATGTCGGGACCCACGTCCGCCTGTCCGGCTGGGTGCATAACATCCGCGATCTGGGCGGCCTGCTGTTCATCGATCTGCGCGACCACTACGGCTTGACCCAGATCGTCGCCGAACCAGGCAGCGCCGCGTTCAAAGAGCTGGAGCGTTGCCGCAAAGAGTGGGTCATCCGCGTCGATGGCGACGTGAAGAAGCGCACGCCCGAAACGGCCAACGACAA
>JANNEU010000500.1:0-35492 GCA_031379035.1 Hyphomicrobiaceae bacterium | reverse complement strand
CATCGTCTATCAAAGCCGCGAGGCCGCACCGACCACGAGCCCTACAGACACCATCCAAGTCATCCCCGACGGCGGCCAAAAGAACAGCATGAACGCCTGGTTCAGCTTATTCGGGTTGGCACTTTTCAACACTGAAACCTTAGGCAGCGACACCCGATATGTGTTCCGGCGGATGCCCGGCTAAGGCCAACGCACCAACGCGCCCATTACGTTGTTTTCGGAATATACACCCCCGGCCGCCCTGCTTCTGATTTCGGCATCGCCGCAGCCTTGAAAGCCGGCAGCGCCTCACACCGCTCTGCGAAACGGCACAGGTTGGGCGCCTCCACATCCAACTTCAACTCCGGCCGTCCCTCGCGCACCCAACTGACAACAACCGCCGTTGTGATATCCGCCTGAGAAATTGCCGTAGTGCCAGCCAGCCAGCCGGACGGCGCGATCTCCGCCGCGATTCGCTCAAGCCGCTTCAACCCGCCCAGGGCCTGCCCATTGTTATGCTCGATCCACGGCTCATGCACTTTCTCCGGCGGCCGAAACCGCCGCTCGTAATAGCCCCACTGAACTTTTTCCATACTGGCAATTGCCAGCGCAGTGGTCTGCATCACCTGGCGCCTCTCGCGACCGCCCAGTGGCACAAGCGCGCGCTCCGGTCCCACCATCTGATCGATTTCATCGAGGATCGCGCCACTTTCCACGAGCGACTCGCCGTTCTCCATCACCACCGTCGGGATGCGCAGCACCGGATTGTGCGGCCGCACGCGGTCCGGCTGTGCGATCACCGACAACTCCACCAACTCAAACGGCAAGCCCAACGCGTTGAGACTGACAGCAACCCGCCGCGTGTAAGGCGACATGTAATGGCCGAGGAGTTTCATCGGACGATCCTTCGTGTCGAGTTCAATCACGCACAACTGGGATTGTTGACTTTCCCGCTGAAGACTTCAATGACGCAGATGAATCGAAGCAACGGACCACGCACGCCGATGACCGCCCCCTTCCGCTACTACCTCCGCGTTCGCTATGGCGAGTGCGACCAACAAGGCGTGGTCTACAACGCGCGCTACGGCGACTACGTTGATCTGGCGTCCACCGAGTTCCTGCGCGCAGCCTTGGCCCCGCACGATTGCTTCGACGGCAGCTTCGAGTTCCAGGTCGTCAAAATGTTGATCGAATGGACCGGCCCCGCCCGCTTCGACGACACGCTCGCCATCGACGTGACGCTCAAAAACCTCGGCACCACCAGCTACACCCTCGGCTTCGCGATGCGGCGTGCCAATCAAAAAGGCACCGCCGCAACCATCGTCACCGCCGAAACCGTCAACGTGTATGTCGACCCCAAAACCTGGACCAAGGCCCCTTTGCCCGAGGATTTCCGCGCACGGTTAACCGCCGCAGCCCGCGGACAGGTCGTCGATCATGGGGGCTTTGGGGCCCAACAGGGCTGATTGGCGGTCCAAACAGGCACGGAGCGAAAACCGACCTCCAGAATGCCATTTAAACGAACGCAGAGGCACCTCTGATGCTCAAAATAATACTTTGGCCACCCTCCTAGCCGAAAACAAAACCACTCACAGAATCGCACCAAAACCGCGCAGGCGCGATTAATTCTAATCAGCCGATTTAAGTCGCACCGTCAACGGGTTAAGCTTAACAAAATCGCCCCGGCGCTGGCCGCTGCCAAGTCACGACGATGCCGGCCGGCAATGCTCGTCGGCGGGCAGCGGATCACACTTGGCATCCTGCGAACACAGCTGCAGCGCCACCTTCAGCGCCTCGTTCTGAATGCCATCACGCGGGCCGCTGTAGAGGCCGTGATCCTTCAAGCCGCATTGGTACATCAGCACCATGCGCTCGCCGCCGAAGTCCATGGCCATCAGATAGTCTTCGAAAGCCTCTGCCGAGTTGCCCAGCGCCTGCCGGATATGTGCGCGCGTGTCGTAAGCCGCATCCATGTCGGCAGCCAACTCCAGCGCGCGCTCGACATCCGCCTGCCCCATAGCCGCCTTGCCCCAACGGAAGTAGGCCCAGGCGCGGTTGTTCAGCGCGGTGGCGAAGTTCGGCGTCAACGCCAGCGAACGGTTATAATCTTCAATAGCGCGGCCATAGTCACGTTTCAGCGAGTAGCCCAGCGCACGCGTCGCGAACGCGCTGCTGCGAGCCTCCGCCGACAACCCACCGCGGTTGAGCAGGTCCGTGCAGCCGCGAATCCGCGTTTCGACGTCCTCATGGTAGCAATCTTCCTCCGCCGCCGCCTGCGCGACGCTCGGCATCGCCAGCGCCAAAGCCGTCAACGGTATCAACAGAATTCGCAGCCGCATGACTTTGTCTCCAAACCGCCCGATCGTCACAATCGCGGGCAGCCCCAGAATCTGAACCAAGAATTTGAGCCCCAGTATTTTTTGAGTCCCAGTATTTGCAGTCAAGTCTTCAGCACAAGTTCAGCACAATCGCTAGCTGCCGACGATGCCGGGAATATGGCAAGCTGACGACGCAGCACAGATCCGGAGACACTGTCCCATGACCGAGCCTACCCTCATTGCCGTCGATTGGGGAACCTCGGCGATGCGAGCGGCTTTGCTGGCCAGCGACGGCACGGTCATCGAGGATAGGGCGGGCGGTCCGGGCATCCTCGCCGTCACGTCAGGCGGCTTTGATGCAATACTTTCAGCGCACATTGCCTCGTGGCAGACCACCCGCGTCCCCTTGCCCATCCTGCTGTCCGGCATGATCGGCAGCCGGCAAGGCTGGACCGAAGTGCCCTATCTCCAGTGCCCAGCGACCGTGGCGCAGCTGGCCAAGGCCCTGTACCCGCTGCCAGCCAGCGCACGCGGCCCGGTCCATATCGTTCCTGGACTGTCGATAAACACCAACAACGCATCTGGTATGGCCCCAGACGTCATGCGCGGCGAGGAAACGCAGATCGCCGGCGCGCTCCAGTGGTCGGGGGCAACCGACGGCGTGTTCGTGCTCCCCGGCACGCATTCCAAGTGGGTCACCGTTACGAATGGCAGCATCACGCACTTTGCCACCTACATGACCGGCGAAATCTTCGCGGCACTTCGCCACCACACCATTCTCGGCCGGCTGATGCCTGACGGTGGCGACCAGACCGACCCTGCTGCCTTTAAGTCTGGCGTCGTGGCGGGTGCCGCCGACGGCCCACCTGGCGCTTTGCTCCAGCGCGTGTTCGCAACCCGCACCCTCGGCCTGTTCCACCAACGTCCAGCCGCGTCACTTTCCAGTTATCTGTCCGGCCTATTGATCGGTTCAGAAATGTCCGCAGCACTGGCGTGCTTCCGGGAAAAGTGTGTGCCGTTTTCCCGCCAAGAAGCACGACAAAACAAAGAGCTTGGGTCGTTCCTCGGTTCCAACGAGAGCGAAACGACCCAAGCCAGTAGCCCGCTCAATCGCAGCTTTACGATTGTCGGCAGTGCACCTGCCTTGACAGAACTTTATCGAACCGCCGCATCAAGTCTTGAACTGGACGCACGCATCGCCCCACCGGACTGTGCTGCACGCGGCGCGTTCGTCCTCGCGCGCGCTGCCGGACTTGTAGGACACGCAGCACCATGACCGACCTCCGTAAAACTCTTGCCGCTTGCCCCTTGATCGCGATCCTGCGTGGCATCACGCCCAATGAAGCCCTGCCCATCGGCCAGGCCTTGATCGACGCCGGCCTGCGCGTGATCGAGGTGCCGCTCAACTCCCCGCAGCCTTTCGACAGCATCGCGCGCCTTGCCCGCGCCTTTGGCAATCAAGCCATCGTTGGCGCAGGCACGGTCACAAGCTTGGCTGACATGGCCCGCGTGGCAGATGCCGGCGGCCGCTTGATCGTCATGCCGCACGCCGATCTCACCGTCATCGCAGCCGCCAAGGCACGCGGCCTCACCGTCACGCCCGGCATCGCCACACCCACTGAAGCCTTCGCCGCCCTCGCCGCCGGTGCCGACGGACTGAAACTCTTTCCCGCCGAAATGATACCGCCGACTGTCGTCAAAGCAATCCGCGCCGTGCTGCCGCCCGCAACGCTGCTCATCCCCGTCGGCGGCATCTCAGCCGCCAATATCCCCGCTTACCGCGCTGCCGGTGCCAACGCCTTCGGCATCGGCTCAACACTGTACGCACCGGGGCGTTCGGCGGCCGAAGTGGGTCGCATCGCGCGCGAACTCATAGCCACGTCGAAGTCGTAACGCGCGGCTCACATCACCCCTCCCGGTTTCCCGGACCGCCCGGCGCGGCAGCGCCGAAGCGGGAAACCGGAGAGAGAGCGCCCCAGTCCTAGACTCGTAGTCCCTGATCCCTAACCCCTCTCTTCACGCCCCCGCCTTCTTTGCGAAACGCCACGCTGCATCCGCCAGCGGCTCAATCCGCTTGATGCTCTCGACCGCCTGCGCGCTCGCGGCCGTCCCATCACGCACGCGCCCCGCGATGCCCTGCAGAATGGCCGCGATGCGAAACATGTTGTAGGCGAAGTACCAATCAAGCGCCGGAATGCCTGTGCGCCCCGTTAGCTTGCAATACTGCTCACTGGCTTCCGCAATTGTTGGAATGCCAGCCGCCTTCAGATCGATCCCGGCGATCCCGCTCGACCCCGCCCCCTGCGCCTGCGACGGCATATGCCACAGCATCAAAAAGTACGAAAAATCCGCCAGCGGATCGCCGAGCGTCGACAGCTCCCAGTCGAGCACCGCCGCCACCACCGGCACATCAGCCTTAAAAATCATATTGTCGACGCGGTAATCGCCATGCACCACCGCCACGCGATCCTGCTGCGGCACCGTGCGCGGCAGATACTCCATCAGCCGCTCCATGGTCTCGTTGCGGCCCGTCTCCGACGCGCGATACTGCTTCGTCCAGCGCTCGACCTGCCGCGCGAAATAGTTCCCCGGCTTGCCGTAGTCACCGAGGCCAATCGCTGCCGGATCGTAGTTGTGCAGCTGCGCCAAAGTCGAAATCTGCGCCGCATACACCTCACCACGCTGTGGAGGTGTCAGCGACGGCAATGCCCCATCCCAGAAAATGCGCCCCGTCACATTTTCCATCACATAGAACATGGAGCCGATGACGCTGTCGTCGGTGCAAAGCCCGTAAGTTTTCGCCGCCGGAAACCCCGCCGCATGCAGTGCCGAAATAACCTTGAACTCACGGTCCACCGCATGCGCTGACGGCAGCAATTTGCCGAACGGCTTGCGCCGCAGCACATACTTCCGCGCCGGAGTATCCAACCGGTAGGTCGGGTTCGACTGCCCACCCTTGAACTGGAACACCTCCAACGGGCCCGCATAGCCAGCCACGTTGGCCTGCAGCCACGCCGCAAGTTTGGCCTCATCCAGCTTATGGCGATCCTCAACCGGTTTCACACCCGAGAAGATCGCATCCCGCGTCTGGGCAGGTTCGGGCTTTGCAGTCTGAGACATCGGCCGGGGCTCCGGATAACAGTGCGCCGCAAAGGCGGCACGGGTTGGCTGGCATCGAACCCATTTCCAGGCCAGGATGCAAGCCTCCTGTCAGGCCCGCAGGCACTCTCGTCACAAGTGGTCCTCCTTACGACCGGTCTTGGGCCTGCGCCGAGCGTCGCAAGGCCCGCCAGTTTTTCGCCAGCCCGCCTCATCGAAAGCCATCCATGCCGCACGCATCCCGCCCCATCCGCCTTGCCGCCGACATCGGTGGCACGTTCACCGACATCGTGCTCGATGCCGCTGGCCATCGCCACGCACTCAAAGTGCTGACCACCCCGCGGGCACCCGAAGAAGCCATCCTCGATGGCGCGCGCCGCGTGCTGGACGAAGCCAAGCTCAGCTTTAGCGACATTACCACCTTCGTCCACGGCACGACCTTGGCCACCAACGCGTTGATCGAGCGCAAAGGCGCCGTCACCGCATTGATCGCCACCGACGGCTTCCGCGACGTCCTCGAAATTGCCGACGAAGGCCGCTTCGATCAATACGACATCAACATCGTCAAAGCGAAGCCGCTGGTGCCACGAGCCCTTCGCTTTACGGTGCCAGAGCGGATGGACGTTCATGGCCAGGTCCGCTTGCCACTGAACGAAGCCGCCGTGCGCACAATCGCAACGGAACTCAAATCACAGAAAATCCCCTCCGTCGCCATCGCCCTGATGCACGCCTATGCCAACCCCGCACATGAGCAACGCATCGCCGCAATCCTCACCGAAATATGCCCTGAGATCAGCCTGACGCTCTCGTCTGAAGTATGCCCAGAGGCACGCGAATACGAACGCACATCGACTGCCGTTGCCAACGCTTACGTGCGCCCGCTGATGGCCGGCTATCTCGCGCGCCTCAAGTCCGCTATGGCCGACCTCGGCTATCGCGCACCCATCCATCTGATGACCTCCGGCGGCAGCCTCGCCAGCTTGGAGACGGCCGCGCGCTTCCCCATTCGCTTGGTCGAGTCCGGTCCGGCAGGCGGTGCCATCCTCGCCGGCCGCCTCGCGCAGGAACGCAACGAACCACGCATCTTGTCCTTCGACATGGGCGGAACCACTGCCAAAATCTGCCTGATCGACGACGGACAGCCACGCATCGCCCGCACCTTCGAGATCGACCGGCAGTCACGCTTCATGAAGGGCAGCGGCATGCCCGTGCGCATCCCCGTGATCGAGATGGTCGAGATCGGTGCCGGTGGTGGCTCCATTGCCCGCGTCGACGGCATCGGCCGCATCCTCGTCGGACCTGACAGCGCCGGCGCCGAGCCAGGCCCTGCCTGCTACGCGCGCGGCGGCACCGCGCCGACCATCACTGATGCTGACCTGACACTCGGCAAGATCGACCCCGCGAACTTCGCCGGCGGCCGCATAGTGCTCGACGCCACAAAAGCCGACGCAGCACTGTCCACAGAAGTCGGCGCAAAACTTCACCTGTCAGCCGAAGCCGCAGCCCACGGCGTCGCCGAAATCGTTGATGAGAACATGGCCAATGCCGCCCGCGTGCACGCCGTGGAGCGCGGCGCGGATGTGGCCGGCCGCACGCTCATAGCGTTCGGCGGCGCAGCTCCCTTGCACGCCAGCCGGCTTGCCGAAAAGCTAGGCATCCAGCGCGTAATCATCCCGGCCGATGCTGGCGTGGGCTCTGCCTTGGGCTTTCTCGAAGCGCCCGCCGCCTATGAACTCGTCCGTTCGCGCTACATGCGGCTCGATACGTTCGATGCCGCCGCCACCAACGCCTTGCTCGATGACATGCAGCAACAAGCCACCAAGCTCTGCCGCTCCGCCGCCGGATCGCGCAAGCTCACGGCCAGCCGCATCGCTTACATGCGTTACGCCGGCCAAGGCCACGAGATTGCCATCGCACTTCCCGACACCCACATCGTGCCAGCCGATGTCAAACATCTGCACGCAAGCTTCGAAGCCGCCTACACCCAGCTGTTTGCCCGCCACATCCCCGGCGCAGCCATTGAGATCCTGAGCTGGCTGGTCACTGTCTCAACGTCCGTTGCCGCGCCGGCACGCTTAGCCACGGCTTCAGCAACAGCCAACCCCAAACCAATCGCCGAGCGTTCTGTCTTCGACGCGCGCCTGGCCCGCCGCATCCCAGTGCCCGTTTATGACCGCTCTTCGCTCACGCCGGGGTCGACATTCAAAGGCCCGGCCATTGTGGTCGAAGCCGGCACATCGACCTACGTGTCACCCACGTTCGATGGCGCGGTCGATGCTGGCCACGCCCTCGTTCTCACCGCCAAAGCCTGATGCGCAAGGACCCACCGATGACGCGGCCACTCAACGCCATCGAACTCCAGATCATGTGGAACCGGCTCATCGCCGTTGTCGAAGAGCAGGCGCAAACGCTGCTGCGCACGGCGTTCTCACCCATCGTCCGCGAGGCCGGTGATCTGTCTGCCGGCATCTTTGATCCGCAAGGCCGCATGCTTGCCCAAGCCGTCACCGGCACACCCGGCCACGTCAACTCGATGGCTCTCTCCGTGCTGCATTGTCTCCAGCACTTCCCCGTCGAGACCATGAAACCAGGCGACGCCTACATCACCAATGATCCGTGGATGGGCACCGGACATCTCAACGACTTCGTCATCACCACGCCCTGCTTCCACAAAGGTAAGCTCATCGGGCTGTTTTCATGTACATCGCATCTGATCGACATTGGTGGCATCGGCTTCGGCCCCGATGCGACCGATGTCTTCATGGAGGGGCTCTACATTCCCTTCCTAAAGATCATGGAAGCCGGCCGCATCAACGAAACTCTGATGGCCATCATCAAGGCCAACACGCGACTGCCCATCGACACCGTCGGCGACGTTTACTCCCTGGCAGCCTGCAACGACGTCGGCTGCCAGCGGCTGGTCGAAATGATGGACGAGTTCGCACTCGCTGATCTCGCAGTGCTCGCCGATCACATCTGTTCGCGGTCCGAAGCCGCCGTGCGCGCCGAAATCGCCAAGTTGCCCAAAGGCACGTGGACGAACACCATGATCACCGATGGCTACGACGCACCGATCACGCTGACCGCCACCACCACCATCAGCGACCAAGGCATCCATGTCGATTACGCCGGCACCAGCCCATCGGCCCGGCGTGGCATCAACGTGCCGCTGTCCTACACCACCGCCTACACCGTCTTCGGCCTCGCCTGCATCGTCGGATCGCAGACACCCAACAACGCCGGCTCGCTCGCGCCACTCACCGTTACAGCACCGCCCGGCAGCATCCTCAACGCCCAGAAACCGGCCGCTGTCTGCATCCGCCACATCATCGGTCAGATGTTGCCGGACGTCGTGTTCGGCTGCCTCGCGCAAGCAATCCCGGAACGCATTCCAGCGGAGGGCACCGCGTGCCTGTGGAACATCAACGTGCGCGGCGCGATCGAAGGCGACACCGGCGGCAACTACGGTTTCATGATGACCGTGACATCCAACGGTGGCACCGGTGCCCGGCCGACAGCAGATGGACTGTCCGCCACCGCCTTCCCATCCGGTGTCAAAGGGACCCCCATTGAGATCGCAGAAAGCATCACACCGTTGATCTTCTGGCGGAAAGAACTGCGCGAAGGCTCCGGCGGCACAGGCCGCACGCGCGGCGGCGACGGCCAAGTGATCGAGATCGAGAGCGGCATCGGCATGCCCTTCGAGCTCCTCGCAGCCTTTGATCGCATCGATCATCCGCCACGCGGTCGTGCCGGCGGAGCAGACGGTGCCGCCGGTTCTGTCGCCATCAAGAACGGCCGCACCCTCAAAGGCAAAGGCACCCAGCTGATTGCCCCCGGCGAACGCCTCTTGATCAAGACACCGGGCGGCGGCGGGTTGGGATAACGATGCGTGCTGGCAACCTCAGTTGACAGCATAACAGACGGCTGCGAGATATTGTTTCAGAACGTATATTTCAAAGTACAAAACCTGGGGTGAGGTCTGTGGCTAATTCGCCGCCAACAGTTCTTGGCGTACTGCAGCAATTGTTTCCGGAGTTCAAAAGACCGAACGCCCGGCCTTACATGGGGTGGGGGCCAAAGGTCCGGCGAAGTCGCCCCCGGCTCGGAAAATATGCCACGCTGCCACTGCTGCCGTTCGACGTTTTTGCGGTCGCCGCTTACCTGCTCGAAGTGAGCGGAGCCTATCATCATATTAGCCCAGTCGTGTCGGCCGACTTTCCATCCGAAGATGGGAAGGTTCTCAGACGCCTTCGCATCAGTGAGGGGCGCATCAGGCGTGCGCGCAAACTGGCCGAGATCTGGCGAGCACCAGTGCTCGACCTTGATGAGAGCGG
Source organism: Hyphomicrobiaceae bacterium (assembly GCA_031379035.1). Classification (GTDB taxonomy): domain Bacteria; phylum Pseudomonadota; class Alphaproteobacteria; order Rhizobiales; family Hyphomicrobiaceae; genus JABFRJ01. The sequence continues at coordinate 25,759 of JANNEU010000500.1, read as the reverse complement.
CGATCTCGAGCACATGTCGGTGGCCGAACGGCGAGCGGCGCAGGACAAGTGGTACGAGGCCTATGCAAAGCGGCACGCCAAGCTCCGCCGCCTCGAAAGACTGTGGCGCGTGCTGTTCGAAGAATTCGGCAATGAACCGATCTTCGTTGAACTTCGCGCGACCGACAAGCCGCCGCGCTGGTGGGCCTATGCGCACTTTCTGTTCATGATCGCTGACGAAGCCTCAGTCCATGTCGGGTTCACACAAATCGGAGCCAGCGCCAGCGATCCGCGCGCCGCACCGTGGTTTGAAGAACTGGCGCTGTTGAATATCTACGAGGACTACATGCTGCGCGGGGGCGACGATGGCGAGCCACCCAGGATCACCAGCCTTTCCGGTGCGCACCCCGACGTTGCTTGCGTCATGCCAAAGGTGCGGACCAGTGCCGTCGGCTGCACGCTCCGTTCATTGTCGCATCATCTTGCATTGTTGCCGCCACGTGGCGTCGCGAGAGGCCATTGGGCGTCGCGGCCCCGGGCGACACCAACCGATGACCGCGAACTCAATCTGCTGCTCGTGCCGTTTCCATTCAGCATCTCAGATCGTGCCTTCGCACCCGGTTCGCTAGGCATCGGGCTCAGACGAAACTGGGGATTTTTCGACGTCGAGCAAACGTGGCTCTATCCCGGCGATGACCCGCGCTTGAAAGAGAACCAATCGGATAGCCTCAGCTCGTTCGTGACCGAACTCGCACTCCTGGCGGAAAAGAAACATGGCGCCTCTGAAATCGACGGTGTCATCTTTCCTGAGCTGGCGCTTTCGTATGATACCTACATCGATCTCCGGGATCGCTTGAGAAACAGGTTTCCTGGGCTCGAAATTTTCATATCAGGCATTTCAACAGATGCCTCTGGCGCGTCCGCTCGAAAAGGAAACTTCGTGGCGGTCACCATTTTCGACCAGAGCCCAACCGGACTTTCCCCGTTTGATGACGATGAAGCAACCGACGAGATGGTCACCACCATTCGCGAGAAGCATCATCGCTGGAAGTTGGACAAGCCACAGATTGATGCCTATGGGCTGTCGGGTGGGCTCAATCCGAAGTTCGAGTGGTGGGAAAATATCGCGCTGCTAAGCCGCCGGGTGGATTTCACAGCCTTTCGCAAGCGCTCAGTGATTGCAACAATGCTGTGCGAGGATTTGGCCCGCGTCGATCCCTGCCAGGAGCTGTTGCGAGCCGTCGGCCCCAGCATTGTGGTGGCGCTGTTGATGGATGCGCCACAACTGCGGACCCGCTGGCCGGCACGCTACGCAACCGTGCTTGCCGAGGACCCCGGCTCAGCCGTACTCACCCTCACGTCACGCGCTTTGATGACGCGGCAGCACCTGCTGGACAAGCACAAGTCAGCAAATGGGAATGATCGGGTGATCGCAATCTGGCGCGACGACTTCAGCGAGCGGCCAACCGAAATCGCTTGCCCGATCGATCATCAGGCCGTTTGGCTGAAATTGTGGTCGTCACCGGCGACTGACTATTCGCTCGATGGCCGCGACGATCCGCACAGCCGCTCGTGGGTCTACGGCAAACACGTCCCACTCAAGATCGACAATGCGCATTCACGCTACGGCGATCTGCTCGGCGAAGATGATGCGCGCGCCAATGGCCTCTCGGGCACCGGGCGCTCGAAGCCGGATAGCTCGGCATAGAGCAGCACATCACGTGTGCCAGACACACAAGAGGCGTTGTCGGATCAAATCACCGCTTTGCCACGCGCGCCTTCTTGCTGCCGGCTTCAGCCTTTTCGCGCTCAACGGTGCGGATGCTCGGCTTGTTCGTCTCGGCCAGCCGTTTCCCGGCCTCAATGTTGCCGGGCATATTGGCCGCAAAGTAGATGGATGGCTTGTTAGCGAGATACTTCTTGTAAGCCGCGTACCGCTTGATCGTTCCCTTGCTGGCAATGGTCGACATGTGGCCTCCGCCAGTCAAGCTGGCTGTTGTCACGAGTTGCAGGGTGCTTGACGCCACCACATCTGCGCCACAATCGCACACTCGCGGTTGAACCGGTAGATACCTTCCGATTGTGCCAATCGAATGACAGATCAGCTGTTACCGACGGGACTCTATTGCGCCTCAGATGGGCTTTTTTTGACCGTATTTCAAGGGCATTTCGCCCGCCGTCACGATTTGTTCACCCCTTGTGAGGCACCGGTGGCGTCCCATGGGTGTGGAAGCTCTCGATGGTCTTGAGACCCCAGGCCTGGCCCTTTTTCCGCTCGGTCTCTGTCCAGGTCACCGTTTCCCAGTCGGGCGCAAGAATGAGGCGCGCGCCGGCGTTGGCCACCTCGATGCGATTGCCAGCGGGTTCGTACACATACAAAAAGAACGTCTGCTGGATGGCATGCTTGTGCGGGCCAGTCTCGATATAGACGCCGTTCTCCAGGAAGATATCGGCAGCTTCCAGCACGTGCTCGCGCTGATCAAGCGCGTACGTGAGGTGATGGAAGCGGCCTCGCGTGCCCGTGCTGTCGCGGGTGTAAGCCACGTCATAGCTCTTGTTGTTGTGGGTGAACCAGCAGCCACCGTAAGCCCCAGTATCCAGCTGGATCTGCTCGGTGATACGGCTACCCAGGGCCTGTGGCAGGAAATCACGGATTGCGCCGACATCGACGGCCAGCAAATTGAAGTGATCGAGGCGGCGTACACCGGCACCCCGCCGATGCTGGCGCTGCGGCTGGTTCTTGAGCGCGGGCCGTTCAGCCGGCGGCGCCACGTATTCCTTGGTGTCGTAATAAAGTTCGAAGATGTGGTCGTCAGGGTCGCGAAACTGATACGCCGGCCCATGCCCAAGATCGCCCTCGGTCCACCCGATGCCAGCGCCAAGTTTCTCAATCGCCGCAACACGCCGCTGCAAAGCTTGTGGGCTGGAACAGCGATAGCCTACATGGCGCATGCCAGTCGTGTTCGACGCCGTCAGCTTCAGCGTGTGAAACTCATAGTCATCGTAGGCACGCAGATAAACGCTATCGCCCTCTCGCCCACTCTCCGTCAGCCCTAGAACATTGACAAAAAAGTGAAGACTGGCGTCAGGCTTGTCAGACAGCAGTTCGATATGGCCGAGGTGCGCAACATCGTAGTTGGGTTCGAGGGTCATCGGCATGAATCCAGAAAAGAGACAATCCAGTTAAGCTTTCTTATGTGCGCCCCGTTCCTGGGCATCAGCGACGGCGCGGCTGAGATCAGGCACCAGCCCCATGTCCGCCAGCATGTCGGCAGCTTCGCGCATCTCAGCGGCACGGCGCACACCGTGTGTCGCGACACGCTCAGCCATGTCCTCAGCCAGTGCGCGCCAGCCAATCGACGGATAGCTGGCGTCCAGACTACCAAACACCTCCGCCTCCACATCCCAATGGCGTGCTGCGGCGGCGCAGTCGACCAACAAAGCCTCCCATCCCTTGATCATGATAGAGCGGCAGAGCTTCATCGCCGACGCACGGCCATACTCGGCAGCAACAGGCGTCAGGTTCATCCCGAGCTTGTTGAGTTCGGCAGCAACGCTCTCCGCCACCGGACCGCCCGCCAGGATCGGCACGGAAATGCCCGGCACCATCACGGGAGCCATAACCGCCGCCTCAAGATAGCTGGCACCACTCTTTGTCACCAGCGCTGCCGCACGCCGTTTCGTTGCGGGTGCCGCCGAATTCACGTCGACAAAGATCTGGCCCGGCTTGAGCAACGGCGCGGTCATACGCGCGACCTCTTCGGCACGATCCGCCGTGACCGCTGAAAACACATACAGCGCACCATCAATGGACGCGCTCACAGACGCCGCCGGTTTCACGCCGAGGTCGCGTGCTTGCGCCGGACTGGTTTTCGCACCCGGCGCGGCAACGTCGAACAGCACATCGTAGGCCGTGATCTCGACACCCTCACGCAACAAAAAATCGCGCGCGAACCGTTGACCGACTTCACCGAAACCGATCATGCCGATGCGGATGGTGTTGGAAACGCTCAAATCGCTGACCTCATATCACTGCGGTGACGTCTGATTTCGATGCCGACGACACGGCATCCCGGGATGATATCAGGTTTTTCAATGCGCACCGTCGCGACCAGCACGCGTGCATCCGCAAGACACTGCGTTGCAATGCGTTCAGCCAAAGTCTCGATCAACTTGAAATGCGTGCTTTGGCACAGCATCTCCGTCTCGTTGACGACGCGACTGTAATCCAGAACATCGGCGATGCGCTCACTAACACCATCATAGGTATCGGCGACATCGAGTTCTATGGAAACGACAATGCGCTGCTCATAACGCTGCTCGACTTCAAATATACCGACACTCGCCATGATCTCCAGATCGCGCACAAACACCCGGCGCGGGCTGCGCATGGCAAGGGGTGTTTGCTGGCGTGGGCTGGTCATGACTATCTTTGTGATGCTTCAGCCGCGACCGTCGCCGATGTCGGGTGTCTGCCAGGCAAGGTGCTGACCACCATCGAGGGCGATCATCTGGCCCGTCATCGCCGGGGCGTCAAGGATGAAGCGGAGAGCCGCCAGGATCTCGTCCGGGTTGGTGCCACGTTGAAGCGGCGTTGCGCCACACTGGGCGTCAAAATCGACCTGCGATTGATGCACGCTGCGCAGCATCGGCCCAGGCCCGATGCCATTCACACGGATACGGGGCGCAAGCCCCTGCGCCAGCGTTTGCGTCATCGACCACAGCGCCGCTTTAGTCCCCGAATACGACAGGAAATGTGGCGTCGGCTTCCAGACACGTTGGTCAATGATGTTGATGATGTTACCCGCCACACCTTCCGGCAAATGCCGCATCAGCGCTTGCGCAAGAAACACAGGCGCCCTGAGGTTGATCGCGAAGTGCCGGTCCCACTGCGCGGCGGTGACGGTGGCAATATCATCGTAGACAAACAGCGACGCGTTGTTGACGAGGCAGGTCGGCGCACCCAAACGCTTCACGACGGCGGGGACCAAGGCGTCCACATGGGCCTGGTCCGCGAGATCAGCGGCAAAAATCTCTGCATGCGCGCCCAGTTCAGTTATCGCACGCACAAGGCTCTCGGCGTCAGCATCCATTGTGTGAACGTGAACCGCGACACGCCAACCACGCCGCCCGAAATCCAGCGCGATGGCGCGGCCCAACCGACGCGCCGCTCCAGTCACGAGGACAACAGGACGAGACGTGGATGTCATCAGATCAGTCACTATCACCGCCGCTGCTATCACTGCCGCCACCGCCGAAGCCCCAGCTGAAGCCGCCGACACCACCGGTGGCGCTGCTGACCGCCGCCGTTGCCATCATGCGCGATGCGAAACGCGAGAACGGCAGGCTCTGCAGCCAGACTTTGCCGGGCCCCTTGAGACGCGCGAAGAAGAAGCCCTCGCCGCCGAAAACCATCGACTTGACGGAGCCTGCGCGCACGATGTCGAAACCGACACTCGGCTCCATCGCCGCCACCGAACCCGTATCACAATCCAGCTCCTCTCCATCTGCCAAGGTGCGCTCGATCACCGTGCCGCCACCGTGGATGAACACCCAGCCATCGCCCTCGAGCTTCTGCATGACAAAACCCTGCCCGCCAAAGATCCCGACACCAATCTTCTGCTGGAAATGAACGCTGATGGACACGCCCTTGGCACCGCAAAGGAAAGCGTCTTTCTGCGCGACCAGACCATTGCCGAACGAGGACAGCTTGAACGGCATGATGGTGCCTGGATAGGGTGCCGCAAACGCCACGCGTGCCTTGCCTTGCCCCTCGTGCGTATAGACAGTGATGAACAGCGAGCTGCCTGTGATCAGGCGCTTACCCGCCGCTGCAATCCGCCCGAAGATCCCGGCATCGGGCTTCGACGCATCGCCGAACACCGTGTCCATGCGCACGCTGGAAGGCTTGAACATCATCATGCCAGCTTCAGCGATCGCGCTCTCGCCGGGATCCAGCTCGATCTCCACGAACTGCATCTCGTGGCCCTTGATCTCATAGTCAATGTCGTCGGCATGCGTCGACTTCATCGGCCCCGCAGAAGCGACCGAAGGGCGGAGGATAGACGGGACGGAACTGGTCATGACAAGGGCTCGGGGCGGTGGCTCGTTGAGAGTACAAATTGTGCAACGGTCTGCAAAGTTTGGGCTACAGCACGTTCGAAATCAAACCGGCGATGATCACTACACCAATTGCCCTAACGCCTCGCGCGAATAAGGCACAGCATCAGCCAGCCGCCCGGCGCGCAACTTCTCAACCCACTCTGGATCGCCGATTAACGCACGGCCGACAGCGACGAGATCAACCTCGCCACGTTCGACCATGCCAGCGAGCACCACGAGGCGGTTCGTTTCACCATTCACCGGCCCCGTCTTCGCAAACGTTTCGATAAAGTCTGCTTCGAGCCCGACCGACCCAACCGTGATGACCGGCTTGCCACTGATCTGCCGCGTCCACCCAGCAAGGTTCATGTCACTGCCCTCAAACTCCGGCTCCCAGAAGCGGCGATTGGAGCAGTGGAAGATATCGACGCCAGCATCAACCAGCGGGGCAAGGAATGTCGCCAGCTCGCTCGGCGTCGTCGCCAGGCGAGCACCATAGTCTTGCTGCTTCCATTGCGAGAAGCGCAGCACAATGGGAAAGTCTGGTGCGGTGGCCGCTCGGCAGGCTTTCACGATCTCGGCAGCAAAGCGCGCGCGCGCAGCGATGGCACCTCCATAAGTATCTTCACGCAGATTGGTGCCGGACCAGAAGAACTGATCAATCAGATAGCCATGCGCGCCATGGATCTCGACACCATCGAAACCGAGCCGGTAAGCGTGGGCCGCGCTTTGTGCATAGCCCTTGATCAGCGTATCAATATCGGCAGAGGTCGCGGGCGCTGAGACCTGCTTACCAGGCTTGAAATAGCCGGAAGCTGAGATCGGCGGCGCTTCCACGTGCGGACCATCACCCTGTCGGCGCATGCTTCCGACGTGCCAAAGCTGTGGCATGATGCGGCCGCCGGCAGTGTGCACGGCCTCAGCCACGCGACCCCAGCCAGCCAGGGCCGCCTCGCCGTAAAACATCGGCACCTTTGGATCGTTGCCCGCAGCCGGATGATCGATCAGCGTGCCTTCGGTGATGATCAGGCCAACGCCCGCTTTCGCGCGGCGCGCGTAATAAGCGGCCACGTCCATACCCGGCACGCCGCCCGGCGAGAACGAGCGCGTCATTGGTGCCATGGCGATACGGTTCGCCAGTGCGAGCTTACCAAGTGTGATCGGCTTGAAGAAGGCAGCGGTGTCAGTTGTCATGAGTGGTCCTCAAGGTGAGTGCTGCGGCCGCACATTATTCAGCAGCGCGCCGATGGGGCTGGTCGCTCTGCAGCAAGCGCTGCCGCACTAGATTGATATGACCGCGAAGGTCATAGAGCTGGTCGGAGAAGGCCAGCGGTACCCGAATGCGGCGGACAGAGTGATCGATGCGCTCCAATTCCTGCACCTTCTCGTCGAAGTGATCATCGCCACCATTGGGCACGATGCTGGCTTCCAGCGATTTGAGCTGGCTGTACCACCGCAACAAGCGTCGCCGTATCGACCAGTTATAGGCCATGGGAATGATCCGCGAGAGCGGCAACAAAATCGACAGCAGCGGGATCAGCAACAGGATGGTGCGTGACCCGTTCACATGCACGAACGCCGGCACCCAGAAGTTGACACCCATGTTTTTCGCCATTGGTGCAAAAGTGCGCAGCAGGAACGGCATCTCACCGCTGCGATAAAGCGATTTCACATCAGCAGCAACTTCATATTCAGGATCAACAGCACTTGGGAACTTTCCCGGCTCATAGAACAGCACCGGATCGCCCTCTCGATCAAACGAGCGCTTCGGATTGCGCTGGATCGCCCGCGCCAACAATAACATCAACGCCGGATGCAAGTCGGAACGCACGACGAGAGCCGCCGTCGTCGACAGCAAGGTGATGTCAGCAGAAGGAAGGTCAGGCGCGAACTCCACCGCGCCTTGGTGCAGCACAATCTTTGCCAACGCCGGAAATCTGTTCGTGTAGGCCTCCGCATCGGCCGCGAAGTTCATCAGCAAGATGTTGGGCACGCGCAGCAGCTTTTGCACCTTGGGTGTTTCAGCCGTCGCGATCACAAAAGCCACATCGGCTTTGTTCGTCATCATGGCACCGGCGTCCTCCGCCAGATCGTCAAAGATCAGCGTCGAATTGGACGCGTCGATCCCGTTGGCTTTGAGCAGCTTGACCACGATCAGCCGGGCACCACTCTGCGCCGAACCCACAACAATGCGCTTCCCCTTGAACTCAGACAGGTTGCGCACCTGCCCTGGCCCTTTGTAGAAAACCCAGATCGGCTCATGAAACAACCGGCCGACGGAGCGCAGGCCATTGGCTTCGCGCGCATGCTCTGCGCGATCTTCCAGCGACGCATAGCGACCCTGCAAGCTCGACAGCATCCCGCCCTTGATAATGCCCGCATGCACATCTGCGTCACCCGCCGCCAACAACGCCTTCAGCGTCCCGGTACCCTCGATCTCCGGCCGCAACTCCAGCTTGATTCCATTGCGCGCTAGGTCTGCCGCTAAGGTCTGAGCAAACTCGTGATACACGCCGCCGGCCCCCCCGGACGCCAGCACGATGCGCCCGGCCGGCCCTGGCTTAAGGATGGCAATCGCGAGCCAGATAACCCCGATCACACCGACAAAAAGAGCAGCCGTAGCTTGAAGGAATTGGCGCACGCGTGGTCTCATGGTGTTGGTTGTCCCAGCTTTGAGCCTTAGCACGGTGCGGAAGCGCACATTGCGGCGGGTCCCTAACGAACCCGCCCGGTTGGCTGCCAGCAGCGGTCCACGGCACCAACAATGCAACTTTCGTGTCCGCCAATGTCAGTGATCTGGTTTCAAGAGATTGGGCGGCAGCGTCAAGAGCCCCAGTAAAGGCCGAGTAGTGGCAAAGTAGAAGCAAAGTGCATCCCGTTCCCGGTTCCACCAGGCCGCGCTGGAGCATCTTCGAAAACACCCCAAGATTGTGCTGACAGATACCCACACGCAGCCAACAAGACCTCATAAATTGAAAACACTTTATCTAAATCGAAGGCCACTCAAGTTGACGTAATGGTTAGCTTTCCATCGATTTTGGAGAAACTAATACATTTGACGTTTGCGTCAACCTGTCACCGGGTCGGACCTTGTTAAGTCAAGGCGTTATGGACATATGAGCCCCAATGAAATAGCGACCGCAGTTGAACCAGCGCATGCGTAAAGCGATGTGAAGGCGGACGTTCCGACGTCGCCCTACCACTTCGCGCTTAGCTCGTCGGCTGCCGCAGGAGAGCTCATGGATATCCAAGATCTGCAGATTTTTGCGCGCGTTGCCGCTCTGCAAAATCTGTCCGCGGTCGGCACCGAACTCGGGCTGACACCGGGAACCATCTCAAAACGCATCCAGGCCCTTGAAGAAGGGCTGTCTGTGCGCCTATTTGAGCGGACCACCCGTTCAATTCGCATTACCGACGAGGGAAAACGCTTTCTCGAACATGTTCAGCGCGTCCTCATTGAACTTGATCAAGCACGCTCGTCGATGGCCGCCAGTTCCGGCAAGCCAATGGGCAAGCTCAAGGTCTCGGCACCCCAGATCGTCGGTCACCGTTTCGTAGCGCCCGCCTTGGCAAGCTTTCTGGCGGAATTCACCGATATCGAAATTCAACTCGATATCACCGACCGCCATGTGAACCTGCACGAAGAAGGCTACGACGTCGCGATCCGCTCAGGGGCGCTCAACGACAGCACATTGATCGCCAAACGGCTCGTCACCGATAAGATTATCGTGTGCGCGTCACCTGGTTATCTCGCGGAGTCCGGAACGCCAGCGACACCCGACGATCTAACGTCACACCGCTGCTTGATGCTCAGCGACAGCTGGTCGTGGGCCTTTGGCAATGGCGTGCAGGACACGGCAGTTCGGATTGGCGCCCGTCTGCGCTCGGACAGCAGCGACGTCTTGCGCATAGCAGCCTTGAGCGGCCTCGGACTGATCCGCACGACGGAACTCGTCGTCGCCGATGAATTGGCGACCGGTCGCCTTGTGCCTGTGCTGTCGCAGTTCATCGACAACACTTCGACGGGCATCTACGCCTTATACGTCAGCGGGCGGCATGTATTGCCGCGCCAACGCGTGTTCCTCGACCACATGGCCGAGTGGTTTCGCAATCCGAAACGGATCGTTGAAAGCGCTGTCACCACATTGGGGGCCGGCCTCCAGAAAAGCCGGGCCGTCTAGATACTTCCGGGAAAAGTGTGCAGCGGTTTTCCCGACAGAAGCACGACCAAACAAAGAGTTAGGGTCGTTCCTCGATTCCATCAAAAGCGGAACGACCCTAGCGTCGTTACCTGAGGCGCACGGTCACGCGATCAGTCCGTCCCGTCGCATCGATGACTGACACTTTGACGAAACCACGCGGCTGGTCATGCAACATCAGCTCACGCCGGTGACCGTCAGTCGCAACCGGTGCGCCGTCGACGAGCCATGTCAACGGCAACACCCCGCCGTCGGCTCTGACCACGACGGCGTCGCTGTCTTGGATATCAAGTTCGGCGCGATCAGGCGGGAACGCGATCCGCAGCGGCACTGTTCGGAAGCCACTGTTTGCCGCTTCAATCATTTCAGCAGTCGGATTGAAACGGCGCAACGGCGGTGGCAAGTCAGCCCCCGTTGCCTGCAGGGCCTCGCGCGGCGCAGCCGGCAGCGGCGTACGTTGATCGGCGATCCGGTGAAACGCATCAAACAACATTGGTGCGGCGGACGGACGCCCCGCGAGCCCGGGCACCGCAGCACCATCCGCGCGGCCAACCCAGACAGCAATCGTATGCCGGCCATCAAAGCCCACAGCCCATGCATCACGGGCCCCATAGGATGTGCCGGTCTTGAAGGCGATCTTGCCGGTTTTGGCGTGCGCGGGCGCGGGCGCGTTGCGCAAGATATCAGCGACGTACCAGGCGGCGACCTGTGACAACAGCCGTTGACGGGGCGGTTCTGCGGCCTCTGTCATTTCGGGTTGGCGATGTCGCAGCGCGATGACCTCACCGCCGCGAGCCAAGCCGCTGTAGAGTTGCGCCAGATCGACGAGCCGCAAGCCAAGCCCGCCAAGAGCGATAGCCAACGTTGGCTCCGCGTCCTTCGGCAATTGCGGCGCAAGGCCGGCTTGTTGCAGGCGGCCGTAGAACTTCAAGGGGCCAACGGCTTCGAGGACACTGACTGCTGGGATGTTGAGTGACTGCGCCAGCGCCTCGCGGATCGAAACGGTGCCGTGCCAATCGCGATCAAAGTTCTTCGGCACATAGGTGCCAAAACGGATGGGGCGGTCTTCGATGAGCGTGTTCGGATGCGCTAAGCCGGCCTCAAAAGCCAAGCCATAAATCAAGGGCTTCAGCGTCGACCCTGGTGAACGGACCGCGCGCGCCATATCGACAGCACCGGCGCGGCTTTCGTCCAGCAAACCGGGCGAGCCGACCTCGGCGAGGATCTGCCCGGTCGCGTGATCGACGGCGACGATAGCGGCCGACAAGCCCTGGCCGAGCGAGCGGGCATGATCGCGGGCGACGGTCTCGAGTTTGGCTTGCAGCGCGGCATCCAGCGTCAGGCGATGGATGCCGCGTTCGGGATGGGCTTCCCGTTCGGCGTCCGACAGGTGCGGCGCGAGCTTGGAGAATTCGCGCCGCACGGTGGGAACTGGCTCCTGGCGCGCCAGGTTCAAATCTTCGGGTTTGATAACACCAGCGGCGAGGGCGCGCGCCAGAACGCGGTCGCGGGCGATGCGAGCGGCGTTCGGCGACTTGTCGGGCTTGCGGCTTTCAGGCGCTTGCGGGATGGCGACGAGGAGTGCGGCTTCGGCTGGGCTGAGGCGGCGCGGTTCCTTGCCAAAGTAGGCCAGCGACGCTGCACGGACGCCTTCGAGATTACCGCCGAAGGGCGCGAGCTGGAGATAGAGCCGGAGCACTTCGGATTTGGAATACTGACGCTCGACTTGCAACGCGCGCAGCATTTGTTTGAGTTTGCCGGAAGCATCGCGCGCGTGAATGCCGTCGAGCAGGCGTGCGACCTGCATCGTCAACGTGGAACTGCCAGAGACGACGCGGCCATTGCGGGCGACTTGCGCCACAGCGCGTGCGGTTGCAACGGGATCAACGCCGGGGTGTGCGTAAAAGCGGCGGTCCTCGAAGGCGATCAGCATTTTGAGATAGAGCGGATCGACATCTGCCACGGCGATGGGCAGCCGCCAATGCTCATCAGCGGTCACGTAAGCGCGAAGCAGCGTGCCGTTGCGATCAAGCACAGTAACAGAGGTATTCTCCACCCGTGCCATCGGCAGCGGATCGAGGCGGCGGAGGGTGATTTCGAGGGCGAGGGCTGCGATAAGGAGCACGCCGACACACACAGCGATGACAAGTCTCAGCGTCACGCGTTGCCCGCTCGCTGCACGGGGGGCGCGGCGAGCGGGGCGCGAACGAGCGAATGCTGACGCAGCAATCGCTCGTATCCTGGATGGTTGGCCTTCGTCGCTCACTTGGATGTGACCGTCAGTTTGCCTGTCGCCGTCCGCGCGTGGCGGTCGGGGCGGTACATGTCCTCGACGGTGGCGGCTGGGTGGATGAAGCTGCCGGGTGTGACCGCGCGGACGAGATAGGCGACGGTCGCCGTCTTCGCGGGCTGCTTGTTTTCTGCGTCATCGTCGCCATTGCGGCGGCGACCGTCGCTGCCAAAGAAATCGAATGCCGCGACGAAACGGTCGTCGCGGAATTCGGTATGCTCGGGCTTGCGCGTGGTGGTGAGCCAATCAAGGCTTTTCACATCACCACTATCCACGATACGCGGATTTTCGATCTCGAAGCCGGCCGGCAGACGATCAACCAGCAGGATGCGGCCGCCTTCGCTTTGAGCATCGACCTTGAGAACGACGACGAGGCGCTCATTCTGCGGCAGGGAGGAGGTGCCGCCAGACGCGCTCTTGAGGTCGAGCTTCTTGCCGTCCAGCGTGTAGTAGGTGCGCTCGATGGTGAAGCCTTTCGAAACCGCAGGTTCCGGCGTCAACGCGCTCCCAAGGACGGTAATGACGGCGTTCGTTGCGGCATCTGCCGTGTTCTCGATGGTGACAGCCCCGTCCTTCAAATCAGCTGACTTGAAAGCGCGGGTGAACTGGCCTTGCTGCGCCGTGCCGTTGACTGTGAGCGAGAGGCTTGTGCCCTGATCGGCAATGGCGCGAGCAGCGAGCAGCAGCCAGGCCTGTTCCTGCGTTGACGTGTAAGCCTTGGCAGCATGGGCCTTGGCGAGCACATCGACGAGGCGTGGCGTTTCAGTTTTGGCGAGTTTCAGTTCGGAGGCGAGCGTCACCAGCGCCGCACCATCGCGCAGGCCGGTACCGTAGTCACGGCGGAAGATGGCTTCCGGTGTTGCGACGTCAAGCTTCTTGATGGCGGCCGCGAAGGCTTTCTCGGCGCGTTCGCGGTCACCAGTCAGGCCAAGGGCGGCACCAAGCTGGGCTTGCGAGAGCGCGGTCGAGAACTTTTCGAGACGCGTATCGACATCGTAGCGGAGTTCGCCGACCGGCGCGCGGCCAGCGCGGGCAAGCACGTAGAGCGCGTACGCCCGGTTCTCGCCGCCTTTGGTAAAGTCCTGTTCAATGGCGATGCTGTTGGCGAGTTTATCAAGCGCGAGCGAGAGCGGCTTGGCGCTGACAGCGTGACCGGACTCGCGGGCGCGGAGCAGGAAGTCGGTCACATAGCTCGTCAGCCAGAGGTCGCCATGGCTGGGACCCCAGACCCCGAAGGCACCGGCGCTGTCTTGCATTTCAAGCACGTGCTCGATGGCTTTGGCGACGCGGTCGCGCAGGTCCTTGTCGGCACCGAGGCCGATCTGGCGCGCAACGTCGTTGGCGTAAAGCAACGGCAGCGCCCGACTGGTGGTCTGCTCAGCGCAACCGTACGGATAGCGATCAAGCTCGGCCAGCAGGCCGGGCACGTTGAGGCTCGCCAGCGGGCCGACGTGCGCCGTGATCTTCGCAGTCGACGGGATCAGATCCGCGAGCAAATCGGCGGAGAGGACAAGCTTGCCGCCCTTCGGATTAAGCGTCGCAACAGTCGTCCGTTTGATGTCGCCGGCGGGTGGTTTGACGTCGAAGCTCAGCTTGCGCGTAACCGAGATGCCGCCGGGGCCTTTAACGCTCACGTCGAGGGCCATCGGGCCGACATCGGTAGGCTTGAGGGCGATGGTGTCGGCTTTCTTCTCGCCAGCCTTCAGGGCGATGGCTTTGCCAGCGAGGCTTTGAGCACCGTTGGTGACGGCAACGTCATAGGTGCCAGCGGCCCCTTCGACGTTGTGGATATCAAGCTGCAGGCGGGCTTCATCACCAAGCGTGAGGAAGCGTGGTGCAGAAGCCGTAAGTGTGACGGCGTCACGGACGATGACGTCTTTGGACGTGGAACCGGCGCGGCCTTCACTCCAGGCGACGGCGGTCAAGCGGACGGTACCGTTGAAGTCGGGCAGATCAAATGACACTTGTGCGGTGCCATCCGGGCCGACGGTGACGATACCGGAGGTGAGGGCGAGCGTTGCTTCGACCGGCGGCGCGCCAGTCATGGACATGGCGTTGTCGGCACCGCCGTCGCCGCCGGAGCGGAGTTTGCCACGTTCGGCGCGCATACCATCAATCAAACGCGCGTAGAAATCTCGGATTTCCAGGCCCAACTTGCGCTGGCCGAAGAACCACGCATCAGGCTTGGGCGTTTCAAAGCGGGTCAGATTAAGAATGCCAGCATCGGTGGCATGAACGGTAACGCGCGCCGCTTCACCCGGCGCAAGGCCAACGAGCTTGACGGGCACGGTGAGCTTGGACGCGCCTTTTACTTTCTCGGGCGCATCAAGCGTGACAGAGAGCTTGCGCGCATCCGCATCGACGGTAAGCCACTTAAGGCCCATGGCGCGGCCGGGCATGCGTTTCTCAGCGACTTCGAGCGGGCGGAAGAGGGTTGCGGTGACGTATGCACCGGCACCCCAGGCGTCGGTGACCGGGATGGCGACTTCGCCGCCGCCCGCAGGCAGATTGGCTTCCTGCATGGCGATCACGCCGGAACCGAGGATGGCGATCTGCGCCTTGCCGGCCATCTTGGAGGTGATACGGACACGCGCGGTATCGCCGGCCTTGTAGCTCGGTTTGTCGAGCGCGATGTCGAGCATCTCGGGGCTGTCGGCGGCTTCGTCGTGCCAGTAGCCAGAGGTGAATTCGATACTCGACAGGATCGGCGTTGAGACGCCGGCACCATTCGGGTCAATGACAGACACCTCGAGGCGGTAGCGGCCCCATTCAGTTTTGGCATCGAGTTTGGCGGGCGCTGTGCCTTGCGTAGCAACTTCACCGCTGGCGACACGGCGCGTGGAGGTCTGCGCGTCGTAGGTCCATTCGTTATCGCGATTGTACCACTGCCAGCGCTGTTCGAGCTTATAGAGTTCCCACTTGAGCCCCTTGATGGGGATGGGTGCACTCTTGGCGTCGATCAGCAATGTTTCGAAGGCAACACTTTCACCTTCGCCGGTTTGCAACTGCGCAACGCCCGGTGTGCCGAACAACGGCTTGATGCCGACGCGGGGGCCACTGGCACCAACCGGCATAGTCAGCGAACGTTCGATGGTGCGGCCACCGCTTTCGCGCAGGCGGACAATCACGTTGGCTTCCAGCGGCCGCGCGGTGCGGTCGATCTGCGGCAGTGTAATGGGGAGCGTTGCGAGCCCCGTGGCATCAGTCTCAGGCAAACCTTCGAGGGTCTTCCGCGCAGGCGCAATTTTCTCATCCGCGAGACCGAAGCGATAGCCAGGGTAGGCGGCAAGGCCTTTGTCTGAAGGCTTCACAACGATGTCGGCTTCGACCGCGAGATTGGCGGCCGGCGGACCGTAGAGATACTTGCCGGTGAGTTTAACTTTGCCGCCAGTTTCGGGTTCGAGCGTCACCGTGGCCGCTTCGAGTTTAAGGTCGAGACGTTCGGGCACGAAGTCCTCGACGAGAAAGGCCGCCGACGAAAGGGCTTCGGATTTCGGATCAGCGTGGATTTTGACGCGCCAGGTCCCGGTCTGAGCGCCGCCGCCGAGGACCAAGCTGTAGGCGCGCGCGCCGAGTTGGTCATCAGTCAACGCGATGCGCTTATGTTCGACGCCATCGGGACGCGAGACGATCAAGGTCACCGGCAGCTTGGCGGCTTTACCCTGGGCGTCGCGGATCAGCGAGGTCAGGAACACGGTTTCTCCAGGGCGGTAGACGCCACGATCAGCAAAGGTGAAGGCATCGAGTGGGCCGGGCGCGTCACGTCCTTTGACGCCACGGTCGGACAGATCGAAGGCCGCTGTCGAGAGATCGAGAAAGGCAAAGTCGCCGCTGTCTCCCGCTGCGATCTCGGCAGAAAGGAACGCGGGCGCAAGGCCGCCTTCGCCACGCTTCAAGCCGCCGTCGAACTTCACGTAACCACGCGCGTCGGTCTTCGCTTCACCGAGGATTTCGTTGTTGCGGGCAACGAGCCGCACTTTGGCACCGGCGACGGGCTCAGCCGTGGCAAGCGAGCGCACGAAACCGTGCACGCCGTCGCGGCCATTGAAGGCGGTCATGCCGAGGTCGGAAACAATGAACCACTGCGAGGCGCGATGCCGATTGTCGTTGTCATGGTCGCCCCCCGACTTGGCGGCAACCTTGGCACTCAGCACGTAAACGCCAGGTTGCAGCTTGGGAATGGCGTCGGAAACCGGGAACGCCGTCGTCACGTCTTCGTTGAGGCGCGAAACGGTGACGAGTTCACCCGAGTAAACGCTGTGGCCAGATTTTTCTTTGATCTGCTCGATGTCGTACGATGAGATCTGCTTTTGGAATTCACCCGACTGCAGCGCACTGGCGAGATTGCGGTCGCCGATGCGGAACACATCGACTTTGACAGTTTCCGTGTTGACGGTGGTCAGCGGGATGCCTTGCTGACCAGAACGCGGCAGCACATAGGCACGGCCAGCGGCGCGAACGGACGGCGCACGATCGCGCACATAAACGTTGAGATCGACGTTCTTGATCAGGGTCTCGCTGATGGCCGATGGCAAGCCGGCGCGCACCTGGATCTGATAGCGCTGGCCATGCTTGAGGCCATCCACGCACAACTGTCGCGCTTCGGCGGTAACGGCCTGGGCGGCGCGGCCATCAACGGTGACAAACGATGCGAAATCGATTTTGCCACTGGCCAGCGTTTCGGAGAACTGCACGCAGGCGCGCGGATTCACGGCATCGGCATCGGTCTTGGTTTCGAGAATGCGGAACCCGTGCTCGGCAATCAGCGCGTTGAGATTGGCGCGGCGGATAGGATTCTCATCGACGGCGAGCGCAGCCTTGAGGACATTGATGGCCGGACGCCAGAGGGCGCGACGTTTCATGGCTTCAGACAGCACGAATAGCGCGCGCGACTTCTCGGTTGCGCCTTGCGCGCGCTCCGTAGCGCGCCAGGCAGCGGCCGACGCAGCCATCAACAGTTCGGATTTTTCGTTGGACTTGGTGGGATCAGGTTGCACTTGCAGCAACGCATCAGCGAGCAGTGTCCAGGCCTGAGCGTTGGTCGGTTCGGTAAACACGGCCTCGCGATACGCCGCAACGGCAGCACGCGGGTTGGGCGGCGTGGCCGTCGTGGCCTTCTGGCCCGTGGCGATGAGATCGCGGGCCACCTGCTTGCCGGGCTTGAAGGCGGCTTTGAGGGCTGTTTCGTAGCGGTCCGCTTCTTTAACGACGGTGACTGGCACCAGCGCTGGCACGGCGGTCTTGGCGGGTGTCGCCGCTGCCTTCTGCACCGGAGCGGTCTGAGCACCGGCCGATTGGACCAGCGCGGTGGTTGTCAAAAGAGCTGCGGCAATTGCAGGCAGCACAAAATGGAGGCGGCGGGAGTGCAACATGGGGAATCCCTGGCGAGCAACGCGGTACGCGCGATCCTGACTAGGTATCATTCAACAATGGCCGTCTAGCGTCACGATCTCGCCGCTTTCCCGGAAGTGCGCGTGCTTTCCGGAACTTTCCGGCGATTGCCGCTTGAAACCGCATGCAGGGTTAATCGCGACGCCCCGAAGACAGCAAAAAGAGCAGCCCCAAGCCGGGACTGCCCTGAAATATCGACGGTGGGATGGCGCAGCTCAGTGCGGCGACGAGGCCAGCGGTCCACCGTTGTCTTCGCGCGGCACGAGCGCGGCAAGCGTGTTGTCAGCCAAGGCATCCGGCGCGGCGATGTGCGCGGCCTGCGGCGTGCGAATGAGCAGCGGCACACTCGCCGCCCAGAGGCGGTCAAAGGAGGTGCGCAGGGTCGTTGCCGTGGTGGCATCGGCAGCCGCGTATTGCTCGTAGGCATCGCGGCGCGACGGGTCGCGGCGCAGGCAATCGCCAACCCACGCTGTCACCGGGCCGAGCACGAGTTGCTCATGCGCGTCGGCCAGACGCGGGTTCTTGGCCCAACGCAAATCACGGCAGAACGGGATCGCCGGACCAGCGACAGACCAGCCGGCTGACGACTTTTCAGATTCAAGATGGCCGAAAATCGCGCGAACAGTCAGCCCGCGACTGGCAATATCAGAGCCAAGCGACGCCAGGGCAAGAGCCACGGGGCTCTCAGCCGAACGGGCAACGAGCGTTACTTCTGAAAGCGGCGAAACATCAGCCGAACGCGGCATCAAAAATTGCGCTTTGATGAACGCGCGCAGGGTTTCCATCTTGTCTTCACGCTTCACGACGCTGGGCAGAGGCGGCGGAGTTTTGATTGGCATGCGAAGACAATCCCCTTTGACGTTTCCCGTGTCAGCTGTTGGCTCAAACCGCCGACCCGAGGCTCGCTCGTGTTGTTGCAATGAGTATAGCCGTCAATGCGGTTAAAAAAGGGTAGAGCCCCGACCCATCTTGCGACAGATCGAGGCCCGATATTTTGGAACCAGACTTTTTCTTGACGCGCTGCAAGTCGCTGCGCGAAATCATCAAGCACGCTGGCGATTGAGGCCAAAGCGCCGGGTGATGCTGGCCACATCGAGTTCGGCGTCTACTGGGTCGGTCGTATTCCACGCCGGCAGCGCGGGCTCGTCACGGCCACCCAGCGTTTCGGCCTGATCCTTTTCGATGGCCTGAGCGTCGAGGGTATCGAAAAATTCTTTAGTCTCAGGCGCAGGCAAATCGGCGGCCGCTAAGGCGGACTGCGGCAGTGCAAGGGTCGGCATGGCGTCCGCCACGACCGGCACCGATTTAGCGGTTGCAAGGGCCGACATCAGGCTGGCTGGCAGCTCGTCCGGGCTCATACGATAGGTGACACTACGCTCGCGAGCTTCAACTTCCACCTTGCGTGGATCTGGTCCCAGCGCCGCAGAAGCAACCGTTGCCGTGTTGGAGTTGGCTGGCAACACGGCGACCTCGGCAAAGGCCGCAGCCGCCGGCATCACAATGACGTCCGGTTGCCGGCGCGGTGCGAACGACCGCGCGGGCGGCTCCATAGCAGCCGGTTCTGATGGGGGTGCCGGCGGCGGGGGCGGCGCGACAGGACGACCGGTCGGCGGCTGACTTGGCCGGGGCACGCCGGGCGCAAAGCTGCGTGTTGCAGGTGCAGGGACTTCAGATGGGTCATGTGAGAACGGCATCTGCGGCAGGCCCGCGCCGTGAGCGGTGGCGTGATTGAAGCCTTGGCCAAAACTTGGCCCAAAACCGTGGCCGAAACTTGCGGTCGTCCGCGCAGTATTCTCGGGTGCGTTCTGATCGAACCCGGGGGTGTTGCGGGTGAACACGTCGTTCTCGATGCGGCGCGTCCGCTTTTCGGTTTCAACGCGCTTGGCGGCACCCATAATGGCGCCGAGAATCATCTCCTGCCACGCGCCATCCTTGAACTTGTAGAGGCGGAACGATTCCGCGTGGGCGAACTTCGAACCCTGCGCCCACAGCTTCTTCTGGATGCGCGAGACCGGAATCAACGGCATCATCACGCGGCTATACAAGCGCTCGTGCTCAAAGCTGGTGAAGAAGTTGGCGAGCAGATGGGCTTCCTGTTGCAGCGCCTCCACGTCGGCGGGGCCGTAGGCGTTCGGGCGGCGGCGATCAACCGCGTAGGGCGCGATCAACGGAATGGCGGCGTAATAGTCGCCGTTGAAGTCGAACACGACGTGGCGGAAAATTTCGAAGTTCTCGCGGATCTGGCGATCCCGATGGATTTCGTTGAAGCGCGACAGGATCTGGATGACCGGTCCGCGCTCGGCTTCCTTCATCTTCGGCACCAAGCCTTGCAGGCGGCTCTTGGTTTTGCCCATGGACACCAGCAGCAGGCAAAGGTCGACGAAGATCGCGATGGCGAGGGGGACGTAGTCGCGCTTGGACAGGCCACCCTGGCCAAGCTGATCGACGCTCGACACAACCGGCTTGCCGCCAGCGGTGGCTTCGGCCTGCGTCATCGCTTTTTTCTGCAGCTCACGGAGTTCATCGGATGATGGCGGCAGCTTGAAAGAGAGCAAGCCATAAAAGCTGGCGGTTAACCGGCGGAAGGCCTCGATGGTGGCATCCGAACCTTCAACCGTTGTGATCTTCGGCTTTTCGAGCACCGGCAACGCGTCAATAGACGCGACGACCGAGCGGATCATGGTGGCGAGCTGCTGGTCGGGGCAGGAGTAGGGCTTCCCCTGGGTGTCGGTGAAGGTGCTCTTGTCGGCGCGCTCTGCCAGCTCCGTGCGGATCGTTTTCAGCTGCGGGTCGCCGCGGAAGGCGTTGAAGTTAGTGACGGTCCCGTCGAGCTTGCGGTTCATCGACTTCATGAAGTCATTGCGAGTGCCGTGCTTGTCGATGATCGACTTGTCGTCCTGAACGATCTTGGCCAGATCAGCCTCGATGGCACCCATGTCGCCCTGCACCTGGCCGATGCGCGTTTTGACGAAGTCGGAGGCAAATGAGAAGCGGCCGGCGTCGTCGTCGCGCAATTTGCGGCGCGGGCCGTCGCCCGGCTTGGAGTTAGGGCATGACGTGCCTGAGGTGCGCTCAAGCTCGGCTTTGGACTGCGAGACATCCTTGAGGCGAACCAGCGTGGTCTGCAGGCTGTCGAGCCGCTGAGCCGCCGTCTGAAGCGGCGCATACACCGACGCAATTGCCATTTCCGCGCCGCGCGTGCCCTCGCCGCGGCTTTCAAGAACCTTCCAATAGAAGCCGAAGCCAAAGCCGATGGAGATGATGCTGAGGAACAGGTAACCGAAGGCGTACGACAGCTTGGTGACGAAGCCGTGCGGCTGAAACAACTGATCGAGCAGCCAGACAACCATCGTCATCAGCATGGCAACCGAGAAGCCGATGATGATTTTGTGAACGATCGGCAGGTCGCCAATGTTGGCTTCGATCAGTTCGAGCATACCGACATAGGTGGCGACCCACGACAGGATCGCGAGGCCGGCGACTAGGAAGGTCTTCTTGAGATCCCGCGCCGGCTTTTGCTCGCTGGTTTCGTCCCAGCTGGTGAGACCGAGATCGGCAATGCCGCCACCGCCGCCATTATTGTTGTTGTTGTTTCCGCCACCATTACCGCCACGCGAAAATTTACGATCCGACATCTGGAAGCCCGCCTTCGGTGGTCGCATGGGCGCGTCAAGTCAACCGCGCTCACATCTATGCTCTGTCTTCCGCTAGTCAGGGTTTGGGGTGGATGTGGGACCACATCGTGGCTGCGGCTGCCGCAATCACGAACGAATTCTTCGTGTGGGATCAGTGACTTTCATCGGCGGTTCAGATCGCTGCGCTGTGCACAGCTGACGGAGCATCGGCCCAGGTGTCATTGCGGCGTATGGCGGCCCGATTTTACTCTGCAAATCGGGCTTGTGAATTTCAAAAACCAAGGTGTATGGTATACCAAGCACAATCGAACAAGAGCGGAACCTTCCTCCTCCATATTGATGAGAACGTCGCCGCTCAGGAAAATATGTTGTCCATTTGTAGATGGGCCGTGCCTCTGCCGGAACGCACAACCCGGCTTATGTTTCATATCTTTGACTGAGGCTTGCGGCCGCCCCGTGAGGGGGTGCCGGAAGGGCGGACATGGCCGGTAGAGCCATGCCGCTGGGTCAGGAAACGGTTGAGTACCAAAGGGGAGGGCGTAATGTCATCTGTGTCTCAAGTCGCATCGACAGACGTGGCCGATGGCCGCAAAACCAACAGATGGATGCAGCTCGTCTTCGGCGTCATCTGCATGGTGGCGGCGGCGAACATCCAATACGCGTGGACTTTGTTTGTACCTGAGATCCAAAAAACCTTCGGCTGGCAGCGCGCTGCGATCCAGACAACATTTACAATTTTCGTCCTGCTACAGACGTGGTTGACCCCATTTGAGGGCTATTTCATCGACCGCTTCGGCCCCCGCATCACGGTCTTAATCGGTGGTTTCTTCACCGGACTGTCCTGGGTCCTTTACTCTTATGCCGGCAGCCTCAACGCCTTTTACCTTGGTGCGGCAGCAGGTGGCATCGGCGTCGGGTGCGTCTACGCGACCTGCATCAACAACGCCATCAAGTGGTTTCCCGACAAACGTGGACTGGCCGTCGGCTTGACGGCCGGTGCCTATGGTGCCGGTTCGGCACTGACCCTGATTCCGATCGCCAACATGATAGCAGGCGGCGGCTTCCGCGACGCCTTCTTCTGGTACGGCTTGCTGCAGGGCGCGGTCATCATGCTCGCCTCAAATGGCTTGCGTGCGCCGCGTGCAGGCGAGACCACGGCGTCCAAGCAGATCAAGCAGAGCGCCTACGACTACACGCTCGGTGAAGCGGCAAGAACACCCGTCTTCTATCTGCTCTTTGCGATGTTCATTCTCACTGTCACCGGTGGCTTGATGGCCGTTGCCCAGCTTGGGCCCATGGCACAGGATCTCGGTGTCAAGGACCAGAAGGTCAGCCTCGGCTTCATTGTCATGGCCGCGCTGCCCTTCGCACTGATGCTTGATCGTATCATGAACGGCATCTCGCGCCCGTTGTTTGGCGCGATCTCCGACCATATCGGTCGCGAAAACACGATGTTCATCGCCTTCATGATCGAGGGCCTTGGTATCATCGCGCTTGCCAAATACGGATCGAACCCCTGGGCCTTCATCATCTTGAGCGGTATTGTTTTCCTGGCCTGGGGCGAAGTCTATAGCCTGTTCAGCGCAACCTCGGCTGACGCCTTCGGTGCCAAGAATATCGGCTCCATCTACGGAGTGTTGTATTGCGCCAAAGGCATCGCCGCGCTGCTGGTCCCGATCGCCAACCTGATCCAGGAGGCAACGGGCAGCTGGTCGACGGTGCTCTACATCGTGGCGTCCTTCGACATCTTGGCGGCGCTGTGTGCGCTGATACTCCTGAAACCAATGCTGCGCAAACACATGGCGAAAACCGATATCTTGGCAAAGTCGCGAGGGCTGGCGGGCTCCGCCGGCGTGCCTGGGTCGTCGTCCATTGGCGCATTGCACACCGCACTTGGGACCAAGTCCTGAGCCAATACGCCGGTCGAAAGGCCTGACCTTCACGACGGCGGCTGCAACGGCAGCCGCTGTCTCCTTTTCTCCGAGACGTTCATGACTTCGCCCACCAAGCCAAAAGCACCCGAGGCACCACCCAAGCGGGTCCATCCGGGTGCCGGGCGGCGGCAAGCGTCGCACTTTCCAAAAGGCCGCGTGCTGCGCGAGACCGAGCTGACGGCCGTGCGGGCGTTGATCGGCGAGGGGCCTTACGAGCGGTCATTGTTGATTGAGTATCTGCACCAAATCCAAGACGCGGAGCGATGCTTGCCTGCCGGTCACATGCACGCACTCGCCGAGTTGATGCGCATTCCGATGGCGGAGGTCTACGAAGTCGCAACGTTCTATGCCCACTTCGACGTGGTGCACGATGGCGCACCACGTCCGCCCAAGATCACCATCCGCGTCTGCGACAGCCTCTCGTGCATGCTGGCAGGCTCCCAGGCACTGCATCGGGCGCTTGAGCAGGAAGCTTTGGCAGACGTGCGTATCGTGCGCGCGCCATGCATCGGCTCCTGCGATACGGCACCGGCCGCAGAAGTCGGCCACCATCACGTCAATCACGCCAGCGTCGCCAAGATCAAAGAGCTCGTCGCGCACGGCCACACGCACCCGGACATTCCCGCTTACATCGCCTTCGCAGCCTACGAAAAAGCCGGCGGTTATAAGGTTCTCCGCGACTGCCTCGCCGGCGCGCGCAAGGTCGACGATATCATCGCCACACTCTCAGATGGCGGACTACGCGGCCTTGGCGGTGCGGGTTTCCCAACGGGCCGCAAGTGGGGCTTTGTGCGCGCTGAAAAAGGCCCGCGCCTGATGGCCGTCAATGGTGATGAGGGCGAACCCGGCACATTCAAAGACCGCCACTATCTCGAAACCAACCCGCATGCGTTTCTGGAAGGCATGCTGATCGCGGCGTGGGCGGTCGAGGCGACCGACGTCTACATATACATGCGCGATGAGTATCCGGCCGTCATCGAGATCCTGCATCGCGAGATCGCGAAGCTATCGGCCGCAGGCTTGACCAAGCACACGCACGTTCACGTCCGCCGCGGCGCAGGCGCTTACATCTGCGGCGAAGAAAGCGCAATGATCGAAAGCATTGAAGGCAAGCGCGGGCTGCCACGTCACCGCCCGCCCTACGTTGCGCAAGTGGGACTGTTCGGCCGCCCCACGCTCGTCAACAACATCGAGACGCTCTACTGGATCCCAGAGATTATTGCCAAAGGTCCGGCGTGGTTCTCGGGCCAAGGCAAGAACGGAGCGAAAGGCAATCGCTCATATTCGGTGTCCGGCCGCATAAAGAACCCAGGTGTCGTGCTGGCTCCCGCCGGCACCACTGCCCGCGAGCTGATCGCGCTGTGCGGCGGCATGCTCGATGGTCACCATTTGAAGGGCTATCTCCCCGGCGGCGCATCAGGTGGCATCCTGCCGGCCTACATGATCGATATTCCGCTCGACTTTGGAACACTGGAGAAGCACGGAGCGTTTGTGGGGTCGCACGCCGTTGTGTTTCTGTCCCACAACGACGACATGAAATCGGTGGCGCTAAACCTGCTCAAGTTCTTCGAGGACGAAAGCTGCGGGCAGTGCACACCGTGCCGCAACGGCACAGAGAAAGCCGTCAAGCTGATGAGCGCCGGCACCGCGTGGGATCTCGATCTGCTCGGCGACATCGCGCAGGTGATGGCCGACGCCTCCATCTGTGGTCTCGGACAAGCGGCTGCCAACCCCATGAAGAGCGTCATCAAATATTTTCCGGAGGACTTGAGATGATCATCCCAGCCGTTCCAACCGTCCAGATCGACAACGCCCAAGTCCGCGTCACCGAGTGGCGCTTCGCACCGGGCGCTGAGACCGGCTTCCACACCCACGGCATGGACTATGTCGTCGTGCCGCTGGGCGATGGCAAACTCAAGCTGGTCGACGGCCAGGGCACAGAAAGCTTCGCCGAGCTGAAACACGGCGTTTCCTATACGCGCAAGACCGGTGTGCATCACAACGTGATCAATGCTAATTCTTACGAGTTTGCATTCGTAGAAATCGAGTTGAAGTGAACGGAGACGGCTCGCTGCGCGAGGACGACACTATGGGCATGATCCAAATCCAGATCTCAGACGACGTGAGAGCGGCGTTGGAGAAAGCGTATCCGGGCGAGACAATCGAGGCGGCGGCTCAGAGAATTATTGAGTCTGCGGCCGGGACTGGGACAAAAATGTCAAAAAGATC
>JANNEU010000405.1:0-10436 GCA_031379035.1 Hyphomicrobiaceae bacterium | reverse complement strand
CAAAACACTTGAGCCCCGCGCCACTGTGGGCTGACGGGGCTCATTCGTGCTCTGCACGATTGCTCAGCGCGACCGCCAAGCGTTACTTGCGAGCCAATGCTCGCACACGGTTCCAGCTTTTCGGTGAAACCTCACCCACGCATCCGGATTGAGAGACAAACCATTGCCTGCCACAACAATCGATCATACAGGGGCGTCCACCCCGTCTATGTCGTGCTGAGTTCGGCGTTGGGCCTCAGTTGCGACGTCCTACGATCGCGTCTTTGGTCCAAATGGATTGTTGCCCGTCTCATGGTCGCGATCAACGGGAAGCCCGGTTCGCGAAAACATCAGGCACTCTATCGCAGCGCTCAGGCGCGGCTGGATCTCGTTGACCGAGACGGTCTCGAAGATCCTCAATTGTGATCCGGCGGCGTCATGCTCAACTCCTCTGCACGTGACCGCTATGAACGGCCTCCGCGCTGCTCTTTCTCGTGTCGAGTTTGACGGAAAACCAACCGGGCACCGGCTCATAAGCCTCGCCTGAAACATCGCGCCTGATGCGGTTCGGATGAAGTGTCTCAACTTACTACTTTGCTGAGACAGTTCAGTACAGACCGCACAGTTGTTGCGTGTTTACAGCGGTTTCTTGCACGTCCATCGACATGAAAAGGGTGCGCTTCAACGCCGCAGTTGTCAACACCGAATGCACTGCCTGCACAGCAGTCATCTCGCAGCCGCACAAGACATCCCTGCAGAAACCCTGACGCGACACCAAAGCGACCCTCTGCACATTCCACGCGCTCTACGCGAACGCCACACGAATTCGCCGGTTCAGCTTGCCCTTCTTCTCAATTTTGGTGACGGCGACGGCACCGATCTCGCCGGTTGCGCGCACATGTGTGCCGCCGCACGGCTGCTGATCAATACTGCCGTCAGGACCGATTACGACGAGCCGCACTTTGCCGGAGCCCATGGGCGGCTTCACCGCCATGGTGCGGATGAGACCTGGGTTTGCCTCGAGTTCCGCGTCTGTGATCCAGCGCTCGGTGATCGGATGATTGGCAGCTATCAGCGCCATCAACTGTGCGGTCAGCGCGTCTTTATCGACGGAGCTCGCATCTTCAATGTCGAAGTCGAGCCGCCCCTCATCCGCGCCGATCTGTCCGCCGGTGACCGGGAACTTCACGAGGCTGCACAGCAGATGCAGTGCGCTGTGCATGCGCATGAGCTTGTGCCGCACCGGCCAGTCAAGCGCGAGCGTGATCGTCTCGCCAGTGGTGGGTCGCGGCGCGCCTTCGGCGGCAATATGCACGATACGCGTCTTGTCAGTCGTATCGTAAACAGCGGTGGCGATAGGGCAGCTGCCACCGGGAAACGTGAGTGTGCCCCGGTCGCCGGGCTGCCCCCCAGCGGCTGCATAGAAATTGGTTTGATCCAATACGATGCCGCCACGCTCGTTGACGTCGAGCACCGTGGCTGAGGTCTCCTTGAGATAGACATCAGAGCGGTAGAGTTGGAGGGTCATGGATGGGCCTTTGATCAATCGCGGTGCGGTCAAACTACCCCGCAGCGCGCCACTTGTCGTGGTGTGTTGTTAACCAAGTCCAAAGCTGCCACATGGGCCGAGCGGTGCCTTTTGGTTAAGGCAGGGTTTGTTAACCAATGCGGTTAGGAGATTTTCATGATCGGCACAGGCACAACGCGGTACGCTTTCTGGAGTGCGGCCATCGCAGCCGCGCTGTTCGCCCTCCCCCAGAGTGGTGAGGCGAGCAGCCTCCTGAAACCGGCTAAGAGCTGGACTTACCAACTGCAGGGCAACGTTGGTGCCATC
Source organism: Hyphomicrobiaceae bacterium (assembly GCA_031379035.1). Classification (GTDB taxonomy): domain Bacteria; phylum Pseudomonadota; class Alphaproteobacteria; order Rhizobiales; family Hyphomicrobiaceae; genus JABFRJ01. The sequence goes on along the minus strand of JANNEU010000405.1, from coordinate 8,623 downwards.
GCCGGCACGGATGCTGATGTCGCGGTTATCGACGAGACCGCCGGTGCAGCCATGGTCGAGAAGCTTAAACGCAAGCCCGGTGGTGGCCGTCGCGTTGTCATCGGCTATCTCGCCATTGGCGAAGCCGAGAAGTGGCGCGGCTACTGGAAGGGCTGCTGCGCCAGCGGTTCGCCTGGCTGGCTAACCACCCGCACCCAAGGCTGGGCCGGGAATTACGCCGTGCGCTTCTGGGATCCCGGCTGGAAAGCCATTGTCATGCAGCGCCTTAATAGCTTGATTGCGGCCGGCTTCGACGGCGTCTATCTCGACCGCGCCGACACATGGGAAACCATGAAGGGCCAGAACGCCAATTCACGCGGCGAGATGATCAAGCTGATCAAGGAAGTCGCCGCTGCCGCCCGCGCCAAAAAGGGCGATTTCGCCATTATGGTTCAGAACGCCGAAGAGTTGCTGACTGACAGCAGCTATGTGGCCACCATCGACGCCATCGCCAAAGAAGACCTGTTTCATGGCATCAAGCACGACGGCCGACGCAACTCCAGCGGCGACATCAGCTACTCCGTGCGTGATCTCAAGCGCGCCCAAGCCGCCGGCAAAACCATCTTTGTGATCGAGTATCTCAACGGCAGCAGCGCAGAGAGTGTCCGCTCTGAAATCCGCAAGCAAGGCTTCGTGCCCTTCTTCGGGCCAAGGAACTTGGCGGGTCAATAGCGCCCTGTGGCCGCGGCGCTTAACGGCGGCGTCTGAGCACGGTAAGGGTGTGGCGACGCCCTTACCGGAGCCTTGACTGATGACCGCCCCCACCCCCGTCCGTTTCGGCACTATCGGCTTTGGCATCATGGGCGAGCGGTTGCTGCGCGCAGCCCTGGCGCATGATCCGGCAATGCTTGTGGTGGCGGGTGCCTGGGACCCATCGGCAGACGCCATGGAACGGCTGGCGCGCGAACTTCCACACGTCAAAACGTTCGCCAGCATTGATCAGCTGCTGGCCAACTGCGACTGCGTGCACATCGCCTCGCCGCCGCTTGTGCATCTCGCGCAATTGGAAGCGGCGGTCGATGCGGGCGTTGCAGTGCTTTGCGAGAAGCCGCTCGCGGTGGACGTGGTGGCGGCACAAGCAACCCTCGTCCGTGTCAAAGTCAAAGGCGGCCGCGCCGCAATCAATTTCCCATTTCCGTCGTCGTTTGGCGTTGATCAGTTGGACGAATGGCGCAAAGCGGACGTCACCGGCACACCGACGCACGTCGAAATCGATGTTGCGTTCGCCAACTGGCCACGGCCCTGGCAGACGGCTGCTGCCAGTTGGCTGTCCAAACGCGCCGACGGTGGTTTTACGCGCGAAGTGGTGTCGCACTTTCTGTTTCTGACGTTGCGGCAGCTGGGGCAGGTCACCTTACGGTCGGCTGTTGCGACCTATCCGGCCGGCGATGGGGCTGAGACCGTGATCACTGCAGAGTTGGTTGCCGGCGGAATCCCAATCACGTTGCGCGGTGCCGTCGGCACCACCGACAAACCCGACCATAACACCTGGACCTTGTACGGCGCTGCTGGTGCGATCCGACTTAGAGATTGGGCCATTGCCGAACGCCGCACAGCCGACGGCACGTGGTCCGCCGCCACCGGGCCCCGCTCTAACGAGGAGATGCGGCCACTGGTGTTAAAACGGCAACTCGACAAGCTGGTGGCGCTCACCCGCAATGAGCCTCAATCACTGGCCACGCTCGATGAAGCATTGGCCGTCCAGATGCTGGTGGAGGCAATTTTATTGGAGGGTTGAGTGTGCTGGCTGCCAGCCGTTCAAGGCACAAACTGGGTTCGTGACGTAGGACTGCCGCTTGGTTTCGCCGTTATGTGAAACCAGTCTCGCTGGCTCAGCGGTGCTGCAGATGACCAAGCCGGTGTGTAAAACGAGCCAGTATGGGGGGCTCGGTTTTAGGGCGTTTCAAAGTCAGCTCAGCCGTTGGAGTAGCGAGTTGATTGGTCGGCATCGACGGTTTCGCTGGGTCGTGGGACGTTGGCAATATTGCTGGTGTGATTGCGGACGCTGACATGGTGGTTATAGATCTCGCGGGGCAAGCCGAATATCAACATATGAGCCCAGCTTGGCTGTTCACGATGCGCGCGGACCTTGCTGACAAGGTCATGCGGGCCGTGCCAAAACTGATCGAGGTGTTGGCACCGGTGGCGCGCACTGCGGCCGTCGTGACCGGGCAGATCATCGGCGTCGACGGTCAGTAGATGGCAAGGCAATCAATCGAGACACGTCAGAGCAGGAGGCATAACAGTGGCAACAGTGATCCCCAATATCCCGCATTTTCTCGTGCACAGTCCGAAAGACAACGTTGGCGTTGTCGTGATCGAAGACTTGAAGGCAGGGACTGACATGTTCGGTGTCATCACCGAGACCGACACAGCAACCAAGGCCAAGGCGAACCACGATATTCCCATTGGCCACAAGGTGGCACTGAAGGATCTCAAGGTGGGTGATACGATTATCAAGTACGGCGAGGACGTCGGACGCGCGTTGGCGGACGCCAAGGCCGGTGATCATGTCCATGTGCATAACATGAAGACCAAGCGCTGGTGATGTGAGCACGCCGCTCGATCCAACACTCAGCACCTGACATCTCCCCTCGCACTGGACACAATCGATGGCCAACAAACCTGCCGCTTCAAAAACTAAATCTGCGAAAAGCTACGGCAACCTCTCATTTCAAGGTTGGCGGCGGGAGAATAAGCGCGTCGGCGTGCGCAATCATGTGATCATCTTACCGTTGGATGACTTGTCGAACTCTGTGTGTGAGGCGGTCGCACACAATATCAAGGGTACGATGGCCATTCCGCATGCGTATGGCCGGCTGCAATTCGGTGCTGATCTTGAATTGCATTTTCGCACGCTGATTGGGACCGGCTCAAATCCGAACGTTGCGGCTGTGGTGGTGGTCGGCATCGAAGATGGTTGGACCAAGATCGTTGTTGACGGCATCGCCAAGACCGGCAAGCCGGTGATTGGGTTTGGCATTGAAGGTCATGGTGATATCGCGACTATTGCAAAGGCTTCTTACAAGGCGAAAGACTTTGTGCAGTGGGCTTCCGAGTTGCAGCGTGAGGAATGCGGTATTGCGGATCTGTGGGTGTCGACCAAGTGCGGTGAAAGCGATACGACGACGGGGCTGTCATCCTGCCCGACAGTTGGGAACATGTATGACAAGTTGATCCCTGAAGGTATTTACGGTGTGTTCGGTGAAACGTCCGAAATCACCGGAGCTGAGCATATCTGCAAGATGCGTGCGGCGACACCTGAGATTGGCGAGAAGTGGTTCAAGATGTGGAAGGCCTATCAGGACGATGTGATCGAGGCGCACAAGACCAACGATCTGTCTGATAGCCAACCGACAAAGGGCAACATTGCGGGCGGTCTGTCGTCGATTGAAGAGAAGGCGCTCGGAAACCTCGAAAAGATCGGGCACCTGTGCCGCTATATTGACGCGCTCGACGCGGCTGAAGCGCCGGCGAAGGGGCCGGGGCTTTACTATATGGACACGTCGTCGGCGGCGGCGGAGTGCGTGACCTTGATGGCTGCAGGCGGTTATGTGGTGCACACGTTTCCTACCGGACAGGGTAATGTCATCGGCAATCCGATTGTTCCGGTAATCAAAATTTCGGGCAATCCGAAGACGCTGAGAACGATGTCGGAGCATATCGATCTCGATGTGACGGGTGTCCTGCGGCGCGATCAGACCCTCGATACGGCGGGCGATGCGTTGATTGAGATGATTGTCCGCACCTCGAACGGACGGTTGACAGCAGCGGAAGCGCTCGGACATCGCGAGTTCTCGATGACCAAGCTTTACCGCAGCGCTTGAGTGGCGGACTTGCTATGCAAGCGATCTGCTACACAGGGCCTCACACACGCATCTACCGCGATGAACCTGATCGTGTGACACAGCAGCTCGGCGTTCCGGGACACTGAAGGAGGCCGCACGGCGGGGGACAACATCGTTTTGCGTCCGTGACCGGCTGGAAGCGATCAGAGGTGATCAGCAACCATTTGGGCCGCCAATCCGAGTTGGGGGCAGCGTTGTCCAAGGTCAGCGCGACGCCCATCGGTGAGCAGCCACGGTTGATAGTGATTGCCTTCTTTGTCGTGGCGATAATGCACGCCGCCGACATCCTGGCCGGTCAGCGGGTCAGCCAATAGCCACGACGTTGCGCCGTCGGTGCGGATGCGAAGTTTCTTAAATGCTTGTGGCATTGGGGAACTTTCGGAGTGCATCATCAGTTCAGAAGTATGCGTAATGTGGTGCTGCTTTTCAGGATCGTTGAGCGGAGACCGGTAGACGTGTGAGCAGCTCGATCTTGACTTCAAGGCCATGGGGCTGGCGGTTGGCAAAGGCCAGCGTGCCGCCTTGGGCGATGATCAAACGCTCAGCGATAGCGAGGGCAATCCCGAAACCGCCGTCCGCTGTATTGGTACGAGCGCTGTTGAGCCGCGCGGACTGGCGGCGCGCCAAATCGAGCTGATCAGCCGGTATGCCAGGACCGTGGTCGGCAATAGCAATTTCGATACATTCCGGCTGAAACGCAAGGCTGACGTGTGCGGCGGTCATCACAGAGTTGAGGATGGCAATGAGCGGGATCAGCGCCGTGCGCCATTCGAGCAGGAATAAAAACAGCACCACGGCCACGACGAGGATTGCTTCGACCAGCACGCGTTGGACGTTGCTGATCGACGCTTCGATGAAGTCGGCCTGCCAGAAATGAGTGTCGGTGACTTTGATGACGGGTGGTACGGCGCGTTGGAGGTCAGCAAGTGCCAGTTGGATGTCGCGGGTCAGCGCGACTGTATCGGCACTGGGTTGCTTTTGAACCGGGACGATGACAGCGGACTTGCGCATGACGCTGGCGTCACCGCGCTTGACGCGCGCGGCGAAGTCGACGTCCGCGATCTGCCCGAGACGGATCGAAATACCTTGCCGCTTCAGCACGACCTGCGATTTCAGGTCTTGCAGCTTTGCCGTGCGTCCAGTGTTGCGGATCAGATATTCGCGTGCATGTGGATCTACGAAGCCACCGGCGGTGTTGGAGCCGAACTGTTTCAAGGTGAGTTCGACTTGCTCACGTGTGATTTCGCGTGCGGCCATCTGGGCCAGGTTCAGTGTGATGCGGATCTGACGCACTTTGCCGCCGATGGGAATAACCTGGGCGACGCCGGCAATGGTCAGCAGACGCGGCCGCGAGATCCAATCGGCGCCATCGCGTCGTTCTATTGGCGATGCGGTCTCGCTGGAGACGGCGTGCAGCAGGAGTTCGCCCATGATCGATGTCACCGGCGCCATCTGCGGTGCAACGCAGGCTGCCAGTTGAGACTGGGTCGCGCCCAGGCGTTTGGTCACTTGCTGGCGACCCCGGTCGATGTCAGTCCCCCAATCGAACTCGACGTAGACGATGCCGAGACCAACACCGGACACCAAGCGGACGCACGTGACGCCTGGCAAACCGTTCATTGCGGTTTCGATGGGGAACGTGACGACTTGCTCGACTTGCTCGGGTGCCTAGCCGTCGGCTTCGGTCATGATCGTTACGACGGGCTTGTTCAAATCTGGAAAAATATCGACAGGCAAGCGCATCGCCGAGAGTGCGTCCCAGACGGTCAGGCCCATAGCTGCGGCGCGGGCTGCCATGATTTCAGCTGTAAGGTGGGCATCAAAGGTGGTGGCTTCGACCCACAAGCGTGACGGATCGACAATCTCAACAGGGCCTCACGCGCCGTCGCAAGTTGACCGGGCACGGCTGTCGATACGGAGATGATGCCGGAGATCGGTGCTGTCAGTACGACGGTTTCGCGGACTGTCGCGCGGACGTCTGTGCGATGCGTGTTCAATATCTGAAGTTCGGTGCGCGTGTCGTCGCAGTCTTTTTGGGCGACAGTACCTGCAATGCGCGTGAGCCGTGCCGGCTTGGCCTCAGCGAGCGCGATGCGCGTGTCGATTTTGGCGGTAGCGACCGGTTCGTTGGTCCTGAAGCGGTCGAGGGTAAGCGTGAGGTCAGGACCTCTCAACACTCCCAAGGCTTCAAGATCGTCCGACGCAGCTTCGAACCGCGGTGCAACCGAAGTGCTTACCGCGACGGCCGGCCTATGGTCATGTCCTGCATGAGCACGCGCGTCTTGCGATTGTGCGATGGCGCTCACCAACATAACGGAGGCGATGATCAAACGCTGGACCACAATCAGACTTGTGTGCACGTTTTTGCCCCGCTCCATCGCCAGGTGGCTTTTTTGATTTCTTACAGACACACGCCCTAGCCCACCGTTTGCTACGGACAGTGTCCGCTTTGTTACAAAGTGTAACAGCGCAGAGGATTTGGCGGCTGTTGCTCCCGCGCGGCGATCCTGGTTGGCATTGTAGCGATCAAGTGTGCCAACTCGCTAGCAACTGCGCGGTGCAGGGGGCGTATGGCTGCGACATGAAACGTGCCGTGGGCCGTTTCAGTGAGGCCGAAAGCGTGGTCTTGCGATTAGTCACCGCATGATGCCCTGGGTGTGTTATCGTCACTTTTGGCTATCAAATTTGAAGGCCTTCAAGGACGCTGGACCGTTCAGTCCACCCCCTTCGCCACATCTGATCTCGCGAAAAATGTGGACACAGCAGTAGCGCGCGCACCGCCACAACAGAGCGTCGCGGATAGGGCCTTGCCACAAAAGCGTCAGTGTTCGGCAAACGCTCAACAAGGCGACGGCTGCTCAACAATTTTCAACATCTGCTCCCCGACACAGGAGTTCGTCGCAAGGTCCAGATCGCCCCATGAAAATCGACAGTAATCCAGGTAACGTGCAAGTTCCCAGTATTGTGTCCAGTGCGCCACGGCGTTTTCTTCGTCTAGCGCGCGGCTTCTGGAGTGGCTCGACGCGCCGTCAGGCGTGGTGGCTGACGCTGGCGGTTTCATTGTGCCTTTGCCTGAACCTTGCGGCGGCTGTGGCTATCAATAGATGGCATCGGTTTTTCTTTGATGCACTTGAGCAAAAGAACACCGCGAATGTTGTTTTCGGGCTTGGTCTGATTGGTGGATTGGCCATCATTTCTGCTGCGGGCACGTCCGGACTTATGCAGGCGCGCACGCGCCTACAGTTGCGCTGGCGTCAGTGGCTGACGCGTACTTTGGTTGGACGGTGGCTCGCTAACCGTCATTTCTACCAGCTGACGATTGTCCAAACGGATGCTGACAATCCCGAGGCGCGCATTGCGGAAGACGGCAGGATCGCGATTGAACTGCTGGTCGACTTTTCGCTTGGGGTCCTTAATGCAGTGCTCGCCGCACTCTCCTTTATTGGCATCCTTTGGGTCGTTGGTGGTGCGCTCACGGTCGCCGGTATTTTCATTCCAGGTTACATGGTGCTCGCGTGCATCCTTTACTCCGCGTTGACAACATCAGTGATGTTTCTGCTTGGCCGGCCCCTTGTGCGCCGTGTCGAGGAACGGGCAGCTGGCGAAGCGCAACTGCGTTATGAATTGACGCGCGTGAAGGATAACGCAGAGATTATTGCGCTCATGAACGGCGATGCCGACGAGCACGCGCGGCTCGACGCGACGTTCGCAGATCTTGCCAAGCGCTGTCTGCGGGCGATTGCGTGGCAGGCACGCATGGCCTGGCTGAGTGGTGCCAACTATGTGCTGGCACCTGCGGTGCCGCTGCTGTTGGGAGCGCCCAAGTACCTGTCAGGCGAAATGAGCCTCGGCTCCCTGATGCAGGCGGCTGCCGCGTTCGTGCAGGTACAGGTGGCGTTGAATTGGCTGGCCGACAATGCGATGCGCTTGGCTGACTGGTTTGCGGCCTCGCACCGCGTGACGCAGTTGTCAGATGCCATAGACCGGCTGGAGAACAGCCTTGGCCCGGTCGGTCAACGGGAGACGATCCAGTTGGGTGACAGCCCAGACAACCGGGTCTATCTGCGCAACCTCAATATCGCGCTACACGACGGCAAGCTGATGATTGATGGCGCTGAAGCGATTGTCTCGCCGGGTGAGAAGGTCCTTGTGAAGGGCGAGTCGGGAACCGGCAAAAGCACGCTGATTCGGGCGATGGCTGGTTTATGGCCGTGGGGCAGCGGCGAGATCCTGCGTCCGGCGGGTGCCTCTATCGCCTTCATGCCACAGCGCCCGTATTTTCCGCTCGGGACATTGCGGGAAACGTTGCTCTATCCGAACAACGACACAACGGTCGAAGACGACAAGATCGGTGAAGCGTTGGTTCGCTGTGGTCTTGAGCACCTTATCTCGCGCCTGAGTGAGACTGAGCCTTGGGGCACCGCGCTGTCCGGCGGTGAGCAACAACGGCTGGCGTTCGCGCGCGTGTTGATCACTCCACCCGATATCCTCATTATGGATGAACCAACGTCATCGCTCGACGAACTGAGCCAGTTCAAACTGATGGAGTACATGCGTGATCTGATGCCGAAAACAATGGTCCTGCATGCGGGGCATCGACCAGGCTTAGACCGGTTCCATGATCGCGAAATTCAACTCATTCGTGAGCGGCGCGATGGACCCGCGACAACGCACGAGCGGCGCTTTACCGCGCGTGAGATTGCTGCCCGCGCACTGCGTGGTTTGGGGCTCAAACG
>JANNEU010000382.1:0-8255 GCA_031379035.1 Hyphomicrobiaceae bacterium | reverse complement strand
GGCCCAGACCTTCGCCGACCAAGCCGTCATCGCCATAGAGAACACCAGGCTGTTCGACGCCGAGCGGACGCGGACGCGGGAGTTGACCGAGAGCCTCGAATACCAGACGGCCACGTCCGAAGTCCTCGCCGTCATCTCGCGTTCGCCTAATGATTTACAGCCCGTGCTCGACACCCTCGTCACTTCTGCACAGCGGCTGTGCAGTGCAGAGGACGCCATCATTTACGTTCGAGATGGCGATGTAGTGATATCACTCGCCCATGTCGGCCCGCTTCCATGGTGGCCCGACCTTCGGCAGCCGCTCAACCGGAGTTGGGTGACGGGACGGGCCGTGCTCGATGGCAAGACTGTCCACGTCCCGGACTTCGAGGCGACCGAGGAGTTTCCCGCGGGCAAGGCCATGGCGCGTCGCACAGGGGCGAACAACCGAGCCGCCCTCGCCAGTCCGTTGATGCGCGATGGGGTTGCCATTGGTGCCATTTTGATGCGGCGTCTTGAGCCCCGGCCCTTTACGGAGCGGCAAATCCAGCTGCTCGAGAGCTTCGCCGACCAGGCGGTGATCGCGATGAACAACACGCGCCTGTTCGAAGCGGAGCAGACGAGAACGCACGAACTCAAAGAGTCGCTTGAATACCAGACGGCGATAAGTGGCGTCCTGGGCGTCATCTCACGCTCGCCGAGCGAGCTGCAGCCCGTATTCGATTCAATTGTTGAAAGTGGCCTCAAGCTGTTTCCCGACACCTGTGTTGTTATTGCGAAGCCCGACGGCGACGTGATCCGAGGGGTGGCCATTGCAAACGCCGATTTGGAAGGCGTCGAGGCGATGAAGCGCCGCTTCCCGATACCACTCTCTCGCGACTACTTTCATGGTGTTGCAATTCTTGATCGCAAGATCGTGGATGTCCACGATCTCGCCGAGCAATCACCCGACATGCGCGTTGGTGTGCAAAATGGCCTTGCCACAGGGTACAGAGGGCAAACGATCGTACCGATGCTGCAGAATGGCATGGCGATCGGGACGCTGGGTGTATTCCGTCGTGCTCCCGGGCCGCTGTCGGACAAGCAGGTCGCGCTGCTCAAGACCTTCACCGACCAGGCCGTCATCGCCATCGAGAACGCGCGGTTGTTTGAGGAAGTGCAGGCCCGCACGCGCGATGTCACCGAAGCCCTCGAATACCAAACAGCCACCAGCGCCGTTCTCGAAGCGATCTCCCGCTCGCCGGACGTGCTCCAGCCGGTACTCGATGAGATCTGCGAAACGGCGGCGCGGCTATGTCAGGCCGAGTTCGCGATCTTGTTCCATGCCGCCGGCGAGCAGGCCGTGGTCGCGGCGAACAACGCCGTCACGCCGGCCAACGCGCGCTTCTATCCGGTCGTGGAGTATTTGCGGGAAACGCCCGTCCCCCTCACGCGCGACACCATCACCGGCCGCGCCATCATCGACCGCGCGGTGGTCCACGTCGTTGACGAACTCAACGATCCGCAATGGGCCAGCCGCCGCACGGTCCGCGCGCTTGGCGGGCAACGCACGGTGATGTCAGTTCCGCTGCTGCGGCACGGCAAAGCCATCGGTGCCATCACCCTGCTGCGCGGCGACGTGCGCGGCTTCACCGACCGCCAGATCGACCTGGTCAAAACCTTCGCCGACCAAGCCGTCATCGCCATCAACAACGTCGGCAACTTCGAGCAGGTGCAGGCGCGGACGGCGGAAGTCAGCGAGGCGCTGGAGCGGCAGACGGCGACGGCAGAAATTCTCAAGGTCATTGCTAGCTCTCCGTCGGACGTGCAGCCAGTGTTCGACGCGATTGTGGCCCAGTCGTTGCGGCTGATGAACGGGCGCGCCAGCAACGTCACGCAGCGGGTCGGCGAGAACGTGCATTTGATGGCGCTCAGCGAGACCGACCCGGTCGGTACGGACGCCATGCGACGTTCGTTCCCGCGGCCGATCGACAATTTCACCCGACAATCAGGGATCTTCGAGGGTAAGGCTTGGTCTACGGCAGACGTCGAAAGCGATGCGTCTGTGCCACCGGCGCTCGTGGCCGCCATTCGTGCTCGCGGCGGCCGCAGCCTAATCATCATGCCCCTGATGCGCTATGGGACGTTCATCGGTGCCATCAGCGTCAATCGCGTGCAGACGGTCCCGTTCAGTACACACGAGATCGCGATCCTGACGACGTTCGCCGACCAGGCCGTGATCGCCATTGAGAACACGCGGTTGTTTAATGAAACGAAGGCGCGGACAGCGGAGGTGACGGAAGCGCTGGAGTATCAGACAGCGACGAGCGAAGTGCTCGGTGTTATCTCGCGGTCGCCGAACGAATTGCAGCCGGTGCTAGATGCCATCGTCGAGACGGCCGACCGGCTGTGCAAGGCCGACACCAGCATCATCTATTTGTTCGAAGGGGAGGCGCTGGTGCCGGCCGCCTACACGAATAATCTGCCCGACCGCATTGCCTACCTGCGTGCCAACCCCACATATGTGCGCGACCAACCGCGTGAGCCGGAGCATTTGACGCCGGCCGGGCTGGCTGTCTACGGGCTCAAGACCATTGCCATCACAGATGTGCGCACGGATGAGCGGTTCGCCGCCCTGGAGAACACACGGACCGGGCGGCATCGCGCAACCATCTCGGTGCCCCTGTTGCGCAACGGCGCTGCCATCGGCGTGCTTGGCCTCTACCGGCGCGAGCCGGAAGCCTTCTCGCCGAAGCAGGTTGAATTGGCGACGACCTTCGCCAACCAGGCCGTCATCGCCATCAACAACGTCGGCAACTTCGAGCAAGTGCAGGCCCGCACCGCCGAAGTCACCGAGGCGCTGGAATATCAGACGGCGACCACCGACGTGCTCGACGCCATTGTGCGTTCGGCGACAGAGACGCAGCCGGTGTTCGATGCCATCGTGGCCAGCGCGGCACGGCTATGCGGCGCTGAGTTTTCCAACATCGTGTTGTACGACGGCAAACTTCTGCGCTTGGCCGCGCTCAATAACATGAACGAAGCGGTGCTGGCGCAATTCCGCGCCCGCTATCCGATGCCGCCGGATCGCACCCAGATCGGCGGACGTGCGGTGCTCGACAGCGCCGTCATCCGCGTCGTCGATATCCTCGCCGATCCCGACTATCCGCCCGCCATGGCCAAGGCCGGCGGCTGGCGCTCGATGCTGGGCGTGCCGCTGCTGAGCGGCGGCCGCGCGATTGGTGCCATCGTCATGGCCAAGCGCGAGGCCCTGCCCTACACCGAGCGGCAGGTGCGCCTTGTCGAAACCTTCGCCAACCAGGCCGTCATCGCCATCAATAATGTCGGCAACTTCGAACAGGTCCAGGCGCGGACGGCTGAGGTGACTGAGGCGCTGGAATACCAGACCGCGACATCGGAGGTACTGAAAGTCATCAGCAGCGCAAACTTCGATATCACACCGGTGCTGCAAACGGTCGTCGAGACAGCGGTGCGGCTGTGCAAGGCGGACGGGGCCATGATTTACCGGTTGCACAATGGAGCCTATCGCTTCGCCGCCGGACACGATACGAGAAACCCAGAGTATTTGGCGATCGAACAGGCGGCCACGATCGTTCCCGGCACGGGCACACTCGTGGGGCGCACTGCACTTGCACGGGCAGCAGTGAGAATCGACGACGCGCTCGCCGACCCTGCGTACGAGAACAAGGACGACGCCAGGATTGGGGGCGTACGCGCCATGCTGGGTGTTCCGTTGCTGCGCGACGGTGAAGTCCTGGCCGTGATCGGTCTGGTGCGCAGCGAGCCCGTCGCTTTCTCGCCCCGCGAGGTCGAGTTGGTCATGACCTTCGCCGACCAGGCTGTGATCGCCATCGAGAACACGCGGCTGTTCGAACAGGTTCAAGCCCGCACCGCCGAAGTCACCGAGGCGCTGGAATATCAGACAGCGACCTCCGAAGTCCTCGGCGTCATTTCCCGCTCGCCCAACGAACTGCAACCGGTGCTGCAGTCGATTGTTGAAACCGCGGTGCGGCTTGCAGGTTCAGATCGCGGCGGCATTCACCTGCTCCGCGACGGTGCCTATCAATTGTTCGCGTGGGTCAATTTCCTTGATCACGTGGTGACGCATTTGAAAGCGCATCCGTTGCGCGTGGATCGGGAAACGGTTGTTGGTCGCACGGCGCTGGAAGGCCGCACGATCCATGTCGAGAATTTTGCAGACGACCCGGATTTCAGCAAAAGCAGCCCTCTCACGCGCGAAAACACGCGCCTCGGGGTTCCGCTGCTGCAGGACGGCAAAGTGGTCGGCGTTCTGATGCTCGCCAACGGCGCGGTGCGGCCCTTCTCGCCCAAGCAGATCGCCATGGTCGAAACCTTCGCCGACCAAGCCGTCATCGCCATCAACAACACGCGGTTGTTTGAAGAAGTGCAGGCCCGCACCGCCGAAGTCACCGAGGCGCTGGAGTATCAAACGGCGACGTCGGAAGTCCTCGGCGTCATCTCCAAATCACCGAACGATCTGCAACCGGTGCTGGATGCATTGGTCAAAACTGCATCGAGACTCTGTCAATCTGACAATGCCTCAGTGCACCTGCGCGATGGCGACTGCATTGTGCCACGTGCAAATTTCGGGCCTGCTGCCGCGCCGATGGGTGAGCGCCAGCCCATTACTGATCGCTGGGTGACAGGGCGCGCTGTTCTGGAAGGTCGCACACTGCATGTGGCCGATATCCTGGCGTCTGACGAGTATCCAGACGGCAAGGGGATGGCGAAGCTGTATGGTCATCGTGCAACACTGGCGACCCCGTTGATGCACAACGGTGTCGCCATCGGCGCAATCCTGCTCCGGCGTAATGCACCGCTGGCCTTCACTGCGCGGCAGGTCGCGCTGCTGGAAACCTTCGCCAGTCAAGCCGTGATCGCCATCAACAACGTCGGTAACTTCGAGCAGGTGCAGGCGCGAACGGCCGAAGTCACCGAAGCGTTGGAATTCCAGACCGCCACCACCGATGTCCTTGACGCCATCGCGCGGTCGGCAACCGAAACGCAGCCGGTGTTCGATGCCATTGTCACCAGCGCGGCGCGGCTGTGCGGTGCCGAGTTCTCCAACATCATCCTCTACGACGGCACGCTTCTGCAAATAGCGGCGCTCAACAACATGCCCGAAGCCGTGCTGGCGCAATTCCGCGCCCACTACCCGATGCGGCCAGATCGCACACGGATCAGCGGCCGCGTGGTGCTCGAACAGGCCGTCGTCCGCGTCGTCGATATCACAGCCGATCCCGACTATCCCCAGGTCATGGCCCAGGCTGGCGGCTGGCGCTCCATGCTCGGCGTGCCGCTGATGAGCGGCGGCCGCGCCATCGGCGCCCTCGTCATGGCCAAGCGAGCGGCCGAGCCCTTCACCGAGCGCCAAGTGCGCCTCGTCGAAACCTTCGCCAACCAAGCCGTCATCGCCATCAATAACGTCGGCAACTTCGAGCAGGTGCAGGCGCGCACCGCCGAAGTGACGGAGGCGCTGGAATTCCAGACAGCGTCCGCAGAAGTGTTGCAGGTCATCAGCAGTTCGGTCGCTGATGCTCAACCTGTTTTCGACAAAATCGTGTCGAGTTGCCGGCGTCTGTTCCGGGGGCACTTCGTCGGGCTCAATCTGGTCTCGGCCGATGGCATGGTGAACAACGCAGCCTTTGACGGCCCAGGCCGCGACGCGTTTCAAGCCACGTTTCCCATTCCACTCAGCAAGGGGACCGCGACCGGCGACGCCATCAAGCGCCGCGAAGTCATGCACTATCCAGACATCTTTGGCGGGCAGGATGTTCCATTCGGCGTCCGCCACGGTGCTGAAAGAAATGGCGGCAAAGCAGCAATTTTTGCCCCCTTGATGTGGAAGGGTGAGGGCATCGGCGCCATCTACGCCGTGCGCGATGTGGTCGGACCTTATACGGAGAAGGAGATCGATCTCCTTAAATCGTTCGCCGACCAGGCCGTCATCGCCATCCAGAACGCCCGCCTGTTCAACGAGGCGCAAACCGCCCGTGCGGCCGCCGAAGCAGCCAACGAAGCCAAGAGTTCGTTCCTCGCCACCATGAGCCACGAAATTCGCACGCCCATGAACGCGGTGATCGGCATGAGCGGGCTGTTGCTGGATACCAAGCTCAACGACGAACAGCGCGACTACGCGGGGACTATTCGCGACAGTGGCGATGCGCTGCTCGGCATCATCAATGACATCCTCGACTTCTCCAAGATCGAAGCCGGGCATATGGACATCGAGATGCATCCGTTTGACCTGCGCGAGTGCGTGGAATCGGCGCTCGATCTGGTCTCAACGCGCGCCATGGAGAAGCGCCTCGATACGGCCTACGTGTTTGAAGGCGACTTGCCGGAGGCGATCAGCGGTGATCTCACACGGTTGCGTCAGGTGCTGCTCAACCTGCTGTCGAACGCCGTCAAGTTCACAGAAAAAGGCGAGGTGGTGCTGACGGTGACATCGAAGCCGCTCAACAACGGCACGATGGAGCTGATGTTCGCGGTGCGCGATACCGGCATCGGGCTGACGCCGGAAGGCATGGGGCGGTTGTTCCAGTCGTTCAGCCAGGCTGATAGCTCAACCACCCGCAAGTATGGCGGCACGGGCCTAGGCCTCGCCATCTCCAAGCGGCTGGCGGAGTTGATGGGCGGTACCATGTCGGCGGCCAGCGACGGTGCCGGCAAAGGCGCGACGTTCCAGTTCACCATCGTGGCCGCGCGCACGAGCCTGCCAACCCCGCGCGCGCGTCATCTCACGGGCGTGCAGTCCGGCCTGCAGGGCAAACGGCTGCTGATCGTCGATGACAACGCCACCAACCGGCGCATTCTGGCACTGCAGTCGGCCAAGTGGGGGATGACGGCGCGCGATACCGAATTCCCGCGCGATGCGCTGCAATGGCTGGCAAAAGGCGAGCGTTTCGATCTGGCGATCCTCGATATGCACATGCCGCAGATGGATGGCCAGGAGCTGGCGCGCGACATCCGCAAGAGCCATCCCGATCTGCCGCTGGTGCTGTTCAGCTCGCTCGGCCGCCGCGACGTGGATGCGGGCGATGGTCTGTTCAGCGCGTACCTTGCCAAGCCACTGCGCCAATCGCATCTGTTCGATACGCTGGTCAGCCTGCTGTCGGTCGAAGTAGCACACAAAGCGGGCGCGGCCTCACCCACCAAACCGCAGATGAATCCAGGCATGGCCACCCGTCATCCGCTGCGCATTCTGCTCGCGGAAGACAATGCCGTGAACCAGAAGCTCGCCATGCGGCTGCTGCAGCAGATGGGCTATCGCGCCGATCTGGCGAGCAATGGCCTTGAGGCCGTCGAGTGCGTCGCGCGGCAGACCTATGATGTGGTGCTGATGGACGTGCAGATGCCGGAGATGGACGGCCTGGAGGCCTCGCGGCGCATCACGGCACGATTGCCCGCCAACAGCCGCCCACGTATCATTGCCATGACGGCCAACGCCATGCAGGGTGACCGGGAGATGTGTCTGGCAGCAGGCATGGACGATTATATAGCCAAGCCGATCCGCGTCGATCAACTGATCGAGGCGTTGACGCACGCCGCGGCGCGGCAGGAGTGAGCGTGGGATGGCAGATATTGTAGTTGATGCGGCGGTTTTTGCCGAGCTGCGTGCGGCGACCGGTACTGAATTTGCTGCTGAACTGGTGACGACGTTTCTGGAAGAAGCGCCGGGCATGCTGGCCGATCTGCGCAGTGCGCACGCGAAGCGGGATGCCGAGCGGTTCCGGCGGGCAGCCCACTCGCTGAAGTCGAACGCCAGCACGTTCGGCGCGGTGACATTGGCCAGCTTGGCCCGCGCGCTAGAACTGGCCGGACCCGCAGCCGATGCAGCGGCCGCGATCACGTCCCTTGACGCGCTGGAGGCGGAATATAAACGTGCAGCGACCGCGCTGAAGGACATCGCCCATGGCTGAGTTTGCCGCCCGCCTGCTGATCGTCGATGACAACAAGGTCAATCGCCTGCTGTTGTCGCGCAGCGTCGAGCTGCACGGCCACCGGGCGACGGCTGCCGAGAATGGCCGCATCGCGCTCGAGATGCTGCGCCGCGAGCCGTTCGACCTGCTCTTGCTCGACATTGAAATGCCGGAGCTGGACGGCTTTGCCGTGCTGGAGCAGTTGAAGGCGGATCTGCAACTGCGCGATGTGCCCGTGATCGTCACCTCGTCGCTGGAGGGCATGGACAACATCGTCCGCTGTATCGAGCTTGGCGCCGAGGACTATCTGCACAAGCCGGTGAACCACGTGCT
>JANNEU010000320.1:0-10912 GCA_031379035.1 Hyphomicrobiaceae bacterium | reverse complement strand
TGCCAAAGCGATTGGCATCGGCGGCCGCGTCGCCGACGCGAAACTTGAGGGCAGATCGCCATCAATCGCGCTGCGCCTGCAGAACCAAGCCGCCTATTGGCTAGTCCTGCGCAACATCCGCAAGATGCTCGGCATCGACCGCGCCAAGCGGCTGTTCACTGGCGCAGCCCCCATCTCGCCCGATCTCGTCAAGTGGTACTTGGCCCTCGGCATGAACATGTACGAAGTCTACGGCCAGACCGAGAATTGCGGCGTCGCAACATCGATGACCGCCGACAGGATCAAGCTCGGCTCCATCGGCAAGTCGGTGCCGTGGGCCGAAGTTAAGATTTCGCCAGAGAACGAAATTCTCATCCGCGGCGACATCGTCTTCAAGGGTTACCTCAATCAGCCCGAGAAAACTGCCGAAACCATTGACAAAGATGGCTGGTTGCACACCGGTGACATCGGCATGATCGACAACGAAGGGTACGTGAAGATCACCGACCGCATGAAAGACATCATCATCACCGCCGGCGGCAAGAACATCACGCCGACCGAAATCGAGAACCAGCTGAAGTTCTCCCCGTATATCTCGGACGCCATCGTGATCGGCGACAAACGGCCGTTCCTGACCTGCCTGGTCATGATCGACCAGGAGAACGTCGAGAAATTCGCCCAGGACAAAGACATTCCCTTCACCAACTACACCAGCCTTTGCCGCGCCAAGGATGTGCAGGACCTGATCTGGGCGGAAATCGAGAAAGTGAACGCCAACTTTGCGCGCGTCGAAACCATCAAGAAATTCCAGCTGATTGAGCAACAATTAACCCCGGAAGACGAGGAACTGACACCGACCCTGAAACTGAAACGCAGCTTCGTGAACAAGAAGTATGCGCCACTCATCGGGGCGATGTATGGTGAGCGCATGGCCAGCTAGCCCGGCAACGCCGGAACCGGCCCAATAACAGGCATAAATCCGTACACTTCAAAGGGAGAACGAGCATGCAAACAAAAGCACTATCAGTTGCGGCACTCGCAGCGGCAACAGCCTTGGCTTGGACGTCGGCTTCGGCGCAGACACCGGCCAAGACCAAGGTGACCAACCAAGGCATCACCGATACCGAAATCGTCATCGGCACCCACCAAGACCTGTCCGGCCCCATCAAGGGCTGGGGCGTCTCCGCAGCCAACGGCATGAAGTTCGCCGTTGACGAAATCAACGCCGCCGGCGGCATCAACGGCCGCAAGCTGAAACTCATTCTCGAAGACAGCGGCTACGACCCCAAGCGCGCCGTGCTCGCCACGCAAAAGATGATCGAGAAGGACAAGATCTTCGCCAACATCGGCTCCATGGGCTCGCCGACAGTTCTCGCAGCGCAGGACATCGTTCTCGACGCCGGCGTGCCGCAGCTTTTCCCGCTGACCGCCGCCGAATTCTCCTACAAGTTCGATGCCACAAAACCGCAGGAACGGCTGAAGTTCAACAACCTGCTGCCTTACGTGGAAAGCACCCGCTCTGCGATCAAGTACATGATCGAAGCAAAAAAGTTTGCTAAGCCCTGCATCCTCTATCAAGACGACGAGTACGGCAAAAGCGTGCTGGACGGCTTCACCGCGCAGACCGACGCCATGAAAATCAAACCCGCATCGGTCAACAGCTATAAGCGCGGCGCGTCGGACTTCAGCGCACCCATCGCCAAGATGAAATCAGACGGTTGCGATCTCGTCGTTCTCGGCGCCGTCATTCGCGAGCCGATCGGCGCCATGTCGGAAGCCAAGAAACTCGGTTGGAACCCGGCCTTCCTCGGCTCCACACCCGTCAACGTCATCGAGGTCCCGGCACTTGGCAAGGAAGTTGTCGAAGGTCTCTATTCCGCAGGCGGTTTCGAGATCCCTTACGAAGACACGGCTAAGGGCAAGATCAAGACCTGGCTCGACACCTACCGCGCCGCCTTCAGTGCGACGCCGAACACGCAAGCCATCATCGGCTACAACGCCATCATGACGTTTGCGCACTATGCCAAGTTGGCTGGCAAAGAACTGACGGGCGACAAACTGCTCACAGCGCTTGAATCAGGCAGCGTCTACCAGGACATCTTTGGCTCACCGCCAACCAAGTTCTCGAAGACCAACCATCTCGCCTCCACGGTGACAACCGTACAGCAGGTCCAGAAGGGCCGCTGGGTTATCGTCAAGGACGGCCTTGCATTCTGATATCGATGCACGAAGTGAAGCGCGTCGGGGCAACCCGGCGCGCTTTTTATTTGAGTTGCGCGTGATTTTCTTGCGCGGCGCGAATGAGCGCCAGGAAGCGATAGATGCCGTGCACGAACTTGCCGTAAGGCAGCGTGAGAAAGAGCACGAGGACCACGCCGAGGTGAAGGGCAAGGGTGAGCCCCAGCAGCGGCGTTGTGCGCAGCAGGAGCACCGCGAAGCCTGTCAGGCTCGTCAAGAACAGCATCAGAATGAACGCTTGATCCATGCCAACTTGCTTCGCTGAGCGGAGTGCTGGATCACGGTTCGCCTTCTGCCGCCAGAGACCGAGCGGGCCGATCAGCAGGCCGAGGCCACCGAGGGAGCCAAGGATGACAGGGAGATCATACCAGGGGTATGGCGCGACGCGGCCGAGCAAGTAGTGATAAAGTGTGCCGGTAGACGTAGCGGCGAAGCACAGCAGGAAACCATAGAAAGTCATGTGATGGTAGCGACGGCGGCGATCGGGTTTGCCATCGTCACTGACTGCGCAGCCCGGACCGCCGCCGTCGAGATAACGTAAACGCCCCGCGTCTTTCATGGCCTGCCAGATGGACAAGGCAGGCTTGCCACCGGCTGGCGCTGGCCCAATCGCACGCCAGAAATTGCGCGCACTCATCGTAATGGCGAGGATCGCGTATCCGAAGGCCAGGCCAAACAGCAGCGCCATCGTGTTGTGCGGCATCAATGCGTAGAAGGTGCCAGGGCCTTTCGGTGTGGCGAACAACGCGCCCGGCGCATTGAAGGCAACAAAGCCGGCGACGAACGCAACAAACGCTGCGATGGAACCGAGCGCAACGACGACACCGTGGCGTTGGAACAGCGGCGCCAGTGCACTGGGCCAGGCGTAGGTCTCGTAGCTGTCGCCGCGGACCTCGGCGAGCACGCGCGGGACATTGACGTTGAATTCGTGGGGTGGCGCGAACTGGCAATCGATGAAACACGCGCCGCAGCTGTGGCACAGATTGGCCAGATAATCGAGATCGCCATCCGCAAACGACCGCCGCATCTCCATCGCCGGAAACACCGCGCACAAACCCTCGCAATAGCGGCAGGAATTGCAGACCGTCATCAGACGGTCAGCTTCCGCCAGCGCCGCACTGGCATGTGTCTCAGTCGCGTGCACGTTTGGCCGCCTCTCGTCCGGCAATGCGCCCGAAGACGCTGCCGATGGTCATACCGATGCCGGCGGCGTAGCCGCGCCCCAGCACATTTCCAGCCATGATTTCACCGGCCGCGAACATGTTGTCGGAACGGCCGCCGCCCTGCATGAGGATACGCGCGTCACGGTCAACGCGCGTACCAAGATAGGTGAACGTAATGCCTGGGCGCACCGGATACGCATAAAAGGGCGCCGTCTCGATCCGCTGTGCCCAATGCGTTTTCGGCGGCGTCAAACCATCTGTTCTACAATCGTCAAGCGCCGTAAGATCGAACGTTCCTGGCCGCACCGCAGCGTTGAACGCCGCAAGCGTCGCCGCCATGGCTTTCGGATCGAGGGTCAGCTTTTCGGCGAGGGCTTCGATGGTGGGTGCAGCGATTGCTGGGAACAGCGAGGGCATGAAGAGTTCAAGCTTTGGCGCATCAAAAACGATGTACGCGATCTGATCAGGCTGCGCCGCCACCAGCCGCCCCCAGATCGCATAGCGCTTGGGCCAGACATCCTCGCCCTCGTCATAAAAGCGCTGCGCGTGCTTGTTCACGACAATGCCGAACGGAATGCAGTCGAGCCGCGTGATGATCCCGCCATCGAACTTCGGCGCCCGCGCGTCGATCGCCACAGCATGGCACTGCATCGGATCACCGATGGCGGCCACACCCCGATCGAGTAAGAGCTTGAGCACGGTCCCGCGATTGTACGGCGTGCCACGAATAAGAAAATTATCGGCTGCCGGTCCCCAGCTTTCCCGCAACCAGTCGATATTGGCTTCAAAACCACCCGCCGCCGCCACCACGGCCGCCGCCACGACGCGATGCGGAAAGCCGTCGCATGTCACGGTCGCCGCCTCAAAGTGCCCATCGCGGATCTCCAGACCGGTGACTTCCGCGTCATAGATAACCGCGACGCCCAACCGCTCAGCCGTTGCATAGAGCGCATTCAACATCGCACGCCCGCCGCCGAGGAAGAACGAGTTGGTCCGCCCGAGGCTCAACGTCCCACCGAGCGACGGTTGAAACCGCACGCCTTGCTCAGCGATCCACACCAGCATGTCTTTGGAGTCGGCGATCATCATGCGCGCGAGTTGCTCATTGGTCTCGCCGCCGGTCACCCGCAGCAGGTCGTCCCAGAACTCGTCCTCGGTGTAGGGCCCCGACAACGTCTCGGTTGCCGCATCATGCGCACACCGCATATTGCGCGTGTGCCGCGTATTGCCGCCGCGATAGAATTTCGGGGCGGCTTCAACAACCAAGACAGATGCGCCACCCTGGCGAGCAGCTATGGCCGCGCACAGGGCTGCATTGCCGCCACCGATGATGAGAACATCAACGGGGCTCTGGAACAGGTCTGTGCGAGCGGGTGGAAGGCCGGTCACGCGGGGCTGGTATCCATAGTTGCACTGGGTGACGCGCAGAAGATTGACAGGCGCTTTTGAGCGGACCTAGGGTCATTTGAACATAACGTCAACGCGCTTCCCCTGCGGCACGTGCCAAAGGTAGCCGTGCAGCGAGACTTACCCCCATGACACCGAGCACCTCCACGCCCGTCGAAACACCCGCCCGCAAGGCCTTTTACGCGAAGATCGACAAGTCGAACATCTCGGCATTGTGGAACAATCTGGCGAACCTAGTGACGCCGGAACCCACGAGCGCCTGTGTGCCGTACCTGTGGCGTTACAACGAGGTCCGCGCAGCGATGATGGAAGCCGGTGGGCTCATCTCAGCTCAAGAAGCCGAACGGCGAGTGTTGGTGTTGGAAAACCCCGGCCTGCGTGGGCAATCAAAAGTGACAACCTCGCTCTATGCCGGCGTGCAGATGGTGTTGCCGAAAGAGGTGGCTCCGGCGCATAGGCATTCGCAGTCGGCGCTGCGGTTCGTTTTGGAAGGCGGCGGCGCGTATACGGCAGTCAACGGCGAGCGCACGCGCATGGAAGTCGGCGATTTCGTCATCACGCCGTCCGGCTCCTGGCATGATCATGGCAATGCCTCCAATGACCCCATGCTCTGGCTCGATGGCCTCGATATTCCACTGATTCAGTTCCTGGACGCCTCGTTCGTGGAGCATCTTGATGACGACGAGCAGCCCATCAGCCGCCCCGAAGGCGATGCGCTGGCACGCTACGGTGCCAATATGCTGCCGGTTGACCACAAGCGCGGGTCAACCAGTTCGCCGATCTTCAATTACCCCTACGTTCGCTCCCGTGAGGCACTGGAGACCATGCGTAAGTCCGCAGCATGGGACGCCTGTCACGGCATCAAGATGCGCTACGTGAACCCGACCAATGGTGACTTTGCGATGCCGACGATCGCATCGTGCCTGCAGTTGCTGCCGAAGGGCTTCAAGACCAGCCGTTATCGGTCGACGGACGCGACAGTGTTCACCGCCGTTGAAGGCAGCGGCCGCACGCGCGTTGGCGATCAAGTGATGGAATGGGGACCGCGCGATCTGTTCGTCGCGCCGAGCTGGAAGCCTATCATCCATGAAGCCGATAGCGATGCCGTGCTGTTCAGTTTCTCAGATCGCGCCGTTCAGGAAAAGCTCGGCATCTGGCGCGAAGACCGCGGCAACGCTTGAGTGGCCCATCGTTACCGGCGCACAAGATTACCGACGCGGGCGGGTTGAATACGGCCTCGTCGCGCGAGGCCTATGAGTGTCTTGGCCAGCTTGAACAGAGTGTAAAGCACCAGCTCGATGGTGGCGGTCAGTAGCAGCAAAAACAGTGAGCGTTGGCCGAGGTCGTCGGTGATGGCGGCGCGGATTTTGTAGCGCGTATCACCGGTAAAGAGGCTTTCGACGACGGTGTAGAGCCAGTTCGTCAGCGGTGTCAGCATGGCGTAGAACCAACCGAGCCACTCCAGCCGGTAGGCGTGCATGTAGGCGTAAAGCGCCCAGACAAGCACGATGGTTGCGAACAGCAGCACGACTTTGCCGAGAAACAGCACGATGAACGGTGTCGGGCGCGCGGTTTTCGGCGCAGGGCCGTAGGCGGTGAGTGGCAATGCCATTGGGCTGTCTCCTCAGCCAGGGAGGCTGCGGGACAGAGGTGGCAGCGGTGTGGCGCAAATGCGCGATGAGAACGAGCACAAGAACAAGAACAAGAAGCTATCGTCGCGGATTGATGACGCACGCGCCGAGAAGCCGCTGATGGAGGTTGGCTGCGGATAAGGTATTGTCGGACGCGGCGGGCGCTTGATCACGACGATCGAGTGCCCGTTTGCGTCATACGGGCACCGCGAGGCCCTGTTTCTTGGATTCCGCATAATAGGCCCAGAGCAGACCAGCGGCGATGGCGCGCCAGGGCGTCCATCGCTCAGCAATAACTGCCATCTCTCGCGCAGTTGGCCGTTCATCAAGACCCATCAACATCTGCGCGGCAATCTGCAAGGCAAGATCGCCGGGCGCGAAAACATCGGCGTGGCCAATGCAGAACATCAGATAGACGTCGGCCGTCCATGGACCGATGCCGGAGACGGCAGTCAACTGTGCAACCGCTTCAGCTTGCGGGAGTGTTGCGAGACGATCCAGATCCAGTCCGTCGACAACAGCTTGGGCAACGGCGCGCACTGTTTTTATTTTTGGTCGCGACAGACCGCAACCACGGAGCGTCTCGTCGGAGACAGCTAACAGTTTCTTCGCTGTCATAGGCTTTATCGTAGCGACAACGCGCGTATGGATTGCGGTAGCGCTGGCAACTGACAACTGCTGACCGTTGATAATCCGAACAAGCCCCTCGATGCCGCCAGTCCGGCGACGCAAGGGCGGGTTGCCAGCCACGTCGTGTGCTTGGCGCATGTACACGCACTGACGCCGAAGATCCTTTACTCCAACTTTGACATCATCTTCGGTTTCGATACTGATGATCGCCTGAGGTTCTGCATGTGAACGCTGCGACTTCTTCACGGCAACCTCGGTCTTTGATAGCCCCTGCACTGGGGCTTCGTTGATACTTTCTCGCACGCCTGGACCTCAACGGCCATGACCGAGCCTTGCAAAACAGTGCGCATCTGCTCCGTGGCTTCTGCGGTTACGGTCGGCATGGCGTTCGCGCTGCTGCTTGCCCCCAGCACATCGCAGGCTGCACCCGATGCCAAGCGCTGGATCACCTACGCCAGCGAGCGCGGCAACTTATCGTTCGATTATCCGGTGGACGTGTTCACAGTTGCGGGAGGCGATCCGACCGATGCCGTTCGCGACCGCACAGATGATCGCGCCGGCCGAACGTTCTCAACCGCAGATGGTCGGGCCACGCTGCAAGTCGCAACTCTCCCGAACTTGGATCAGAAATCGCCCAGCGACCTCCGCAGTCTCGCGATCCAGGCGAGCTACAAGGGGGCCAAGCTTGACTACAATCGCGCTACCGAAACGTGGTATGTTGTATCTGGGACGCGCGGTGCAGCGACGTTCTATGAGCGGGTGCATTTCAGCTGTAGCGGTCGACGGCTGGATGTGTGGACGGTGATCTATCCGACGGCTGAGGCCAAGGCGTTTGATGCGATGGTTGATGAAATGGCGCGGCGGTTTCGAGCCGGGTTGGTGAACGTGCGATGCGGTTGAGCACAGTAGTGGCTATCCGAGCAGCGCTTTGAGTGCTCCCAGATCCTCAATCGTCTCATGCGGCGCTCCGCCTTCCAGAGCCGTCACGTGCTTGTGGATGCGATGGTGACGATGGGCGGGCCGGTCGATCCGGATCGTCATCCAGCCGAGAGTGTTGGGTGCAAGGAAGTCCTTTGCGAGATTGTCGCCCACGTAGACAAAACGATCGCCCGGCGCACCAAGCGCCACTTGCATCATCTCGAAGGCGCGCGGGTGCGGCTTGTGAAACGTACGATCGGGCCCGAGAGCTCCCGTCGCGATGATTTCGGCGAAGCGCGGGGCTAACGCCAGGGCACCAATTTTCGAGAACTGTGTGGCTGCGTGGCCGTCGGTGATTAGGCCGAGTTTCGCACGCG
This sequence comes from Hyphomicrobiaceae bacterium, assembly GCA_031379035.1. GTDB lineage: Bacteria > Pseudomonadota > Alphaproteobacteria > Rhizobiales > Hyphomicrobiaceae > JABFRJ01. Next base: position 2,569 of record JANNEU010000320.1, on the reverse strand, counting down.
ACTGCCAATGGTCGAGCGCTGCAGCTGCATCGTCAAATAGCGTGAGCGCGGGCGTGTGCTTGCCATAGGCGCGCACGAACGCCTTGAGATCGTCCGGGCTATGGTCAGGCTTAGCCGCCGCCAACACTTTTGGGAACAGTTGGCCGAGATGGCCCGTGTCAAGCAGCGCCGCCATGTCGTCAACGCTCACCGTGATTCCAAGCTCGGCACGCGCCCACGCTGCTGCCGCGCGGAACCCGCCAAGGGCGTAGTCGCGTTCTGGATACAGCGTATCGTCGAGATCGAAGATGAGATGGGTGACGGGCATCTGGCTGTTTTAGTTGCAGGCTCCGCGCGGCGCAACGGGCGATAGCTCAGAACCGCGTTGTCAGCGTCGTCAACCAGTCGGGCATCGCATTGACGAGCGCTGCCTCAGCCGTCTTGTCGAGACCTGACAATACGAGAAAACCGATCACCAGCAAGACAACACCCATCGCGGTTTTGGCACCAGATCCAGCTGACATCATCTTGCCGCGCATTTTCAGCATGGCCTCGCGCGACAGAATCCCGAGGATCAGCAGCGGCAGGGCCGCACCGATCCCGAACATCAGCATCGTGACCGCCACCTGGACAAGATCTTTGCCTTGCGACGCCAAGACAGATGCAGCGCCCAATGTTGGCCCAACACACGGGCTCCAAACGGCACCCAGCAGTAGCCCGACGCCGGCTTGCCCCCACAGTCCTTGCCCTGATCCGCCGCCGAAACGGGCATCAGCCCAGTTTGCGAGCGGCGAGGCTGCGCCTGCGACCTTCTCTTGAAGGAATGACGACAGCAGTACGATACCAATACCGATTAGCAGGACGGCCGAGAACGTCCGGAACACTGCGGCGTCGAGCCCGATAGCAAAGCCTACTGTTGCAACAAATAGACCGATTGTGACGAAGCTGACTGCCAGGCCAGCGGCAAGTGCCGCCGGACCATAGCGATGTTGCGTCGCCGCCGTGCCGACGACGATCGGCAGAATGGGTAGCACGCAGGGCGACAGCGTCGATAAAACGCCAGCCATAAAAGCCAGGCCCTGGGTGGCAAGCGACATCGTTCACGGACTCCGATAAAAAAGTGGCCACGCAACGGGCGCGGCCACCACAAACTTACATCGATATCCGCGCGATCAAAGTGCCTTAGCCATCAGCGCTTCGATGGACGCTGGGTTGGTGTCGCCTGTCGAGCGGCCCACTTCCTTGTCGCCCTTGTAGACGATCAGCGTGCTCTGTTGCTGCACATTGAGGGTCTTGAGGTCAGCTTTCTGGCTGTCAAAATCGATATTGAGCTTTACGAACGACTTGAACTTATCGGTCCCGAGCAGCTTGCCAAGGATTGGTGCCTGCGCCTTGCAGGTCGGGCACCACGGTGCGCCGACCTCTACGAGCACGGCCTTGCCAGCCTTCTGTGCGTCGGCAAGCCCCGAAGCCGTAAACTTGGTACCCTGGAGAGCGAAAGCTGGCAGTGTCATGAGCGCCCCCAACCCAAGCGCAATACCCAAAGCACCACGGCGCGAAATCATCGACATGCGTCTCTCCCGGGAGCGGCGTCTTCGGACGCCTTTTGACTGATACAATCGTGATAACTAGCCGCTCCGCCGAACGCCAATCAATACCCTTCAACCGTTCGTGATCAGTGCCGGCAGAACCGGCAGGCAGGGCCGCAAATTGGCCCTACATCATCCCGCCTGCAGCCGCGCCTTCAGCTCATCAGGAAACCGGCCGAGGCGATCCTCGCACAAGGCCGTATCCATATATTCTTTCATCTCGACGATTTTGCCGTCCGCAATCCGATAATGCAGGCAATAGTCGTTCTGATACGGCCGACCGTCAGTAGCCACCATATCGCCCTTGGCTTCGACAACGACCCAATCGTCATCGGCAATAAGCCTTAATGGCTTAGTCGGATTGCGGGCGCGCAATCGTGACTGCACGTAGGCAAAGTACTCGTCCAACACCCTCGCCTTTCCGCGCACCGTAATTGTCCAGGAACTCGCCCCCATCACGTGCATCACCAGATCATCATGCATCGCTTCGACATAGGCGGACCGGTCGCCGCGCTCCACAGCTTCAAAAATGCTCTGCATCATGCGCTTGTTAATCTTGGCATCCATTTCGATGACCTCCAATTTACTCCGCCGCTTCCTTCGCCAAAAACCCGCCGCTCTGCCGCGCCCACAAATCGGCGTAGAGCCCGCCGCGCCGGAGCAATTCGTCATGGCTGCCGGTTTCGACCACCTGGCCTTTGTCCATGATAATCAGGCGATCCATGGCCGCGATGGTCGATAAGCGGTGCGCGATGGCGATCACTGTCTTCCCCTTCATGAGATTGTCGAGCTGGTCCTGAATGGCCGCCTCTACTTCGCTGTCGAGCGCGCTGGTGGCTTCGTCCAGAATGAGGATCGGTGCGTCTTTCAGGAGTACCCGCGCAATCGCGATCCGCTGGCGCTGACCACCTGAGAGCTTGACGCCACGCTCGCCGACGTGCGCGGCGTAGCCTCTGCGGCCCTTGCCGTCTTCGAGGTTATGAACGAAATCATCCGCCTGC
>JANNEU010000240.1:0-2372 GCA_031379035.1 Hyphomicrobiaceae bacterium | reverse complement strand
CGAGGTGGAGGGCGAGGGTAAGCCCCAGCAATGGCGTTGTGCGGAGGAGCAGGACTGCAAAGCCGGTCAGGCTTGTTAAGAACAACATCAGAATGAAGGCTTGATCCATGCCGGCGCGCTTGTCAGAGCGGAGGGCGGGATCGCGGTTCGATTTTTGCTGCCAGAGCCCGAGCGGGCCGATCAACAGGCCGATGCCGCCGAGCGAACCGAGGATGACGGGGAGATCGTACCAGGGATAAGGCGCAATGCGGCCGAGCAAGTAGTGATAGAGCGTGCCAGTCGACGTTGCGGCGAAGCACAGCAAGAATCCGTAAAACGTCATGTGGTGGTAGAGTTTGCGGCGATCAGGCTTGCCATCGTCGGTGACTGAGCAGCCTGGACCACCGCCGTCGAGATAACGCAAACGGCCCGCGTCCTTCATAGCCTGCCAGATGGACAAGGCTGGCTTTCCACCTGCTGGTGCCGGCCCAATCGCCTGCCAGAAACTACGCGCGCTCATAGCGATGGCGAGGATCGCGTAGCCAAAGGCCAGACCGAACAGCAGCGCCATGGTGTTGTGTGGCATCAGCGCATAAAAGGCGCCGGGGCCTTTGGGTGTCGCGAAGAGTGCACCAGGCGCATTGAAGGCAACAAAGCCGGCGACGAACGCTACAAAGGCGGCGATGGAGCCGAGCGCGACGACGACACCGTGGCGTTGGAACAGCGGCGCGAGCGCACGGGGCCACGCGTAGGTTTCGTAGCTGTCGCCGCGGACTTCGGCGAGCACGCGCGGGACATTGACGTTGAATTCGTGGGGCGGCGAGAACTGGCAATCGACGAAACTGGCGCCGCTGCTGTGGCAGATATTGGCCAGATATTTGAGGTCACAGTCGCCAAATGAGCGGCGCAGTTCCATGTCGGGGAACACGGCGCACAAGCCTTCGCAATAGCGGCAGGAGTTGCAGACCGTCATCAGGCGATCGGCTTCGGCGAGGGCTGCGGTGGCGTGGGTGTCAGTTGCTGGCATTTCAATCCCTGGCACGTTTGGCTGCCTCTCGTCCTGCGATGCGTCCGAAGACGCTGCCGATGGTCATGCCTATGCCAGCGGCATAGCCGCGGCCGAGCACGTTGCCGGCCATGATTTCGCCGGCGGCGAACATGTTGTCCGAGCGGCCGCCGCCGTCCATGAGGATGCGCGCATCGCGATCCACGCGGGTGCCTAGATAGGTGAAGGTGATGCCGGGGCGGACCGGATAGGCGTAATAGGGTGCCGTTTCGATGCGCTGTGCCCAGTGCGTCTTGGGCGGTGTCAGGCCTTCGGTGCGGCAATCGTCGAGGGTCGTGAGATCGAACGTGCCGGGGCGGACCGCTGAGTTGAAGTGTGCGACGGTCGCCGGCAAAGCAGTGGGATCGAGCGTGAGTTTTTCGGCCAGGACTTCGAGTGTTGGCGCGGCGATGGCTGGGAACAACGACGGCATGAAGAGGTCGAGCTTCGGCGCATCGAAGACGATGTAGGCGATCTGGTCGGGTTGCGCTGCGACTAGGCGCCCCCAGATGGCGTAGCGCTTGGGCCAGACATCTTCGCCCTCATCGTAGAAGCGTTGTGCGTGTTTGTTGACGACGATGCCGAACGGGATGCAGTCGAGGCGGGTGATGATGCCGCCGTCGAACTTCGGTGCGCGCGCGTCGATGGCGACGGCGTGGCACTGCGTCGGATCACCGATGCTGGCGACGCCGCGATCAAGCAACAGCTTCAACACTGTGCCCCGGTTGTAGGGTGTGCCGCGAATGAGGAAATTGTCGGCGGCGGGACCCCAGCTTTCGCGGAGCCAATCGGTGTTGGCTTCGAAGCCGCCGGACGCGGCGACAACCGTTTTGGCAGTGACGTGATGCAAGGTGCCGCCAGACTTTACGGTCGCGCCCTTAAATCTGCCGTCGCGCACATCGAGGTCGACGACCTCTGCGTCGTAGATCACCCGCGCACCCAGCCGCTCGGCCGTCGCATAGAGCGCATTCAGCATGGCACGGCCGCCGCCAAGAAAGAACGAGTTGGTACGGCCAAGGCTCAGCGTCCCGCCCAGGGACGGCTGGAAGCGGACGCCCTGCTGAGCGATCCAAACGAGCATGTCTTTCGACATAGTGATCATCATGCGAGCGAGCTGTTCGTTGGTCTCACCACCGGTCACAAGCAATAGATCGTCCCAGAACTCGTCCTCGGTGTAGGGGCCGGAGAGTGTCTCGGTGGCCGCATCGTGGGCGCAGCGCATGTTACGGGTGTGCCGGGTATTGCCGCCGCGATAGAATTTCGGAGCGGCTTCAACAACCAAGACAGATGCGCCACCCTGGCGAGCAGCTATGGCCGCGCACAGGGCTGCATTGCCGCCACCGATGAT
>JANNEU010000132.1:0-8441 GCA_031379035.1 Hyphomicrobiaceae bacterium | reverse complement strand
GGAAGCTGAAGCATCCGAGCCGGAGCAGGAAGTTGCGGTCGTTCTTGGATAATTGAGCTTCAAAAGGGCCGCGCAAGCGGCCCTTTTTCATGATCCACTTATTGAAAATGTGTCGGCCAATTTCTCTGGCGCTTATGAGCTGTCATTGCACCCCCGCTTCGGGCGATAAGGTATCAAGCCGCCGCTACGTACTGCTTACCGACCCTTGGGGACCACGCAAGAACTCGAAGCTCTCCGACTGTTTTGTAAATTGTGCATTTTTTGTTGTGCCTCCAGTTCCGTCCGCTCCACCCCCACGGCACGGTGAAGGTGAGCACCTGATCGTCGCCAAGGTTGTTCCAAGTCTCTTGGCGGACCGCGAGCGCAAACGTCTGATGATGCTCGCTTGGTATTGTCACTGTCCAACGTGGCTGTTTGCGCCCAGAATTGTCAGTCGACGGCAAGTGAGCAGCTTCTATGTGAACGCTGAACCGTTCATCGTTCTCGACGACACGGACGTGGCTGTGGGAGCACTGAGGTACCACAATGACGACGTCACTCTGACCTTGATTATGGATTACGAGGGCAACGCCGCTGTATTTTGAGCTGCTGCTGCGCTGAAAGTCGAGGCGAGGCGTGCTGAGAAGCAATCGAGAAATGGGCTTCGCAATCCATCCGAGCGCCCCCGAAAGTGAAACCGATACAGTGTCAAACATCATTTAGCTCCTTAGTTTTGCGTGTGTTCGCTCCCCCGAAACAGCCTTGCACCCAAAATCGTGACACGTTTGTCGTCAGAGACAATCGACCGCCCCACCTTTGACGTGGAGAAGGCTTGATGAAATTACGGACAAAGCGCGGGATGACTGCCGAAGGCCAAACTGCATGTTCCCCCACCACGCGCTTCGCGACGTCAGGGGCTTTCGCCCCTAACAACCCCAACAAGGGCGCCGCCCTTGACCCATTCGTTTGGCACAACCGCCCCTCCCCCCCGTTTCCCCGGAACGCACGCGGCGCGGTGGCGCCGGAGCGTATCCGGGGTCTTCACCTGTTGCGGCAATGACGTGCTGTGGCAACGCCGGTGCGATGCCTCCGGCTGGTGAAGTTGCCGGATATTTGGCCAGCGCTGAAGGGCACTGACCAAATTCCGGGAAACCGGAATGGGTCGGCGCGCCATGAGCTGTATGATCGTGGCGAACAACAATCATTCCCGAACAATCATTCCCGAAATTGCGCGTCACCGTCCGAAATGGTAGTTTGCGATATGTCCATTGCCTCCACCCTTATCGACACTCTCGCCGAGCGGGCCAAGCGTCTGCCCGAAGACCGGCAGCGTCTCGTCGCCGAAGCGCTGCAGGAGATGCTCGACGAACCGTATGTCTTGTCGGAGAACGAACTCGCAGTCCTGCGTCCGGTGCTGGCTGAGGCGCAGGCTGGCACCAATCTGTCGGATGCGGACAGCGACGATATCCTCAATACACCCTGGTCATGAAGGTTCGCCTGCACGCGCGTGCGCGGCGCGATCTGGCCGAGATCAGGAACTACCTTCGAGAGACCACTGGTGCCAATGCTGCTGAACGCGTCCGCCAGCACTTGAAGGGCCGTATTGACCGGCTGGGCCGGTCGCCCCGTCCCGGGATCACCACCTCTGAGCCAGGCGTTTGGATCTTGTCACCGGCGCAGTATCCGTACCGGATCTACTTCACAGTGACTGCTGACGCCGTCATTGTGCTGCACGTACGGCATACGTCACGGCGGTTGCCAGACATTGGGTCACTCCGGTAGCGCCAAAAGCCGCAGGGCGCACTCCTCACCCCGCCACATCCCCACCACCGTCGTCGGCTCCGGCACGGGCTCGCCATCAGCCTTAAGCCCGTCGATGTGGAAGCGGATAGCATCACGCAGTTCGAGATTGACGGCTTCAACGGTCGCACCTGTGGCGACGCAACCGGGCAAGTCCGGCACGTAGCCGGAGTAGTTCCCGGCCGCTTTCTCAATCACAACCGCGTAGCGCATCAAACATGTCCTTTCAGGCCTACTGGTTCCGAAAGCTCTAAAGCGTGCTGGTGTCGCATCGCCGGTCTGCCGAGCACCGCGTGAGCCAAAAGCGGCGGCTGCGATAAGCCATGCCAACCTGCCCGCCTTGGCCCCGCGTGCCCATCCGTGCTACCCAATGTACTGAGGGCCTCAACCGCCGCGCCATCACGCGTGACGAGACCGGCTCTCGTAAAGCAGGAGATGACCACCATGCGTATTGCGTTGAGATTTGCCGCCGGTGTTGCCCTCGCGACCGTGGCCACCATAACCGCAGCCCACGCCGCCAAGACAACCGTCGACACACACCGCGACGGCCGGACGTTTGTCGCCGCACCCGGCACGCGCGTCGCTGTTCAGCCGAAGCGGACAAAAGTGCACGTCGAGGCACCTTACAGTTCCGTGCGGGTCAACACCGCCACCAACCACGTCCGCATCCGCGTGCCCTACTACAGTGGCGATATCCGCTGGTGATGCACCCGCGCTGACGCGACGCAATGGGGCGTCTCTGCCGCTCGCTCACCCCTTCCCGACCCTTGCCCGTTCAATCTGCGCGAGATCGCAGAGCACATCGACCATGGCGGAGAAATCTTGCCCGCCTTGCCCGCGCGCGCGCGCAGTGGAGAACGCTTCTCGCGCGGCGGCGGCCACCGGCACCGGCACGCGCGCGGCATTGGCAGCGCTGATGATCAGCGACAGATCCTTGTGCGCCAAATCAATCGTGAAGCCCGGTGAGGTATCGCCGGCGAGCACCTTGTTGGGCCAGTTGATCTTGAGCTGACCGTTGGTCGCCGTAGTGCCATGGATCACGTCGAGCGTCTTCGACAGGTCGAGCCCGAAGCGTTGCGATAGCGCCAGCGCTTCCGCGTTCAATTGGCAGGAGATGATCGCCAGGTAGTTGTTGACCAGCTTGGTCCGCGTGCCGGCACCGCCCTTGCCGCAGTGATGGATGGTGGTGCCCATGGCTTCCAACAGCGGCAGCACGGCCTGGAAGTCGTCCGGCTCGGCACCGACCATGAACAGGCTCTCGCCCCGGTCCGCATGCCACGCCAGCCGGCCGATGGGTGCGTCCACCGCCTTCATGCCCAGCCGCTTGGCCTCCGCATGCAGCTTGTCGGTCATCTCCGGCTCGATGGTCGACAGGTCCATGACCAAGGTGCCGGGCTTGGCGTGGGCGAAGAGGCCATCGGCAGCCAAGATCACCTGATCGACTTCGCGGCCGGTGGGCAACACGGTCACGATGATCGCGCACTGCCGCGCCACGTCCGCCACGCTTGTCCCAGCCTTCGCCCCCAGTGCCACCAGCGCCTTCACTGGCCCAGGCGCAATATCATGCACCACCAGCGAAAAACCCTTTTTGACGCAGTTCGCGGCCATGCCACGCCCCATGGCACCAAGGCCGATGAAGCCGATTGTCTGGTCACGGGCAGTTTTTGGGTCGGCCATGCGAGTGGTCCTTGTCCTGGAGGGGCAGAAATCGTCCGATACCCTGGCCTATCGACCAACGGCGCGGTTGCGGGCGAGGGCTCACTGCCGATAAAGTGGGCAATCTGCTGAAGCCATAGACAGTGTGCAAGGATCCCCGATGTCCGACAAGACGTATGCCGTACCCGCCGAATGGCAGAGCCGCGCGTGGATCGACGACCAGAAGTATCAGGCGATGTACAAACGCTCGATCGAAGACCCGCAGGGCTTCTGGGGCGAGCATGGCAAAAGGCTCGATTGGATCAAGCCCTACACCAAGGTCAAGAACACCAGCTTCGCCGCCCCCGACGTGTCCATCAAATGGTACGAGGACGGCACACTGAACGTGGCGGCCAACTGCATTGACCGGCATCTGGCGCACCGTGCCGACAAGATCGCCATCATCTGGGAAGGCGACGACCCGACGCAGAGCGAGACAATCACCTATCGGCAGCTGCACGAGCGCGTCTGCAAGTTCGCCAACGTGCTGAAGGCGCAAGGCGTCAAGAAGGGCGACCGGGTCACCATCTATCTGCCGATGATCCCGGCGGCTGCTTATGCGATGCTGGCATGCGCGCGCATCGGCGCGGTCCACTCCATCGTGTTCGGTGGCTTCTCACCCGAGAGCCTGCAGAACCGCGTTGACGATTGCGACAGCAAGTTGATCATCACTGCCGATGAAGGCCTGCGTGGCGGCAAGTCTGTGCCGCTCAAGAAGAACACCGACGAAGCGCTGAAGAAAACCAAGGGCGGCGAAAAAGTTCTCGTCGTGCGCCACACCGGCAATCCGGTACCGTGGACGGCCGGCCGCGATGTCTGGCTGCACGAAGAGCTTGTGAAGGTTTCGCCCGATTGCCCTCCTGTCGAGATGAATGCGGAAGATCCGCTGTTCATTCTCTACACCTCCGGCAGCACGGGTAAACCGAAGGGCGTGTTGCACACCACCGGCGGTTATCTGGTCTACGCGTCGATGACGCATCAGTACGTGTTCGACTACCACGACGGCGATGTCTACTGGTGCACGGCCGACGTGGGCTGGGTGACCGGCCACAGCTACATCGTCTATGGCCCACTTGCGAATGGCGCGACCACGCTGATGTTCGAGGGCATCCCGAACTATCCGACGCCGTCGCGCTTCTGGCATGTGATCGACAAATGGAAGGTCAACACGTTTTACACGGCACCCACCGCCATTCGCGCTTTGATGGGCCTGGGCGATGATTTTGTGAAGCGTAGCAGCCGGTCATCGCTGCGCTTGCTCGGTTCGGTCGGCGAGCCGATCAATCCGGAAGCCTGGGAGTGGTATCACAAAGTGGTCGGCGACGAACGCTGCCCGATTGTCGACACGTGGTGGCAGACCGAAACCGGCGGGATTCTGATCACGCCACTGCCCGGCGCGACAAAAACAAAACCCGGATCCGCAACGCGGCCGTTCTTCGGCATTCAACCGGCATTGGTTGATGACAAGGGCGTCACGCTGGCAGGGCCGGCGAGTGGTAACCTCGTCATCACCGACAGCTGGCCGGGCCAGATGCGCACCCTGTTCGGCGATCACAAACGTTTTTATGAAACTTACTTCGCCACCTATCCCGGCACCTACTTCACCGGCGATGGCTGCCGCCGCGATGCCGACGGTTACTACTGGATCACGGGCCGTGTGGATGATGTGCTTAATGTGTCCGGCCACCGGCTGGGAACAGCGGAAGTCGAGAGCGCATTGGTCAGCCACCCGAAGGTCGCCGAGGCGGCCGTCGTCGGCTATCCACACGACGTCAAAGGGCAGGGCATCTACTGCTATGTCACCCTGAATGCCGGCGAAGCGTCATCGGACGAACTCAAGAAAGAGCTTGTGGCGCACGTCCGCAAGGTGATTGGCCCGACCGCCTCGCCCGACCTGATCCAGTTCTCGCCCGGCCTGCCGAAGACACGCTCCGGCAAAATCATGCGCCGCATCTTGCGCAAGATCGCCGAAGACGACTTTGGGAACCTGGGCGACACGTCCACCCTCGCCGAACCCGCCGTTGTCGACGATCTTGTGACGAACCGGCAAAACAAGCGGAAGGCGTGAGGCCGAACAGGCTTTGCGCACAATAAGATCGCGTCGCGAGGGCGACACCAAACGGCGCGATCAGCCAAGCATGTTGGTATCCCCGCAGACTGCCAGTGACTGGCCGGAAATGGTGCGCCCGCGCGGCGAGGCGGTAAACACCACCAGGTCCGCCAGCTGCTCAGGCGTCACGTACTCCTTCACAGACGTGTAGGAAAACGCCAAGTCTTCCATCTCCGAATACGAAATGCCGCGCGCCTGCGATTTGGCTTCCAGCACGCGCCGCTGGCGATCACCCGACACCAGCCCCGGCAACAGCGCGTTGACGCGAATACCGAATGGCCCGAGCTCGATTGCCGCCGATTTCGTAAACCCGATCACGCCCCACTTCGCCGCCGCGTAGGGCGCGCGCATGGCAAAGCCATGCTTACCCGCCAGCGATGACACATTCATCATGCTTGAGTTGGTCGAGAGTTTCAGCAGCGGAATGGCGAGGCGTGCGCAGTTGAACTGCCCCGTCAGATCGATTTCCAGGCAGCGATCCCAGTCTTCAGGATTGATCTCTTCGATGCGCCCTGTAGGACCCGCAATGCCGGCGTTATTGACCAGGCAATCAAGCCCGCCCAACGCTGTCGTCGCATCCGCAAACAGCTTGGCGACCTGATCGCGCTTGGCCACGTCACAGTGTGACGACGTGATCGCCGAATGCGCCTTGGCCATCGCGGCCAGCGCCGCGTCATCCACATCGCAGATATGCACCCGCGCGCCCTCGCGCTGGAATGCTTCCGCAATCGCCCGCCCGATGCCGCTCGCACCAGCCGTCACCAGCACACGCAATCCCGTGATCCCGAGGTCCATGATCGCAAGCTCCAGCAGTGAGAGTGACGCCCATCAAGTGGACCACACCGCGCGCACCTCTGACAATTGACCTGTGTCGACTTGCCAAGGAAATTGACTGTTGCGCTGGCGTCCGATGTTAATCGCGGCCACAACCGACCACAGCCTCATCCCTGGAGTTGCCCATGCCGAACGTCGCGATCATCGGAGCCGGCCTCATCGGTCGCGCTTGGAGCGCCATCTTTGCGCGGGCCGGCTGGGACGTGGCCGCCTGGGAACCCATTGAGAGCCAGCGCGCCGCAGCACCTGGGCTGATCGCTGCACAGCTCACAGAGATGGCCAAGCACGGCCTCGCCGATGATCCCAAAGCCGCTGCCCAACGCATCCGGATGGCCACCAGCCTCGAAGACGCGGTCGCAACCGCCGATTTCGTCCAGGAAAACGGCCCCGAAATGCCGGAAGCCAAACGCGCGTTGTTTGCAGCGCTCGACAAGGCAGCAAGGCCCGGCGTGGTACTGGCCTCTTCGACCTCGGCAATCGTGCCCTCGCAGTTTACCGAGAACCTGGCCGGCCGCGACCGCTGCCTTGTCGGCCATCCGGTCAACCCGCCGCATCTCGTGCCGGTCGTCGAAATCTGCGGCGCACCGTGGACGTCGGACGCCGCTAAAGCTCGCGCCCGCGAGGTCTACGCCAGCATCGGTCAGGTGCCCGTCACGGTGCACAAAGAGATCGACGGCTTTATTCTCAACCGGCTGCAAGCTGCGGTGTTGTCCGAAGCGTTTCGCCTCGTGGAAGAAGGTTACGTCTCGCCGCAGGATCTCGACGCGACGATGTCGGATGGCCTCGGCCTGCGCTGGTCGTTTCTCGGCCCCTTCGGCACCATCGAACTGAACGCGCCAGAAGGCATCGCGGACTATTGCCGCCGCTACGGGCCCTTCTTTCGCCGGACAATCCCGAACCAGCCCACACTGGACGTCTGGGATGATGCCAACACGGCGCGTGTCGCTGCCGCCTGGGGACCAACGCCGACCGCGGACGAAATCGCCAAAAAATCCGCTTGGCGCGACGCCCGCCTCGCCAAACTCGCCGCCCACAAACGCGCGGAAACGAAACGCGACATAACGTAATTTACCTAACCCTCGGACTTCCCCATGACCGACACCGCCACCGACGCTGACCGCCGCGCCATTTGGGAGCTGATCCAGAACTGGGTGGTCTGGCGCGACGCTGGTCACTGGGACCGCTTCCGGACCGTGTGGCACGACGACGGACGCATGATGGCCACCTGGACCCAGGGCACCGCCGACGAATTCATTGCCATGAGCAAAGCCGGTTGGGCCAAGGGCGTTTCAATCCTGCATTTCCTCGGCGGTAACTCTATCGATCTCGCTGGTCTCCGCGCGATCTCGCAAACCAAAATGACCATCAGCCAGCGCGCCCTTGTCGACGGCGTCGAATGCGACGTGGTCTGCACCGGGCGCTTCTACGACTTCGTCGAAAAGCGCAACGGCAAGTGGGGCATGCTACTGCGCCAGCCCATCTACGAAAAAGACCGCCTCGATCCCGTCGATCCGTCGCAAGTTCCCAAGATCGACCGTGCCAAGTTGATGGAATTCCCCATCGGTTACCGCCATCTCGCTTATCTCCAAACCGGCATCGGCTACACCGTCAAGCGCGATATGCCCGGCCTCAAAGGCCCCGAGGTTGAGGCGCTATATGCAAGGGGGAATCAGTGGCTGGCGGGCGGTACACTTTGAACACCCGCGGAAGCGTCTCCTCGGCTGGACTATTGCTTCGTTGGTCGGCTCGCGCTGGCTGAGTTGCTCGCCCCTATCTGCGCAGCCACCCGCTCACACCAAGCGCCGTCACCAACAATTGCCAGTTGTTGGCGGCGGACAGCCAAGGCCTCAAAGAAGGCTTTGCGAAACGCTTCGCGTCCCACTTGGCGTTCGCCAACGGCGGCGTACGTGTTGATCTGTGATTTCCGAACGTCGGCATCGTTGGCCGCAAGGTAACCACAGCGAAGATCGAACAGCATCAGGGTCGCTGCATTGCTCACAACGGCCTCGACTGGCACCTCCTG
>JANNEU010000082.1:0-20482 GCA_031379035.1 Hyphomicrobiaceae bacterium | reverse complement strand
TTCTCTGGCAAGACTGCGCAGATCCGCGTGCCGGTGAGTGTCGGTTGCGAACCGTGCGCTGGTTTGGGGGCCAAGACCGGTACGCAACCGACGCCATGCACGACCTGCGCGGGTGCGGGGAAAGTCCGCGCCAGCCAAGGGTTTTTCACCATCGAACGCACCTGCCCGGCCTGTCAGGGGCGTGGCGAGACGATCAAAGATCCGTGCCCGTCGTGCGGCGGCGCGGGCCGCGTCACCAAAGAGCGGACGCTGGAAACGCCCATTCCTGCGGGTGTGGAAGACGGCACTCGGATCCGGCTTGCCGGCCAAGGCGACGCCGGTATGCGTGGCGGCCCTCCAGGCGATCTCTATGTGTTCCTGACGATCACGCCGCATGACTTCTTTCAGCGCGACGGGGCCGACATTTTCTGCCGCGTGCCTATCGCGATGACGACGGCTGCACTGGGTGGCCAGCTCGATGTGCCCACTATCGACGGCGGCAAGACGCGCGTGAAAATTCCTGAGGGCTGCGAGAGCGGCAAGCAGTTCCGCCTGAAGGCGAAGGGTATGCCGGTGCTTCGTTCGCGCACCATCGGCGATATGTATATTCAGGTCGAGGTCGAGACACCGAAGAACCTGACGGCACGTCAACGCGAGTTGCTGTCTGAGTTCGAGCGGGAGAGCCATAAGGAAACGTCGCCCGCTTCTGACGGTTTCTTCTCCAAGGTCGCCAGCTTCTTCACCGACGGCAAGGGTTGACGGCACTGTCGCGGATTGCGGCACTGAACTCGTATTTGCGCCTTGTGGACTGTGGCCCATCCACATCAGCAGGCAGGACTAAGTCCGCTCTGCGGTGGTCTTGACGATTTGTTCATGCGAATCACAGTACCGCGCCGTTATTCGTGGTGCCCATCGCCTGACAACGGCGGCAACGAGAAGAGCGAGCCCATGCCGAACGCTGCCGTGACGAGGACTGGCTTTACGAAGACAGCGCGCCGCATGGCGGTGGTTACGTTTGGTGCCGCGGCGGCGTGCGCCGGGGTATCGTCGGCAGCCAATGCGCAAGCCTCTTGGGTCGGCTTCGGGCAGGAGGCACCACCGACTTTTCGGCCGGCGGTTGATCAGAATTTTGTGAAAGAATGGGAATCGAGCCCACCGAAGGGCTTCCCTACGTTGTCCAAGCAAAATCTGACGGCGATGGCTTCGGCCATCAAGCGTTATGAGGATGTGGTTGCGAAGGGCGGGTTCCCGTCGGTGGCTGAAGTGCAGATGAGCATCGGGCTCTTCTCGCAGGATGTCGGCATTCTGAAGCAGCGCCTCGCGCTGTCCGGCGATTTGCGCGACAGCGACAGCGACGTGTCCAGCAATTTTGACTATGGGCTCGAGAAGGCCGTCAAACGCTTCCAGGCATCGAATGGTTTGAGCCCCACGGGTGTCGTCGATAAGCGCACGATTGCGGCGTTGAACGTGCCGGCGGCGGTGCGTCTGCGGCAGCTGAAGGTCAATCTCCAGCGGTTGACGGAGCTGGCCCGTACGGCACCCAAGAAGTATGTGGTCGTCAATATTCCAGCTGCGCAGATCGAGGCGGTGGATGGCGATCAGGTCGTCTCACGCCACGCTGGCGTGGTCGGCAAGACGGATCGACAGACGCCGATCCTGCGCTCCTCGATCCATCAGCTGAATTTCAACCCAGTCTGGCATCTGCCGCCGACGGTGTTGTCGCAAGATCTCGTACCGAAGGGTGCCGCCATGGCTGCCAAAGGCGAGGACGTGCTGGCGAAATATGGCATCGACGCGCTCGATGCGTCCGGCCGTAAGGTCGATAGCTCCAAGATCAAATGGTCAGCGTCGACGGCGACGGCTTATACGTTCAGTCAGAAACCGGGGCCTGAAAATCCGCTCGGTTTTGTGAAGATCAACTTCGACAACAGTCATTCGGTTTATATGCACTCGACGCCGTCAGATACATTGTTTGGCCGCAACTTCCGCGCCGCCAGTTCCGGCTGCGTGCGGGTGTCGGGCATCGATCAGTTGGCCGCGTGGCTGATGGCTGATCAAGGCGGGTGGAGCCAGGACCGCGTGCTGCAGATGAAGAAGTCTGGCGAGCGCTTGGACGTAAGCCTGAAAAAGCCGGTGCCGCTCTACTTCGCCTACATTACCGCGTGGGCGACAGAAGACGGCGTCATCCAGTTTCGACGCGACCTTTACAACAAGGACAGCGTCGGCCAGATCGCAGGGGCTTATTGAGGCGGGAACCTTTGACTTGTGGGGCGCAGTAGGACGCAGTTCAGCGTCCGTATTGCGCCGATCCGGGCCGAAAGTAAGCAAAACTGCAGAACATCGCGCCAGCTGCGGCGCAATACGCCTGAAATGGCTATTGCGCCCTACAGATTGAGCCTGTTGTCTCGTTTTTTGAAATCACCCTGCCCGGCGCAGGCTGCCGAAGGCCGCTTCGAGCTGGGCGAACTGCGCGACGACCTTGTTCTCTGCGGGTTTCGCAGGTGCGGCGTTTGCCGTGATCGCGTGATCGAGCCGGGTGATGCGGTCGTTCAGCGAAAAGCTCTGACTGACGAGGTCGCGCAAGCCACCGGGCAGCTCGTCAAAACCTTTGACGTGCTCTGACCGGCCGATGGGTGTGAGCTTGACGCGCTGGCGGCGAAGGGCTGCCTGCTGTTGATCGATCTCGCCGTCTTTGAGGGCACGATGCAGCATCAGCCAGGATGCCAGTTCGAGCAACCGGGTCGTCAGCCGCATGCTCTCTGTGGCATAGGTCAACGTCATCGGTGCCTTCAGGGCCTTGGCTTCTTTGCGGCCGGGACCATCAAGATATGATGCGGTGCGCTCCACGAGCGCCATGCCTTCTTTGTAGATGGCATCAAATTGGTCGGAGGCTGCGAAGCGCGCTCCGAACGAAATCATTTCCGCCGACACGGCAATTGTCGACGTGGTGGCCTTGGCCGAACCGGCTGACATTTCGATCTCACTCATGACAAACTCTGACCCAACACGGCTGACACCACACAACGACGGAACTATGCACTCTCAGTATGGCACGGCACGGTTAATGAGATCGTGCCAAAATGAGATGCTTTGATGACCAGACTTCGCCCGATCATGCCTCGCTAACAGCATCGGAAGCAAGATGCGTGCTACAGGGGCGGGTTGGGAAATGTGTGCCGTGGTTTCCCGCTCAGATGCGAGACAAAAAAAGAGCCGCCTAGCGGCGGCTCAAGAGTTGACAGGTAGGCGTCAAACGAGTGGCAGGGAGCCACTCGGGGATCCGGCGAACCAGACACAAGAAGAGCATAATTTGGTAAGGTTGATAAAGCGTTAACGCGGCCGTGCTGCCACGATACAACATCTTCATAGAGCGGCTGCTCAATCCGCGAAGGTGCGCCGTATGCTGGTTGTCCAAGCCGCCGATGGTTGCACCCAAACGCGGGCAGCCGATGCTGGCTGGCCGGCTTGGCGCTGACCGGTCTCTACAGCCGGTGCGTCCACAGTCTTTGGGTCTTCGCGGACGGCTTCGCGGGTGATCGCCGGCTCGGAGACCGTTGTCACGCCAGACGCGCGTTCGGGCCCGACAGTGCCAAAGAACGGCACAAGGACTGTCTTAGTGCGTGCTTTCTCACTAACAAGTTTATTCACCTGCGGCTCGAACTGCGCCACGAGTTCGTGTTTTGGCGACAGCGCGTTTTTGGCGACCATATGCACTACCTTGTAGCCGCGATCAGCCAACGCGCGCAGGATCTCGGGCAATGCCTTCGCCGTCGATGCCTTGATGTCGTGGAACAGCACGATGCCGCCCTTGTTGGCTTCGATCTTGGCGATCGTTTCGCGCACCAGACGCGCAGGGTCGTTGATGAAGCTGTCGTTAGACACAACATCCACTGTCACTGACGCGACCTGCCGCCGCTTGAGGTGGTCGACGAGCGCCGGCGAGTCGCTCAATCCGGGAAACCGAAAGAACGGTGCGATGGGTTGGCCCACCGCTGTCGCCACGGCTGCGAAGCCACGCTCCATTTCGGCGATTGCCGCGTCGGTCTTCAAGCGTTTGAGGTTGAGCGGGTGGGACCACGTATGCGTGCCGATGGTGTGGCCACGCTCCATCACCTCGCGCAGCACGTTCGGGTAGGCGACGGCCATTTTGCCAACACTGAAGAATGTCGCGCGGGTGCAGTGCTGCTCCAGCGTTGCCAGGATGGCGCGTGTGATCCACGGCATGGGGCCGTCGTCGAAGGTGAGCACCACTTCGCCGGGTAGCAGGAATGACGGCTCGTGCGGTAGCTTTGTCATCGCGCCGAGCATTGGCCCGGATGATGTATCGATTTCGACGACGCGGGTGACGCCAAGTCTCGACGGGTCGGAGCCGATATTGTTGCATGCCGCTGATGCAGAGGCAGATGCAGCGGAGATCGCAAACGTCAGCGAAAGAAATAGTGCACGTGCAGGTGGCCGGCGGCGTGTCAGCGATGCGCGCGTGGCGGCGGGCGGCCTCAACATCCGCGTCGGCGCGATCCATCTTGTCCAATTGCTGAACATAATTTCCGGTCGATGCCCCCAATCAGCCGAACGAACAACCCGCACCATCGTGTGGACTTCTTATGCATCCGCTCTCAGCGGCTGAAGATCTTGTCACGCCAGTCTTCGCTTTGCGGTGGGCGTTGCCGGGCCACTTTCGGGAATGGCAGTTGGTTTGGATCGCCGAGCCCGACAGTTGAGCCAGCGCCAACTGGTGGCAGGGTTGCAAGGCTGGGCGCTGGTCCCTGTGGGAGGGGCGCGGGCACGCCGGCGGGGCGCTGCGCGTAGCCGCCGAAGCCGTTGGGAACGGGGCCATTTGCAACGGTATTGCCAGGTGCTACTGGGCGAGCGGTGAGAGCGGGATTTGCACTGCCCCAGGTGACTGCGCGGGGCGCCAAAGGCTGGGTGGCGGCGGCCATTTGCTTGCGGGCATTGGCGTCACGCGCCAATGTGTCGAACTCCGGCAGTGTGGTGATCATCGACTTCGGCTTCAAGTGTACGACCTTGTAGCCCTTGGCCTTCAGCGCTTCGAGCAAGCCGGGCAGTGCCTGTGCGGTGGCGGGCTGGATGTCATGGAACAGGATGATGCCTTTGCCCTCAGCGGCGAGCTGGTTGAGGATTTCCTGATGCACGGCGGGCGCGCTCTTTGACTTGTAGTCGAGGCTATCCACTTCGATTGAGAACACGCCCATCTGGCGTGTCTGCGCGTACCCCATCATTGCCTTCGTGTCGGCCAGGAAGGGAAAGCGGAAGAATGGCGCGATTGGCTGTCCGGCGGCGGCTGCGACCGCGCTGAAGCCTAGTTCGATTTCTTGGCGCGCCTTGAGCGGGGTTGCCTTCCGGAGGTTGGCGTGGCTCCAGGTATGTGTGCCGACGGTGTGGCCCTTGCGAATGATCTGCCGCACCATGTCGGGATCGGCGAGCGCCTGCGAGCCGACCATGAAGAACGTCGCTTTGGTACACTGCGCTTCGAGCGCATCGACAATGGGCTGGGTATAGGGCCGCAATGGGCCATCGTCGAACGTGAGGACGACTTCGCCCTTGGCCAAGAAGTCGAGATCTTTGTATTGTTGCTGCCCGAAACGGGGACCGGTCGAGGTATCGACTTCAACCACGCGCGACACGCCAAGCGCTGCGCCAGGATTCTGGCAGACGCCGCGCGGTGCGGCCTCAACGGGGGTGCCGCTCATCGATATCGCGGTTACCGCGCACAACGCAGACAAACTGAAAGCGGAAACGGACCACCGCGATGCTGGACGCCGAACTGCTCGCAGAAGTCCCATCATGTCGCTTTATCTCCGGATACTGCGCCCCCGAATCGACGCACGGATCGCCATTGCTGCGGCTTGTCGCACGCGACTATGGCCGCAGCAAGCCAAACGCCCGCGCGGATAGTCACGGGGAGGATCAAAAGTTGTTTAAAAACAACAGCTGTTCGCCTGTATTCATCCCATCAGGCGATCGCCGCTTTGACAGCCGCCCGGGCCTGTTCGAGGGCCAATGGCTTCGACAAGACCTGGACCACGTGGCCCTTCAATGCGTCCGGCACTGTCATCTGGTCGATGTAGGCGGACATCAGCAGGATTTTGAGTTTCGGCATCAGCACAGCGGCCTTACCGGCTAAGGTCAGGCCGTCCAAGCTTGGCATCTGTATATCGGTCAGCATGACGTCGAACGCGGCACCCGGCGCGCTGATCAGATCGAGCGCCTCTTGGCCATCTTGGGCAGTGGTCACAATATGCCCGTCACCGGACAGTGCGTGTTTGACCATCTCGCGGACCAGCGCTTCGTCTTCTGCAAGCAACACGCGCGCCATGTCTCACCTCCAGTAAAATCGAGTTCTGTTCACCGATTGTCGACCAGCTTAAGCTGGCCGCATTAGACTGGTCGGACCAGCCGTCCGACGAACGGCAATTCTCGAAAGCGGTGCCCCGCGTCCATCCCGTAGCCGACGACAAAGACGTTCGGGCAGTCGAAGGCTTTGAAGTCAGCCTTGATGGTCACGGCCCGCTTGACGGGTTTGTCGAGCAGCACGCAGGTCAACACCGATGCGGCACCGCGCGCGGCGAGCAAGTCCTTGGCGAACGCCAGCGTTCGTCCAGACTCTAAAATATCGTCTACAAGCAAGACGTTGCGACCCTCCACATCGCCTTCCAGATCGCGTGCGATCGACACTTGCCCGCTTGAGACCTGGCCTTTTCGGTAACTGGAGAGCGTCATGAATTCGACTTCCGGTGCCATCCCGTTGGCATGCATGGCGCGGATCAGATCCGCTGCAAAAACGAAGCTGCCTTTGAGCACCGCGACAACCAGGAGGTTCTCAAGTTTCTTGGCGGCGATCTCGCCGGCCAGTGCTGTCACGCGTTCGGCGATTTGCGCCGGGCTGAAAATAGTCTCAATCGAGTCGCGGCGCTGCGTCGTAGGGTCCATGTCGTGGGGTCCATCATGCTTTCAGTCTGGTAGGCAAATCTGAGGTTTTGGCCTCGATGGGCCGCCAAAATCCACTCTGCGCCAGCAATAGCGCGTCCAAGCGTCGAACCCTAGTCCGAATTGTGCCTGAACTGCGTGTGTTCCACGATCGCGCGTTGACGCCACGGGCGACCTGTCCGCCACATTGCGGGCCGATTGCTCGGGCCAATTGCGCATGGGCGGCAACGCAGGCAAGAAACGGCGTCGTCGGCCGATTCGGCTGGGGTTTGCACTCCGCTTTGACACAAAGGACGTTCGTGACACCTTCGGGCACACAGCTGTGATCCAACTGCAGCATATCGGTCTGAAATACGAAAGCGGCGGCGAGATCCTGCGCGATGTGAACGTGCATCTGCGTCCTGGCTCATTTCACTTCCTCACCGGGCCGTCTGGTGCCGGCAAAACGTCGCTGCTGCGCATGCTGTTCATGTCGTTGCATCCGACGCGTGGGTCCATCCGCATGTTCGATCAGGACGTGACGCGCGTGACGCCAGCGGCCCGTGCTCAGTTGCGCCGGCGCATCGGCATCGTGTTTCAGGATTTCCGGCTGCTCGATCATCTGACGACGTGGGAAAACGTGGCGCTGCCGCTGCGCGTGGTCGGCAAGAAGATGGGACACTATAAGGAAGACGTGACGGATCTGCTGCAATGGGTCGGCCTTGGTGATCGCATGCATGCGTTCCCGTCCGTTCTCTCGGGCGGTGAAAAACAACGTGCCGCGATTGCGCGTGCCGTGATCGCCAAACCCGAGTTGCTGCTCGCCGACGAGCCGACCGGCAACGTTGACCCGCAGATGGCGCGCCGCCTGCTGCGCCTGTTCATTGAGCTCAACCGGCTCGGCACGTCAGTCGTCATCGCGACCCACGACCATCAGCTGATGCGCCAGTTCAAAGCACCGCGGCTCGAACTGGAGCAGGGCCATGTCAAGCTCGGCTGATGGCCCGCCGCATGAACGAGACGGGCGCGGTCAGCGGCCGGTTCGTCCTGCAATCCCGCAGGTGCCAGCTCCCGAAACACGCGCCGACCGCCGCTATGCCGTTCCAGCAGCCCGCGAACCCCATCCCGCTGACGGTTGGGCCGCCGCAGAGGATCCGCGCACTGGCCGCTACGGCGATCCTGCAGCTGATGAGGCTCGTCAACCGCAACCGATGCTCGCGAGCTATCAACGTGCTCAGACAGGCCGACCGGTCGCGCAGCCTACTTACGATGACGCCGATCCTCGAACCGGGCCAGCGACGTTCGAATTCCGGCCAAGCCCGCTGCAGCCGCGTCCTGTTCCGCAGCCCGCGCGTGGTCGCCTGCCGCAAAGCCCGCAGGAACTTGAAGAAATTTCAGAACCTGGCGCGGAAACCGGTTACGGCACTTTGCGAGCGGAACCCGCAGCGCCACGGCTGGAAGCGCCGGATACGAGCTTGCACGCGCCGACGCGCTCACGCCGCTCCAATCGTGAGATGGCGCATGCGCCGATCGTGCCGGCGGGCTCGGTCACCGGTCGGTCGTTGACGCTTGTCGTTGCCATCATGTGTTTTCTCGCCTGCCTGACGACCGGTGCGGTGTATCTGATGAACCAGTCCGCGTCGGCGTGGCTGCGCGATATTGCCAGCGAAGTCACCGTCCAGGTCGAAGCGCGCGATAAAGTCGATATCGAGCGCCAGCTGCGTGATGTGGTCGCCTTTCTTGGCAAGCAGCCTGGTGTGATCGCCGCGAAGCCGCTGTCGCTTGAGGCGTCAGCAAGTTTGCTTGAGCCCTGGATCGGCTCGACGGATGGTCTCAAAAGTCTGCCAGTGCCGCGCATGATCTCGGTGGAGGTTGATCGTTTCAATCCGCCGGATTTTGCCGCTCTGCGCAAAGGTCTGACGGCGCAATTCAAGGGCGCTGCGTTGGATGATCATCGGCACTGGCAGCAGCAGATCCGCACCGTGACGCGCTCGTTCGCTGTCGGTGGTCTTGCCATTCTGGCGCTGGTCGGCATTGCGACGATGGCGATCATTGTTTCCGCGACGCGCAGCGCGTTGGCGTCGAACCGCGAGATCGTCGAAGTGCTGCATTTCGTCGGGGCCACCGACAAGTTCATCGCGCGGCAGTTCCAGAAGCACTTTTTGTGGCTGGGGATTCGTGCCGGTGTCTTTGGTGCGGGTCTCGCGGCGTTGGCCTTCTTCGGTATGCCGTTTGCCATGGAATTGCTGGGCGGTGGCTCGGCGTCGCTGGCGGAGCTGCAGCATCTGGTTGGCACAGGTGCGCTTGATTGGCCTGGCTACGCCTGGCTCGGCGGCGTCGTGATCGTCATTGCGGCGCTGTGCATGCTGACGTCACGCGTGGGCGTGTATCGGATTTTGAATAGTCAGCATTGAGTGTGGGGGGTGGTTGGGGCACGACGGCGACTTGGCTGTGGCTCCCTATTCGAAGAACTCGATGAAGTTGCCACAGGCGTCACGTGCTGAGACGAGCGCGCGGTGCAGTCCGAGTGCGATGTGCGGAATGCCACCAGTATCGAGCCGGTCGCGCAGTGCCGCGATTGAAAGAACGCGTACGCTGATGCCGATGAATTGCGGGTTGGTGCCGGCGACTTCAAGCCCGCCGAACTCGCGGGCAATTGCGGTGGAGTCGCCAATGCGCAGGGCAACCCGCGCTGGACTCACGGCCATAAGGCCGCCTGGCTCGCGCGTGCCAGCGCGGCCGAACAAGCGCTCGTAGAAGCCGATGGTTGTTGTTGCGTCGGGGGTATAGGCGATCACGGCATCTAATCCGATTGCGCCATTGGGATGTGACGTCCACTCCGGCCGCAGGTAGAGCGGCAGCGTCTTATGCTGACAGACATTGAAGACAAGCGGCGCTGGCATCGGCAGCAGCACGTCGAATTCCGGATGCACAGTGTCGCCGGGTGCTAACACCCATTTGCGCGCGAGGTGGATTGGCTGCGTCGGCGGCGAGAAGCTGGCGGCGTGCAGGGAGGTGTAGCAGGCGTTGCAGTCGTCGGTCGCCAACACTATCGACTTCACGCAATCACCGCCTGCAAGCGTCTGCTGCATGTTGGCGGGGACCTTCTCGCGCGAGACGATGCCCATCAACTCAAGATAATTGGCGGCACCGGGCGTTGCGCTTGGGAAGAGCACACAGCGATTACCGAGGCCCATGGCTTCGATCACGGAGAACGGGGTCACGGTAAACCCCATGCGCTGTAAGGTCTCACCGGCCTGTTGCGGCGACCGGACGCCACACATCAGGTGATCTATTTCGAGAATGTTGTGGGGCATGTTGCACCTACGTCCGACCCCCAAAATACAAAACCCCGGACACGGCCCTCTAGTCCGAATCCAGGGTCTGAATTTGTGGCGGTGCTCTCACCTTAGTGAATGCTGGCGACTTCCAGGCGGTCGCTCATGGCGTGCCCAACGGCGGCCTGACGGCTGTCGGTGAGCGCGAGGGGCGTCCCGTCTGCGCTGTGCAGCGCGAAGATGTTGGAGTCGTCCGGCAGGCCGCTGATGGTCGGGAACATGCGCTGGGCCTCTTCCGAGGACATCATGCGGATGTAGGCGACCTTGCCGTCTCCGAGTTTCGCGAGATCGAGCGCATGCAGGACTGGCCCTGGCACGGCGGACGACGCGCGGCGGCTGCGCTTGGCAGTGGTCTTTTCCATGATACTGCTCCTCCTGAAACCCAAGGGGGATACGTTGGCAGTCATCGTGGCGGCTGGTCTCGGCCTTTGCGGGGCCGAAGTGAGCCGCCTTGCCCGATGAGTGTCTCTCGATTCGGATTAACTGTATGTTACCGGCGGAACGCTTTTGGATTTTATTTGTCAGCGTGGTTTCGCAAGTGTTTGCGAGTTAACGGTTCTTGATGCGACATTTTGGTCGGAACGGCCTTGTGATGGCGGGGTGGACCCCGTTCCTATAACAATACGGCGCACGATACGTTCCGGTTCATGACGCGCCAGATCGATGGCAAGCAGTCCGTTGGCCAGATCAGCTGATTTGACCTCGATGCCGTCTGCCAGCACGAAGGTGCGGCTGAACTGGCGGGCAGCGATACCCCGGTGGATGTACTCCCGCGTCTTGTCGTCTTCCTGTCGCCCGCGGACGATCAGCTGATTATCTTCAAGCGTGATTTCGATCTGATCGCGCAGAAAGCCAGCTACCGCGAGTGTGATCCGCAGGAGTTCGACTTTAGGCTGAAGCTCGCCACTGGCGGCCGCGTGCCCAGCGTCCGCGATGCGCTCGATGTTGTAAGGCGGGTATCCGTCGCCGCCGGCTTTGCCGACGCGGTCGATCAGGCGTTCAATTTCGTCAAAGCCGAGCAATAGCGGCGACGATAGCAGCGGACGTGTCATGGCAAAGCCCTCCGGAGAAGCGACTTGCAGTCATGTCCGCCCATGATTGGCCCGGACCAGCCAGCCCCGCAGATGCGACGGCCGGATGGTGTCGATATGGAAACGCTATGGTGGTTTTTCAAGGGTTGCTGCCGGATCGATCGGCCCGGCACCGGGGTCGGTTAGGCTTGGCCTTCGGTATCGAAGGCGGCGGCGGCCATGGCGGTCTTGGCGTCCTTGCCGGCCCAGACGACGAACTGGAATGACTGGTAGTAGCGCTCGGAGGCTTCGAGCGCGGCGCGGAGCATGGCTTCGCACTGCCCGGGTGTGGCCAGTGAGCCGTTGAGCATCAATCCGTGCCGGAACATGATCAGGCCTTCGTGGGTCCAGACATCGAAGTGGCCGATCCACAGCTGCTCGTTGATCATAGCGACCAACTTGTAGACTTCGGCTAAGCGCGCGTCGGGGACTTTGAACTCAAAGGCGCAGGCCAAATGCAAGGTTTCGAGGTCGTCGCGCCAGTTGAGTGACACATGATAGTCGGCCCAGCTGCCGGCAACCACGAGCGTCAGTTCGTCGGTTGCCGTCCGGTCGGTGGCCCAATCGTGGCCGGCGGCAATGCGTTCGACCAGGTCGACGGGGTTGGAGCGCTCGTATCCGACGTCGGCGATGGCCATGCTGATCCTCGTCTGTGCACGCGCGTGGCGCGGTCCAATTCGGGCACGAACGGCACGGGTGCATAACAACGCACAGCGCCGAATCTCTTGCTCGCGACGTAACCGTTGTCTGATTCTCGGCGCAAGCAAGCCTGACCCTTCTCCACGTGCAAAAGGGCCGTGCGGTGGCGAGCTCCGAGCAAAATCATGCACTTGAGCAGATGTCTGTGGATGAGCGGCGTGCTTGCCTGTGGAGATGTCGGATTTCAGTGATGATGACGCAGCGAGACTCTTGCGCTGCCGCGAAGCAGGTCAGTTTCTTGGTGGGGACACGTTGAAAGATGTGATTTTTGGTGTGCATCATAGCCCGGCAGAGCCCCCTTTTTAATGCCACGCGGATCCCATGAACGACACGACGCCTGCGAGCCTGAGCCCCGGTCTAGGTCAGCGCATCGACAAATGGCTGTGGTTCACGCGCGCGATCAAATCGCGGACGTTGGCGGCCGAGCTCGTGACCGAGGGCCGGGTGCGTATCAATCGCGTGCGGGCGGAAAAACCGAGCCAACTTGTGAAGCCGGGCGATGTGCTGACGATCGGCATGGGCGGGCGGGTGCGAATTCTGGAAGTTGTGGCACCGGGTGTGCGCCGCGGTCCGGCGATTGAAGCGCAGACACTCTATAAGGATCTCACACCGCCGCCGCCGCCGCGAGAGCCAGGGATGGGCGATCAGTCCAGTGGCCGTGATGCGGGCTCCGGCCGGCCGACCAAGCGTGACCGGCGGCTGACGGATAAGCTGCATGAGGGCGATTGAGCGCCACATTCTTGAGCCCATAAGCACAGCTGTTCTGCGGGACGGTTGCTTGCATGGCGCGACTTGATTGGGGAAGGTGGGTGCAACGCATTCAAAAGAGGCTTCCCCCCATGCCGATCATCAACCGCATCGCAAGTATGAAAGACGAAATTACCGCCTGGCGGCGGGATTTCCATGAGCACCCAGAGATTCTCTATGACGTGCATCGCACGGCGGCGTCGGTTGTCGATAAATTGAAAGCATTCGGTTGCGATGAGGTTGTGCCGGGTATTGGCCGCACCGGTGTTGTTGCCGTGATCAAGGGCAAGTCCAACCGCTCCGGCAAGGTCATCGGCATGCGCGCCGATATGGACGCGCTGCCCATGGATGAGATCACGGGGCTGCCTTATGCGTCGAAGACCAAAGGTAAGATGCACGCGTGCGGCCACGACGGGCACACGGCGCTGCTGCTTGGTGCCGCCAAGTATCTGTGCGAGACGCGCAACTTCGACGGCACCGTGGTGCTCATCTTCCAGCCTGCCGAAGAAGGCGGCGCCGGCGGCAAAGCCATGGTCGATGACGGCATGATGGAACGCTGGGGCATCCAGGAAGTCTACGGCATGCACAATCAGCCGGGCATGGCGATTGGCGCGTTCGCGACGTGCCCAGGGCCCATGATGGCGGCGTCAGATAGTGTGCGCATTCTGGTTGAGGGCAAGGGCGGGCATGCCGCTAAACCGCACATGAATGTCGACACGGTGCTGGTGGCGTCGCACATCGTCATCGCGATGCAGTCGATTGTGGCGCGCAACGTTAATCCGCTTGAGAGCGGCGTTATATCGCTGTGCATGTTCCATGCGGGTTCGGCGAGCAACGTCATCCCGCAGACGGCGGAGATCACCGGGACGGCGCGTTCGCTCACCCCAGAAGTGCGCGATTTGCTGGAGAAACGCATCGTTGAGGTTGCCGAGGGCACGGCGAAACTTTTTGGCGCGACGGCCAAGGCGACGTACGAACGTGGGTATCCCGTGACGCGCAATCACGCCAAGCAGGCGGCGTTTGCGGCGTCTATTGCGCGCGAGATTTCCGGTCGTGACATGGTCAACGATCACGTCACGCCGGTGATGGGTGGCGAAGATTTCTCGTACATGCTGGAGCGGCGGCCGGGCGCGTTTGTGTTCTTTGGCAATGGCAATACGGCGTCCGTGCATCACCCGGCGTATGACTTCAACGACGAAGCGATCACGCATGGGGTGTCGTTTTGGGCCCGGCTGGCGGAAACGGCGATGCCGGGGTGAAGGAGCAACGGTTATGGCCGGACGAGTTTGCGCCAGAGGAGGAAGGCTGCGACGGCGAGGCTGACGGTGGTGGCGTAGAGCCACAGGGTTGCGACGCCGACGGTGTCCATCAGCACCGAGGCGATCAGCGGGCCGAGCATGGCGCCGCTGCCCCAGATCAGCATGATGCTGGAGACCCACGCGACGCGTTTTTCCGGTGGCGCGATGTCATTGGCGTGGGCGGCACCGAGCGAGTAGAGCGCTGACGACAATCCACCCCAGAGGAACACGATTGGTAGCCAGATCCAGATGGGTGCCGCAGCCGACCACACGACCAGCAGCGAGAGGGCGGCGGTGACGATCATTGAGAGGGCCATCACCGTGCGTCGCTCGACCCGGTCTGCCGCATACGACACCGGCAGCTGCAGGAAGAGACCGCCGAGCTGGATGACGGTCAATGCGGCGGCAACCATCTCGATGCTGAGCCCCGCATCGTGCCCCCATTTGGGTAACAGGCCGGGCACGGTCGCAAAAATCAGCCCGTGGGCAAGCGCTGCTGCGGCCGAGGCTGGTGCCAGCCGCGGCAATTCCAGAAACGAGGCGAGCGACGGGCGCGACACCGCCATCGGCGCGCTGGTCATGCGCGGCCGCAAGAAGGGAGACGTCACATAGGCCAGCATGGCCACGAACAGCAGTTGCAGCGTTTGCGACGCAGGCACGACCGCAATCAGAAACTGCCCTGCGGCAAAAGCGATGCGGATCACCACCATGTAGAGACCGAACACCAGCCCGCGTGTCTCAGGCGTCGCTTGCGCGGCAATCCAGCTTTCGATCAGCACGAAGTAAGTGGCGGTCGCAAAGCCGGCGACCCCACGCACCAGTGTCCAGGCCACAGGCTGCGGGAACAGCCAGAGCAGCAGCGCCAGCGCCGCATTGGTGGCCGCTATCACGAGGATCGTCCGATCTGGGCCGAGTTTGCTGGCGACGGCGGGGCCAAAAATACAGCCGACGAGAAAACACAGCGAGAACGTGGTCGAGATGATGCCGGCGGTTGCAGCGGGATGGCCGTCGGCGGCGAGCTTGACGGGAATGAGGGCCGTGAGCACGCCCGTGCCTAGCTGGTTCACCGCCATCATGGCGAACAAGCTGAAGATCACGGCCAGCCGCCCGCGATCGCTGACCCACATTGCTTGCAAGCTCTTTGGCAGCACGTGTGGTCCCCCGGCGCGTGGTACACGTAAACCAACAGGCCTGGCCGAAATTTGCAATGGTGAACTACAGATATGTTGCCCACCGTGTTGGGTTGCGCTGCTCAAACGCAGCTAACTCAACGCATTCGAATGGCCACGTCCCTTCACTCGCCGAAGCGCCGCTTATATTTTGAGAGGAACGGTTGGAGGATGTCGGAGTAGTCGTCGGTCCAGGGGCGCATTTTGGAGGCGTTGAGAGGTTTGAGTTCGGCGAGGGTTTTGTATGGTTCGAGGGCTGTTTCGGATTTAGCGAACAGAGCAACGGTTGAGGTTGACTGTGCGTAGCTGCCGTCGGCGACGTCGTCGGACAGCAGATAGCCGTGAATGCCGGGGACGGCTGTGGCGGTTGCTCCCAACACCGCATCGAGGTCGAGATAGCGGTTGGAGATGTGCAGCAGGGCCACGCCATCTGGTGTGAGCTTGGCGAGGTACAGCTTCAGTGCTTCCGCTGTCATGAGATGGACGGGAACCGCGTCGGACGAGAAGGCGTCGACGATCAGGAGATCAAACGAGGCGTCGTCTTCTTTGGCCAAGGTGAGGCGCGCGTCGCCGATCTGGATGTCCGGCTCCGGCATGCAGTTTTCGAGGAACGTGAAGTTCTCGTCGCCGCTGGCAATTTCAACCACGACGGGGTCGATCTCGAAAATGCGCCAGGTTTCGTCTTTTTCGGCGTGGCAGGCGAGTGAGCCGGTGCCAAGGCCGATCACACCGTAGCGGCCCTTGCGGCCCTGCGCGCGGAGGACCTCGCGCCGCGCGACGATGGTGCGCGCCATGGGGCTACCCTCGTAGTAGTAGGTGGCGGGCGAGATGTCGGCGACGGCGTTGCCTTCGGCATCGCGGATGCGTTGGGCGCCGTGCAAGGTGGAGCCGTGGACGAGCGTATTGAACTGGCCATCAGCGGATTGCATGACGCGATAGACGCCGAAGTAGCTACGTTTGGCTTCGCCTTTCTTGACTGCTGACGGCAAGGTTGTGACGGCGACGCACATGCAGAGCGCGGCGGCGAGTTGGCGTGGTGGGAATTTCCAGCTCGCCAGTACGACCGCTGCAAGGATTGCGGCGACGAACGCAGTGGAGCCCCATTCGATCGCTAAGATTGAGAGGCGACCGGATGGCAGGCGGGCAATCGCCCAGGGCACCCAGTAGGCCGCGAGCAATCCGAGTGCCACGACCAACCACAACGCCAGTCCGGCCTCGCGGGGGCGCTCGCCGAGATCGAATGCGCGCGGCCGACAGGCGAACGTCAGCGCCAGCAGCAGCGGATATTCAAACACTTCCGAGAAAATCCGTGGTGCGATGAGGGCGGCTGCCAGCCCGCCCAGGGCACCGCCTAGCGACATCCACAGATAGAACTCGGTCAGATACTTGGCCGATGGGCGGGCCTCGTAGAGCGTACGGTGTGCGACAAGGGCTGACGATATGAATGCGAGGGCACCGACGGGCGCGGTCAGGAACCAGCCTTCGTTTTTTGTTTGGGACAGGACCAGCAGGGCGGCAGTGACGGCGATCAAGTGCATCGGCAGAAGGATATGCTGCGGGATGAGCGCATTGGCGCGGAACACTATGACGAACGTCAGGAGATAAAATGCGAGTGGCAGCACCCACAGCAGCGGCGCGGAGGCGACGTCGGTGGTGACGTGGGTTGTGAAGGCGGTGAGCAGCGCGGATGGAACGGCTGACAGTAAGATCCACTGCGCGCGGGCGATCCCGGTGGGTGCGCCGAGACCCGCATCGTTGGTCAGTAAATCGGGCTGCTCATCAGTTTGGTGCGTTGTCGCTTCGGTGCCGGCGTAGGCTCGCGACATGCGGAACACGAGCGCTAGGCAGATCACGAGCGCGACGAAGCCAAGCGTCCAGAACCGGCTGAGGGCCGATACGCCCCAGACGGGTTCGAGCAGAAACGGATAGCCGAGCAGGGCGGCAAAACTGCCGAGATTGCTGGCGGCATAGAGGAAGTATGGATCGCGGGCGGCGGGATGGCGGGTCTCGGCGAACCACGCCTGCAGCAGTGGGGCGTTTGCGGCCACAGCAACGAATGGCAAGCCGACGGCGACGGCGAATAGACCCATCTGCCAGAGGTACGGTTCGCCGGGCGGGGGTTCACCCCAGTTTGCCGGCAGAGTGATGGGGAGGGCGGCAAACGCCATCAGGCAGAGCGCGAGATGGATGTAGCCTGACTGGCTGGCCGGTACATACGTTTTCAGTACGTGCGCGTAGCAATAGCCGGCGAGCAGCGCGATCTGGAAGAAGCAGACTGCGACCGCCCACACGGACGGCGCGCCGCCGAGTACGGGTAGCACCATTTTTGCGAACAGCGGTTGGATGGAGAAGAGCAGGATGGCCGATAGGAATGTTGTTGCGGTGAAGGCTGCGACGAGGAGACCGACGTTGCTGGGGCCGACAGATAGCTGCGCTTCTTCGCTCGTTGTCATGTCATCTGCCATTGTGAGTTGGTCTCAATATCCCGATGCGGTGCTGCGGTGCTTCGATTGCAAACCCACTCTCGTTTTTCCGGAATTTTTTCGGCGCAAGTGAGCGCCGAAGCGGATCCGGGGAAACGACAAGGGTGGGTTCGGTTAGCAAGCTAGAACTCCACTGCCGCGCCGACGGCGGGCACGACGATGTTGTGGCCGGTCATCTCGGCTTTGAACTTTTCGGCGTCGGGATCGAGCATGCCGGCGAAGGTGCCGTAGTGCACGGGAATGATTGCTTCGAATTTGAAGAATTTTTTGCAGGCAAACGCGGCGGCCTTGGCACCCATCGTAAAGCGGTCACCGATGGGGACGATGCCGACGGTGGGTTTGTGGAACTCGGCGATCAGGCCCATCTCGGCGTGCATGTCGGTGTCGCCCATGTGATAGACGACGGGGCCGGATTTCGGCTTCATGATGATGCCGTTGGGATTGCCGAGGTAGACCTCGCCGGAGGATGAATGCAGCGCGTTGACCAGGGTTAGATCGAAGTCACTGGTGTAGATCGTGCCGCCGGTGTTCATGGGCTCGATTTTCTCGCAGCCTTGGCCTTTGAGATGCATGGCCAGTTCGTAGGTTGCCAGCAGTGGCGCGCCGGTGGCCTTGCAGATTTCGACTGTATCGCCGATGTGGTCGGCGTGGCCGTGGGTGAGTGCGACGTGGGTGACGCCCTTGGTGGCTGCGGCCCAAGCGACACCCGACTTGTCAAACGTTGGATTGCCCTTCAGGAAGGGGTCGATCAGCACGGCGCTCGCGCCGGTATCGATGCGGATGCACGAGTGGCCAAACCAAGTGATCTTCATGCGGTGCTCCTCAAGTCGTCCCACAGTCGCAAGTGCTGTGACAGAGATGCTTCTGGCGACGATCAGACCATAGCAACATCCGCACCATCGCTCCAACCCGCCTTATCCGAGTGAACGCCCTGTGACTTCGTTTGTGCTGCCGCTCGAAGCCTTTGCCGCCGGCCTTCCGCAACATGGGCGGCTGATGGCGCTCGACGTCGGGACCAAGACCATCGGCGTGGCGATTTCTGATACAACTCGGCTCGTTGCGAGTGGCCTCGAAACTCTCATGCGCACAAAATTTGGTGCTGACGCAGACCATCTCACAGGCGTGGTTAAAACCCACGCGATTGTTGGCGTCGTCATCGGGTTGCCGACGAATTTGGACGGGACGGCAGGGCCACGTGTACAGTCGATGCGTGCGTTTGCTGCCAATCTCGGGCCACGCTTGCACCTGCCATTGCTGCTGTGGGATGAGCGGCTGTCGACGGTCGCTGCTGAGCGGGCGTTGCTGGAAGCGGACACCAGCCGCCGCCGCCGCAAAGAGGTGATCGACAAGGTTGCTGCCGTCATCATATTGCAAGGCGCATTGGAGCGTTTGCGGGAGTTGGGGCGCGTGGCGCGCGCGGCCGAAGGCCTGCCGTAAGCGGGCTGTGAGTTGGCCACGCGCAGACGAGGCGCAGCAGAGGGGGGAGTGGCCATGGGCCTCATTGAGGTTCTTCAAACGATCTTGACGCCGTTGGACGCGGTCGCGCTGACAGTCTTTCTTGTCTCAATGCTCGGCTATCGTTTGGTCAGCGGCAGGGCGGGCTCTGCGAGCACCAACAGCTTGATTGGTGCTATCCAGCGTCAGCGTGTCGCGTGGATGCTCAATATGAGCCGTCGCGGCGATCATCGGACGATGGATGTCATCCTGCTGAGCAGCCTCGGTCAGGGTAACGCGTTCTTTGCGTCGACAACGGCTATTGCCATTGGCGGCGTCGCGGCATTGCTCGGCTCCGGCGAACGGGCGCAGCTGCTCCTCGAACGCTTACCCCTCGCGGCGAAGTCGAGCGCTATCCTCTGGGAATGCAAGCTGCTGCTGATCATGGCGATCTTTATTTTTGCTTTCTTTAAGTTCGCCTGGGCCTTCCGATTGTCGCACTACACGCAGATCATGATCGGCGCGACGCCGTTGATGACAGAAGCCAATGTGCACGCTTGTGACGCCCACGCCGAACGGACTGCGGCGCTGGCGGGACTATCGGCGGAACACGCCAATGGCGGGTTGCGTGCCTTCTACTACGCGTTCGCAGGCCTTGCCTGGTTCTTCCACCCTGTGGCGTTTCTCGTGGCGACGGTGTGGGTGCTGCTGATCCTAATTCGCCGTGATTATTTTTCGCGGTCGCTGCGGTTGATCGCGGGGACGTAGTTTCAGGCGTCTTCACAACAAGCGATGTCTGTCGTGACACGGCGGATGCCCCAGGGGATTTTCAAGTGGTCACGGCGAAGAATGGCTCCTCTCCCGCTCTATGCCGACAACGACCCCCTTTTGCGTTTTCCCGGAATGCGGCGGGCGCGACAGCGGGCGACGCATATCCGGCAACCTTTACGTGTCGATGAAACGCAATCCGTTGGATCAACGGCATTCGACGTGACCGCTCACTGGGTGGACGAGGGCGCGACGCAAACTTTTGACAGACGAGGGTCCCGGATATTTGGCCCGCGCTGAACCGCGCAGTCCAAATTCCGGGAAAACAAAAATGGGGAAAACGAAATGGGTGTGTTCGCTGCTGAGCGTTGACGCTGGCTCAGGGAGTGCGCTCAACATCCGACACACCTTAACGTTAAAGTGTAGAAACTATTTTTATTCGCATAAGTTGTGTTAGGTTCAATGCAACAGATTGGTCCAGCGGCGTGATCGCGAATGCGCTGGTGGGCTGAAAAGGATCGGCCTCCGGCGAAGCCCGGACTGCCGGTCGTGCAGCGCGGTGGAACCCGC
>JANNEU010000072.1:0-29908 GCA_031379035.1 Hyphomicrobiaceae bacterium | reverse complement strand
ATTAGAGCCGTCGCACAGTCGGTGTACGCGTGCGGGTGAGCATGAGGTCGGTGAGGGCCCACACCAAAGCATCAAGCCGGTCGGGGCTTTTGCCGTCGGAGAGGCCATCGGTAGCGAAGTCGCACATCTGGCGTTCGAGTTCGGGAAAGGTGCCGTAGTGAGCGACACGGCCTTCGGCGTAGAGTTGAGCGACGGGCTCGGCGCGCACCCATTTGCCGCGCGTGGCGTAAACTTTGGCGACGGGCACGTTGGGGTCGACTTGCTGGATGACGGCGACGACGAGGTCACCACCCTGATTGACTTCTGCCACCAGTTTGTCGGCTTGGAAGTCGTGATAGGCCTGGACTGCGGCGCGCGCCCAAGTGTCGGGTGTGCGGCCTTGGATGGTGCGGTCCGCGAGGATGATGGCGCGGCCGTCAACACTGAGACCGGCGACAATGATGCCGCAACTGTCGGAGCCAGCGTTCGAGGTGACGGGCGGGTCTACCGCCACCACGATACGTTGCATCTCCGGCCGCCCTTGGGCGGCCATCTCTATACGGTTCTGATCGATCCAGACGCGTCGCCAGAGGCCATGCAGGCGCTCGTCGACGATTTCGCCTTCCAGTTCTTGGCGGCCGATAACAGTGCCGCCGTAACGTTTCTGCATGTCGGCATAGAACGTAGGCGCGAGGTTTTTCGCGTTGTCGACGGTGCGGGCCCGGCTGGTGACCGTTTGTGGATCACCCATGAGTTTCTTGAGAAAGCGCGTGCCCTTGGGTGTGGTGGTGACGCATACTTGCGGGCAATCGCCGAGACGCATGGTGAATTGCAAGGTGTCCCAGGCGCGTTCGGGGGTGCGCCATTTGGTAAGTTCATCGCACCAGGCCGTATCAAATTGCGGACCGCGAAAGGTTTCGGGATCATCGGCACCGAACATCTGGGCGATGGCGCCGTTGGGCCAGACGAGCTGATTGCGGGAGACTTCGAAGTGGGGACGCTCGTGGGGTGCGTGGACGCTCATGAGGCCGGAGACGCCCTCGATCATGATATCGCGCACCTGAGAGATGGTGCGGCCGACAAGGGCGATCCGACGCGCGGGTGTTTCAGCGAGACCGGGAAGACCGAGCGCGCGAGCGCGGATCCATTCAGCGCCGGCACGCGTTTTACCGGAGCCACGGCCGCCGAGGATGAGCCAGGTGCGCCAAGGCGTACCGTCAGGCAGTGCCAGCGGCGGCAGCTGATCGTCGCGCGCCCAGATCATCCAGTCGTAGGCGAAGCGAATGAGAGTGTCGGCATCAAGCGCCTGCAGGATTGCCTGGCGCTGGTGCTTCGGGCGCTTCGACAAGGCGCGAAAGACGCTCCCCAAGCTCGCGCCGGATTCGGTCCGCCTCATCGGCAAGCTGAGTGGCAGCGAGGCTGGCAGACTTGGCGGCGGCCCCGCGGAGATGGGGCCCTGGCTGCGGCGCATGACCGTATTCCCTGACAAGTTCGAGGTTCTTGATGATGAGGCTGATGGCGCGTTGATCGCGTTCGGCATCGGCGGAGGAGACAAATTTCGGTTCGTCCATCTCCGTGTCTTTCTCGGTGTTCGTTGCGGGGGTGGCACCCCCGGCACCCGCTATTTCATTGGTCTTCTTAGGTTTCCTCTTGCGCTTGGTGTTCTCGAGTTCGCGTTGGAAGCGCTTCTCAAGAATGGCGATCTTGGTCTGGATCACGTCGGTGATCCGGGCGACGAGTTCGCGGCGCTTGGCGATCGGTGCGGGACGCTTCGATCGAGAGCGTTTGGCACGTGATCGGGAGGGCGCGGGGCCGTCTGCATCGTTAGCGTCAGCGTCTTCGAGGGCGTCGTCGGGCACGAGTTGATCGAGTTGGCGGCGTGGGTCGGTGGCCCCGAAGCGGGGCGTCCAGCCGAGTTCATTGCGAGCCCTGGTCAGTTCCGGCCTGGTGATGCCGAATTGGTCGCAGATTCTGGCGATGGGGATGGAGTGGTCGTCGTAGACCGGGCGAACCTCCTCCCAGACGATGGTGTCTGTGGGCATGGGGATCTCGGATAGAGTGATGGTGGAAGACGCGCCGCGCCGGCACTGCCAACGCATAGCGCAGCGAAGGGTTCGACGGACCTTTGGGAACGGGCGTGCGTGAAGGGCGGTGGCTATGAGCCGTAAACCGGTGTCTCACACAGGTATCGGGTTATAGCAGAAATGTAGCACACAAGGGTGACGGGGGGACGGCTAGGTATTTACCTAGGTGCCAGAAACGCCCATTCTACGGGGGTTTTGTGAAACTTGGCTGCAGACGGCGCGCCAAAAAACTCAAAAAGCCGGCTTTATGGCCCGAAAATTAAGGTTACTCGGGCCTATTTCCCCGCTCTCGACTGCGAAATATTCAAACTCGTGCAAAAAATTTTGAAAATAATTTTCAAACAGCTACCTGCCGCGACGATACTGGCCCCAAAACGCAAAAAGGACGGTTCGGCTTCCAGTAAGGAAAGCCGCCCCGCCCAATCGCAATGCTGACAGGGCACTGCGCGGCTGCGAATTCTTGCGTCGCCCGCCGGGGCAAAGCAGCAAGCAGTAAACACCGCCGCCTCATCCGTTGATGACGTGTAGTGCCACACCCGCTCACCCTCCACGGCGCGAATTCGTGCCGTTGACAAACACCGGCCGCAGGCGGTTGGAGCGGCGCGAGAGGCCCGTGCGGAGGCCTCAGGTCTCCAGAAACGTGATCACGGCTGATTCTGGCGCGACATCGTCCGGGTGCAGGCTCTTGGTAATCGAGATATGGGCGACACCGCCGTCGAGCCGCAGCAACGAATGATCGCTGAGGCCGCCGGAAGTGACCGCGCCCCCTTTCTCACCCGCCTGCCGAACGAAACTGGCGCGGATGGACACAAAGCCGTTTTTGATCATGCCGCGCGGCCCGCCCATATCGGCGACGGTGGCGTCGAAGGCGGCCGGCATGTAGCGGCGCCAGTCCTGCCCGACCATGCTCGCCATGCCATACTGGCGATGCATGTGGAGGGCGTGGCTGGTCGACTGGGCGACCACGTGCAGGTCCTGGTCGAACAGCATAATGAAATCCGACGACATCTCGAGCAGGGTCTTGAGTTGCGCGCCCAATTCGTGCGCCGGTGATGGCACCAGCACTTGCGACAACCGTTTGCGCGCTGTCGCCGTGGGTTGCGCGGCCCCTGCCTCCCACCGCCGGATCGTGCGCACATCGACGCCCAGCATGACGGATGCCGCTTCTTGCGTGAGCTCGTTGCGTTCGCGATAGGCTCTGACCCACACATGCCACACGTCACAACATCCTTGAAAGATAGTCTTGCGGCGCGTAGTGCGCCCAACTCACAAACCGGCAACGGGCACGCGCCGCTGTGTGCTACAGATTGCCATGGGCGTGTCAAGGTCGCGTTGTGACCTTGCTGCACAGCGCCGCCGCGCCTAGCGCTCTGTACGCGGGGGAAATGTCGTCCGCACCCGTAGCATGCGGCGCTGCAATTTCGGCACCCGTCCACGCGTGACAGTCGCGCAAGACAGCCGGGCAAGACAGCTGCGCGGCGCAGCGATACACCGACGTGGCGTTGATCACGCGTGCGGTCAGCATTGTTTCATGCGCGGTTTTGCGGGGGCAAGCCGCAGTCTATTTCAGTCATCCATTCAGTGTGAAACGAGCAGTCGAGCGGGGCGAGTGACCGCGCTTGCGCAGCCCATCGGCAACGGTGGAGGCAGACGACAGAGCAGACGACAGAACAGGGGCATAGGGCCAGCAACGGGTTGGGGGAACAGCCATGGCATCGCCAAACAAGCCAGACTTCAAAGACACGCCAGACGTCAAAGACAAGCCAGACGTCAAAGACACGCCAGGCATCACTGACAAAAAGGCCGCCTGGGCGACGCGCATCGTCGCCTATCGCGACGCGCACGGGCTCACCCAGGAAGACCTGGCCGAAATGGTCGATGTGGATCACACCACGATCAGCCGGTGGGAACGCGGCCGCGATGCGCCAAGCAAGCAAAAGCAACAGCTGCTCAACAAGCTGGTCGAAACCCGCCTGACCACGGTTGATCGCGCACTCCGCGATCTGATCGACTTCACGGGCGACATCGCCGTGCTGCTTGACAAGGACTATCGCCTGGTCCGCGCGTCCGCAGCCCACCAGAAGCTGCTGAACTACCATCAGGCCGACGTGATCGGCCAACAGCATCCCTTCTGGACCGACACCATGTTTGCCATCATGGAGCACGCAGGCGGGCCAAAGGGCTGGTGGGACAATGGCATCTACCGCATGGATTTCATGAGCCTGCGCAAAGCGGGTGAGCGCGCGAAAAACCAAGTCGACATCGTCAGCCAGGTGCGCACCGTCACCGTCCGTGACAGCATGGGCGAGGTCTACCGCTATGCGCTCACCAAGACCGCACCACGCGCGCTTTACAAACCCCAGCCACCAAAAGTCGTGCGGTTCGGCGACGCGGCGTGAGGGACGCCGCGTGGCACAAACGGGTTAGAAACTCTCTCGCGCGCCACAGACGGCGCAAGTACCAGCCAAATACTGAAATGACCTCTGGCAGCAGCGCGTGAGTGAGCACGCCACCCACTATCAATTTGCCTGCCAACGCGCGATCTGGCACCCGAAATCCGAACAGCTGCAAACGTGTGATCTTGCGCGCGGCGACATCGCGGACAAATGCCTGGTTCATCGCGCGCACTTTTACCCGACCGACGACCCACCCCCGACGACCCACCCCCATGACAAACCACCCGCGAGCCGCTAAGGGCTGCAGCTCATCCCCATCAGCCCCCGGTCCCCCGCTCATGCCCGTTCGTCCTGCCAAGCCTGCCACGTCCCGTCCCACCAAATCCGCCGGCCGCATCGCCTATCAGGGTGAGCCCGGTGCCAACAGCCACATCGCCTGTAGCGAAGTGTTTCCGGCCATGACGCCGATGCCGTGCGCGGCGTTCGAAGATGCGTTGGCGGCGGTGAAGACGGGTGAGGCGGAACTCGCCATGATCCCCATCGAAAACACAATCGCCGGTCGCGTCGCCGACATTCATCACATGCTGCCGGCGTCTGGCCTGCACATCATCGGCGAGCACTTTCTGCCAATCCGTTTTCAGTTGATGGCTATTCGCGGTGCCAAGCTCAAAGCCATCCGCGATGTCTACAGCCACGTCCACGCCATCGGCCAATGCCGCAAGATCATCCGCAAACTGGGTGTCCGCCCCCACGTCGCCGGAGACACGGCCGGTGCAGCACGTCAGGTTGCTGAATGGAACGACCCGACCAAGGCTGCCTTTGCGCCGCGCCTCGCCGCCGAAGTCTATGGCCTCGAAATTCTGGCCGAGGACGTGGAGGACGAGAAGCACAACACCACGCGCTTTGTCGTGCTGTCGAAAAACCCGACCTATGCCGCCCACGGCACACCACACACGCTGACGACCTTTGTCTTCCACGTACGCAACATTCCAGCCGCGCTCTACAAGGCCACGGGTGGGTTCGCGACCAACGGCGTCAACATGACCAAGCTTGAAAGCTACATGATCGGCGGCAGTTTCAACGCGACGATGTTCCTGGCCGACATCGAAGGCCACCCGTCCGATCCCGCCGTCGCGCGCGCGCTGGAGGAATTGAAATACTTCTCCAGCGAGCTCCGCATTCTCGGCGTCTACGCCGCCAGCCCGCTGCGCGCCAAGATCAACGGCGAGGGTTGACGCTCATGTCTTCCGGCTTATTCGCGCTGCTCGATGATATCGCCGTGATTGCCAAGACCGCAGCGGTCTCGCTTGACGACGTCGCCGCACAGACCATGACGGCCGGCAAGAGCGCGGCCGGCATTGTCATTGACGACGCCGCCGTGACGCCGCGCTACGTCGATGGCTTAGCGGCCAAGCGCGAGTTGCCCATTGTCGCACGCATCGCCTGGGGTTCGATCAAGAACAAGCTGCTGTACTTGCTGCCCGCCGCACTCGCGTTGAGCACGTTCGCGCCGTGGGCCATCACGCCGCTGCTGATGATCGGCGGGCTTTACCTCTGCCTGGAAGGCTACGAGAAGGTGCACGAGCTTATTGCGCCCGCCGAGCCCGAGGTCGTTGCTGCCGTGACAGTGCCCGCAGGCGATGCCCGCGCGATAGAAGACAAGAAGGTCAGCGGTGCCATCCGCACGGATTTCATTCTCTCTGCCGAGATCATGGCGATCAGTTTGGCCTCCGTCACCGCCAGCAACTTCGTCACCAAAGCCTTGGTGTTAGCATCCGTCGGCATCCTGATCACGGTGCTGGTCTATGGTGCCGTCGCGCTCATTGTGAAGGCCGACGACTTCGGGCTGTTCCTCGCGCAGAAAGCGAAGACGCAGGTGGTTCGCTCGTTCGGCCGCTGGCTCGTCGGTGCCATGCCGTCGCTGCTGGCCATTCTTTCGTTTATCGGCATGCTGGCGATGCTGTGGGTCGGCGGCGGCATCGTGTTGCATGGCCTGTCCGAGTTCGGCCTCGGTGCCGTATCCAACGCCACGCATGGGTTTGCTCAGGGTGCCGGTGCGCTCGTGCCTGCCATCGCAGGTTTCATAACGTGGTTCATCGACGCCGCCATCGCCGGCATTATCGGGCTCGCCCTCGGCTGGCTCACCGAACGCGGCGTGCATGCTGCGCAAGCGCTTCGGCAGTAGTTAGAGCGGCCTCGGTTTTCGACGCCGTTTCGTCTCGGCCGCTCACGTCAAAGCGTGACTTCGCCTGCATACTCATCTTCCGCCGGGCCGGTCATCAGAATGCGATCTTCAGGTGTCCACTCGATGCGCAGCGGCCCGCCGGGCAGATGCACTGTCACCGTCCGCTCGGTCAGTCCCTTGCGTGCCGCGCAGACAGCCGCCGCACACGCAGCCGTGCCGCAGGCCCGCGTCAGTCCCGCGCCGCGCTCCCACACTTTCAGTTTGATTTCGGTGCGGCTCGCAACGATCGCCAACGAGATGTTGGCCCGCTCCGGAAACAGCCGGTGATGCTCCAGCATCGGCCCGATCTTGCCGAGATCGATCACATCGTGCCGCTCCACCCAGAAGATCGCGTGCGGATTGCCAACATTGACCACCGACGGCGTGTGGATCAGCGGTGCATCAATGGGCCCCACTTGAAGTTCGATGGTGCGCGTATCGTGGAACGCTTCGACCAGCGGAATGTCCGCCCAGCCAAAGCGCGGCGTGCCCATGTCAACGGTGATACGCGCGATGCCATCCACCATCACCGGCAACACGCCCGCCACCGTCTCGAACGTCAGCGACGACTTGCCGGTCTCTTGGCTGATCAGCCAGCCGATGCAGCGCGTGCCGTTACCGCACGCT
Organism: Hyphomicrobiaceae bacterium; assembly: GCA_031379035.1. Lineage (GTDB taxonomy): Bacteria > Pseudomonadota > Alphaproteobacteria > Rhizobiales > Hyphomicrobiaceae > JABFRJ01. The sequence continues at coordinate 22,598 of JANNEU010000072.1, read as the reverse complement.
TCCGCTGCCGACCCGTCCGTATTGTAGATCCGCACATAGGCTTCCGTGCCCGCCGTGCGTGGGCGATGCAGCACCATCATCTGATCGAAATGCGCGCGAGGCTGCAGAGCGATATGCGCCGCCTCCGCGTTCGTCAGCACGCGCTCCGACGTGCGTAGGTCAACGACCACGATCTCGTTGCCGAGACCGTTCATCTTGCGAAAGGGGAGGGAGTGAGCCATGTGAGGAGATATAGGGGGATTTGGGGGCGGGTGCCAGTGTGGTGCGGCGCGCGTCAAAGTCGAATGCTCAGGGCGAATTAGGCGTGGCAATCCCCTCTCCCGGATCTTCAACAGAGAGAAGGTTAAGGTGAGAGGCGGCGGCCAAGCTTGTCCGCTGGCACGCTGTCCGCGTCGGAAGAGCTAAAAAGAGCACAAACGACGTTATGGGCCAGAACCAGAAGGAGACACCCGTCCTATTTGGTTTCCCGGAATTTGGGCTGCGCGTTTCAGCGCTGACCAAATATCCGGGATCTTCGCCAGCCGAACGTGAAGCACCAACTGTGCCTACGGCTCAAACCCGTCGAGACGCAAAGCATCTTGATAAAGATCAGCCCAAGTCGGATTGTTTTTCTCGATCAGTTCAATTTTCCAATCACGCCGCCAGCGCTTCAAAAGCCATTCGCGTCGTTGGGCAACTTCGACATCATCGTGCGGCTTAAAATACACGAGGCGATCAACCCAATAGCGCTTCGTAAAACCATCGAGCACCCGTGTGCGATGTTCCCAGACGCGACCGGACAGGTCGCTGGTCATGCCAGTATAGATCACGCCGCGCGGCTTGCTCGCGGTCATATAAACGTAGAAGGTCTTCTCGCTGTGCGTCTGCATGCGGCGAGATTAGCGCACAAATTCGCCGGGGGAAGATCCCGGATATGCGTCGCCCGCGGAACGCGGTCGCCGCATTCCGGGAAACCGGAGAAGGGAACTTTAGGTAGCAGCCACTTCGGCTACGGGGGCAATCGCGTCGCCCGCGAACTTGATGCGCGCGCAGACGAACATGGCAGCTTTTCCTCCGATTGCCTCACGTGAGAAGCGGGCATCGAGCAAGCGCCCACCCTATCACCCTGGCGTCCCACCTTCGCCCAAATCCCAATACAGCCCCGCCATCAGACGCAGCGCGCTCTTCGCGACGGGCAGCAGAATATGCTCATCCGGCGCGTGCTGCGAGCAGCCCGGATACGAATGCGGCACCCACAGCGTCGGCATGCCGAGGCCGCTTTGGAACACGTGGTTGGGCACGCCGCCACCCGATGACGGGATCACTGCCGGCTTCGCGCCCGTCGTCTCCGTGAACGATTTCACAGCCCACTGCGCCCAGGGATGATCCGGATCGGTGCGCGTCGCTTCAAACTTGCCAGCCTCCGGCACAGCGACGACCTCGACCATTTTGAAATTCTGCGTGTCCAGATGCCGGCGTAGCGCGGGCAGCACCTCATCCACTTTAGTGCCGACCACATAGCGCAGCTGGCACCGCGCGCGTGCATACGGCGCAATGGCATTCACCGGCGCATCGGGATTGCCCGACGTCATGGCCAGTACGGCAAAGCTGTTCCAGGCGTAGACCTTCTCCGGCCCGGTCAACCCCGGCTCGCCCCAGCCCGCATCAATCGGCGGCGCTTTGTCACCGCCGTCAATCACCACGTCGCGCAGCACAGCCTTGATGTGTGGCGCAATCGGCGGCGGCAGCCACGCCTTCAAGCGCAACCCACCGCGCGGGCCGACAAACGTCGCAATCGCATGCGCCAGGATCACCGTCGGATCGGCCAGCAACCCACCCCAGTTGCCCGAGTGATGCCCACCCTCGCGCAGCTTGCACACCAGATCAAACGTCAGCGCGCCGCGATTGCCCAACACAAGTGTCGGCCGCTCCGCCGTCGCACGCGGGCCATCCGACGCAATCAGTACCGTCGCACCGAACGCCTCTTTGTTGGCCAGCACCACCGCATCCAAACCAGCAGAACCGGTCTCTTCTGACATCTCGATGATGTACTTGGCGTTGAAGCCCAGCGAGCCGCCGCGCTCGGCCATCACCGCCGCCATCGCGGCCATGTTGATGGTGTGCTGGCATTTGTTGTCGGCGGTGCCGCGCCCATAGAGCCGGTTGCCATCGCGTGCGAGCGTCCACGGCCCTTGGCCTTTGGTCCACTGCGCATCCTGCCCGCGGATGACATCGCCATGGCCGTAGCCGAGCACGGTTGGGAGTTTCGGATCTTCCATGCGCGTCGCCAGCAGCACCGGCCCTTGCCCCGCCACGGGATTGTCAAACGTGCGGCAGGTGAAGCCGAGCTTTTCGAAACTGGGGATCATCTCAGCCGACACGTAGCGATCCAATTCGCCCCGGCTCGCTGGCAGCGCCTGGCTCTCGGTGCGGATCGCCACCCGACGCGCGAGGTCCGTCTCAAAGCGGCCTTCGTCGAGATACGCTTCGGCGCGGCCCACCGCACCGGCGCGTGATCCAGAAGTGTTACCCGTCGTCGTCTTGGCCATCGTTGTCATACCGTGATCCTCGCCAGCCAGTCCGATTCGGCCCCAGCCTGGCGGTAAGCGAACCACGATTGTTTGGTCTCTGAAAGAGGGTGCTCGCCACCGCAGCATGATTGCAAACAGGCTGCAACAGCCAGCCGCGCACGCCCCGCCCGCGCATGCCCGTTATGCACCGGCCGCCGCGGCAATTGGGTTTGCAGCCTTGCAGCAAGCAGCGGAAAGTCCGAATGATGGCGCGTGCGTTCCTGCACATCGCCTCCCCTCACTGTCGTGTCCGCGCGTATCGAGCGGCCTTTTTTTCAGGCCAGCCCCTCATGCCTGTCGCAAAGACCACTGCGTTCTCAGTCCTTAACCGCAACGATCCCGTCGCCGGCGCGTGCTGGGTGACGTTCTCGATGCTCACACTGACGGGCCTCACGGTCTGCGCCAAGGCGCTGACCATGGAGGGCATGCACCCCTTCCAAGTCGTGTTCTTCCGTAATCTGTTTGCCGTCGTCGTGTTTTCACCGCTGCTCTACTACCGCGGCGCCGCCTTGTTCGAAACCGGACAGCTGAAAACCTACGGCTGGCGCTGTGTCGTTGGCCTCATCTCGATGCTGTTCTGGTTTTATGCGCTCTCCCGCGTTTCCATCGGCGAGGTGACCGCGATCACTTATCTCACACCGTTGTTCGGCACGCTGGGTGCCATCATCTTCCTCGGCGAAAAGGTCCGCGCGCGCCGTTGGACGGCGCTCGCCGTCGGCTTCATCGGCGCGCTGATCATTCTGCGACCCGGTTATTCCGAAGTCTCCTTCGGCCACGCGGCTGCATTGCTGTCCAGCGTCTTCGCCGGCTTCTCAGCCATCCTGGTCAAGCAGCTCACCGCCCGCGACGATCCCAACAAAATCGTGTTCCTGACGCACGTCATCCTGACGCCGCTGTCACTGGTGCCTGCGCTGTTCGTGTGGGGCTGGCCACCGCTTTCGCTGGCGCCACTGTTGCTAGGAATGGGCCTGTTCGCGACCGTCGGCCACGTCACCTTAGTGCGCGGCTTTTCGATGATGGACGCCTCGCTCGCACTCACTTTTGAGTTCGTCAAGTTGCCGTTCGCCGCGCTCGTCGCCTGGATCTTTTTCAGCGAAACCGTTGATCGCTGGACCTGGGTTGGTGCCTTCGTGATCATCGCGTCGGCAACCTATATCGCACGCCGCGAAGCAGCGCTCCGCGCCGAGGCCCGCGCCGCGGCAGCAGCCGCTGTCAGCGAAGCCGAGACCCAGAACGCCCCACCCCGCAAAACCGGGACGGGGTGACCGCAACCGCACACCGTCAGCGAACAGGCTACCACTCGATCCTTGCGGGTGATATGCTTAGCAAAACTGTGGCAGCGCAGAAGTAAGCCTTCGCGCTTGGTGCAATGTAGAGCATAATAGCCGATGAGACGTGCGCTCAAAGACGCACGGGTCGAGGACGGTTTTATGATGCCGAATGACCCTTATGCGATATCCAATGCGACCAAAAAGCTGGTCGAAAGCGTCGTGCGCAAACATTTGCGCGACTATGACGTGGAGCCCTGCAAGATCGCTGTGATCGATGACGACGATAACAGTGTCGGGATATCGGTCGGTATCTGCTACCGAACAGCGGGCCTCCCGATCAGTCCCAAGCAGACACTCGCGTTATTAACCGATCTTCGCACCCAGCTTGTTAAAAGCGGCGACTATCGCATGCCGTTTGTTGAGCACTATTATGCCGCCGACCAGAAGATCGAGGGCATCCGGCGTGCATGCTGAGCTTCTCGATAGCGCCCTGAAAATGGCTTGCGCGAGCAATTCCGGCTCAGCCAGCCAAAGTGACTTCAGACGGGCGTTGAGCACTGCCTACTACGCGGCTTTCCACTTCATTGTCTGTCAGTGTGCTGATCTGCTGGCGAACGATCCATCAGGCACCGACCTGGGCCGCGCTTGGTCGCAAATCTACAGAACGGTCCAGCACGCTGATATCCGAACGGCCTGCAATTTTGCAGCCGACGACACTTATGGATTTCCCGAGGACATCAAGACTTTTGCTGTGCTATTTCCAACTCTCAAGAGAATGAGAGAAAGCGCGGACTATGAGCCGCGCCACGGCATTATCCACGAACAGTACGTCCTCGAGAAAATCGGCGAGACGGAAGAAGCCATCCGAGGGTTCGCCGACGTGGACCGAAAGCACCGGCAGGCATTTGCCGTTATGGTTGCTTATGGCGGCCGCAAAAGAAACGGATGAGAGACAGGGACTCATCCCAGCAACGTGCCCTGCCAATCTCATCGGACACGCGCTCAAAAGCGGTCCCACCCATGCGCACACGGCGTGCCTCGTCTTGCAGTTATCCGGCTCAAAGCGTTTGCACGTCTTGGCGACTTTGACATCGGCGGCTTCAGTCCAGGAGCGCAAAACGAAAAAAGGGGCCACGAAGGACCCCCGATTTCCAGCGGCACGAAGCCCTAAGGCAATAGCCGCCTCAGGCCGCCACATTCCCTTGATCGCCCGGATCGCGCAGCACGTAGCCCCGACCCCAGACGGTCTCGATGTAATGCTTGCCGCCGGTCGCCAACTGCAGCTTTTTGCGCAGCTTGCAGATAAACACGTCGATGATTTTCAGTTCCGGCTCATCCATCCCGCCATACAGGTGGTTGAGGAACATTTCCTTGGTGAGCGTCGTGCCCTTGCGGAGCGAGAGCAGCTCCAGCATCTGATATTCCTTGCCGGTCAGATGCACGCGCTGTGCGTGAACTTCGACGGTCTTGGTATCCAGATTAACCTTGAGGTCACCGGTTTCGATGATCGATTGGGCGTGGCCCTTCGAGCGTCGCACGATGGCGTGAATGCGGGCCACCAGCTCGTCCTTATGGAACGGCTTGGTCATGTAGTCGTCAGCACCGAAGCCGAGACCACGCACCTTGTCTTCGATACCAACGAGGCCGGAGAGAATAAGGATCGGCGTCTGAACCTTGCTGACACGCAAGGTCTTCAGAACTTCGTAGCCGCTCATATCCGGCAAGTTGATATCAAGCAAAATGATATCGTAGTCGTAGAGCTTGCCAAGATCCACACCCTCTTCGCCGAGGTCGGTCGTGTAGATGTTGAAGCCTTCCGACTGAAGCATCAATTCGATGCTTTGTGCGGTCGCACTGTCATCTTCAATTAGAAGAACCCGCATGTCTTTCCTCTCGTCCCCTGCCTGATGACAGGCTGCCTGCTCCGGTCCGCATCGAGAACGCCACAAAGACTACTTGTCTTGATTTGGAGAGGTTAATCTCCAGAAGTTAACAAACCCTAATTTTTTATTGTCCCAACCTCGAAAACGACACAATCGGGCGTGGCACAGAAGACTCACTTTGAGACAATCAACGGCAGCCGCATCGTCTGCATCAGGATCGCAGCGGAAAACGCAGACAGCTGAGCCCGACGGCGGAGTCGCAAAAGCCCACAAACCGGAGGGTTTGCAGCCAAGAAAGCCACCACGAGCGGGGAACATTGAAACTGGTCGCGCTTGAGCACCGTTTAGCGCTGTTCAGATGCGTAACTGATTTGCGACTCTCGAAGGAAGCCCCAAATTCCGCCCAAACCGCTCCAGGCGACCGTCCCTGCATTTCAGCATGGGGGCGTTGCTTTACCGCAACTTAAATGATTAATGTCAGATGTTATACTCAACAGCCGGTCAAAAGACAGGCTGGCACAGGGTTTGAGTGTCGCGGTTGAGGGCAAGGTCGAACGTTTTCGGCTCGAGCCATCGAACGCAGTGAGCACAAACACATCTCGGGGACGGGCGCACAGCCACCCGGGATTGGACCATCCGTGAGGGGTCGACCTGAGATTGGCATGGAAGTTGATAGACCTACAGAAGCCGTTAGTTGAGTTGCAGGGGTATCGCGTCATGAAGTCCTGGGAGATTGCAGTCCGCGCCAAGCGGTTTGAACTGGCCGAACGGTCTCGGAAAGCCGATGACCTGAAAGGCATGGTGCGCGATTTTGAGACCATGGCAGCCGATCTGGACCGCCAGATTCTTGCTGAAGAAGAGCGCACTGGCGTAAAAGATAGCACTCATTTCTCTTATTCCACCTTCGCCAAGGCGGCTTCACTGCGCCGCGACAAGCTCTTGGTGTCCGTGGGCGATCTCAAGTCACAGCTGGAAACGGCCTTGATCGCCCAGCAAACCGCCCGTGAAGCCCTGAATGCGCTGGAGGCCGACGAGGCCCGTGGCGCTGCCCGCGCTTTGCACAACAAGATCGAGCGCAATGGCGTTGCCTACGGTTGAGTTGACCGCGATCAACGTCTTGTGGTTGCAATTGCGCGGCGTTTTCCACGTCTGATACCGCGCGCCGCATCGACACCTAGGCTCACATGGGGCCATTGAGACCCATGAGACGAACCCGGATTCTATCCCGTCGGCCCGCCCGCTTGCCCACGCCATTGCGTATCAGCGCCTTGGCGTTGCTGGCACTGTCAGGTTGCACCGCTGTGCTGCCGGGCCCCATTTCCATCGGCACGTTGCCCACCCTCGGTGCCCTCCCAGCGCCTGACGGCACTTTGGCCGACAACGCCCCGACGGTGGTTTATGCCGCCATCGCCCAGAAGGCTTTAGTCTGCTGGATGGGCCCCAAAGGCCCCTTCAAGGCCACCCACATTTTCCACGCCGACGCCGCCTCGCCAACCACCGGTGGCCAGGCCGAGATCGTGTTGCATGAGCGCGACCTGACCCAAAAACACCCGTGGGGCCCACGGACCTTCCGCATCGCCTTGACCCCCGAGGGGGGCGACACCAACACCCGCGTCGAGATGCAGAACATCAAAATGAAGCGCGACATGGCGGACGCCATGCGCACCGACGTCATTGCCTGGGCCCGCAGCAAGGACAGCTGTCAGGCCCAAGTCATCCAGCCCCCGCCGCCCGAGCCCGTTGCCACCCCGGCCAAGGTCAAGAAAAAGACCAAGGCGGGATGATCGCCGGCACTTATTTGGCTTTGTAGGCCTTGGCCTCGGCGATGATCGCGGCGGTATCGAACGTATTGATCTCATCGAGCAAGTCGTTGACGACCATGTCACCCACCGGGATCTTCTGTTTGATGACACCGTTCTTGAGCAGCCAGTCGATATAGGTCGCGTAGTTCTCGGTGACATTGTCACCCCAGCGCTTGGCACCGACCTTCTCAAAAGCCCAGCTCTTGGCGCGCGCGTTCAGTGTCGCGATGTCGTCGCGCAACGCGGTCGCTTCGTCCTTGCCGGTGGCGCGCGTCTGCGGGAACACCTCCCAGAGCATGCGGATGGCCGCCTCCGGGTTGGCCATCGCAAAAGCGGTTCCCATGGCATAGCCCTTGGCCAATGCGACCGCCTGCTTGCGCTTGGCCTTCAAGGTATCACCCAGCGCAATAAAGCCATTGGACGGGAACCGGCTGAGCTCTGGATGGTCGAACAACCGGAGTTTGACGCCGGCATTCTCGACCAGGGCGTACTGCGTATCGAACTGCGACAGCGCATCCACTTGGTTGGATGACAGCAGCGCGGCCGTCTGCCCGCCCTCGCCAGCCACCACAATCGACACGTCTTTCACCGGATCCATGCCCGCATCAGCCACCAGCGCACGCGCGACGATGGCGCCAGCTGAGCCCATGCCGATCACACCAATCTTCTTGCCCTTAAGGTCTGCAACCGTTTTGATCGGGCTATCGGCAGGCACGGCAAAGCCGTAAATGTTGCCCTGATAGGCGGTGTAGAAGAACTTCACGTCCGCACCCTGCGGACGGATCACCAGCACCGGCTCAGCGCTCGGCAATGCGAACGGGATCTCTCCCGTTGCCACCAGCTTGGTGCAGTCGCCCGAGCCCGGCAACGGCACCGGCTCGATCTTGATGCCGGCCTTTTCAAACCAACCCATTTTGGTTGCGACCGCAAACGGTGCCGCCGCCGATGAGATGGTGCGCGAGCACCAGCCAACTTTGACCGTCTCCACTTGTGCCGCAGCACGATCAGCCAAGCCAGCAGCGCCGGCGAGGCTTAACCCCATAACAGCAATGATACGTTTCATGACGGCTTCTTCTCCTCTGCGAGAGACCCAGCTTCGGTTCGTGATGCAGGGTCCCAGAACAACAAGCGGCGGCGCACATACGAAACAACACCGTTCAAGACCAAACCGATGGCTGACAAGATCAACAAGATCGAGAATTGACCGGCCACATCGACGTTGATGTTCATACTCTGGATCAGCATGCCGAGGCCTTTTTCGGCCCCGATGAACTCGGCGACGATGGCCCCGATCAGCGCGAAGATCATCGCAATCTCTAGGCCAGCAAAAATGTACGGCAGCGCATTCGGCAGCCGCAGCATCCAGAAGATCTGCCACTTGGATGCCGCCAGCGACCGCATCAGGTTGATCCGGTCTTCTTCCGCCGAGCGCAGCCCGACGATGGTGTTGACCATCAGCGGAAAGAACGCCACCAGCGCCGCATTGATGACCTTCGACGTCAACCCCAGCCCGAACCAGACGATGATCAGCGGGGCCAATGCCACCTTCGGCATGGCTTGGAACATCACGATGAAGGGGTAGAGAAAGTACTCAACCCGCCGCGAGAGCGCCACGCACGTGCCCAGCACAAACGCTAGCGCGGTGCCCAGCATAAACCCCAACAGCGTCTCAACGAGCGTGACCGCCATGTGCTCGGGATAAAGGTTCGTCGCAAACCCATTGTACAGCGCGAGGAAGACCTGGCTCGGCGGCGGCAAAATGAACATGCGAATGCCGAAAAACCGGACACCCGCCTCCCAGACGCCAAGCACGCCGGCAATCAACAGCAGACGCAGAAAGAACGGACCCCAACCAGCCATCAGTCGAGGCCTCCACCGGAATTGAGCGCCACACGCACGCGCTTCACATAGGCCCCGAACGCTTCGGTGTTCATCACTTCGAGCGGCCGGGGACGCGGCAGCTCCACATCAAACGCATCCGCGATGCGGCCCGGGCGCGGCGTCATGGCAATCACGCGGTCGGCGAGGAACACCGCTTCGGACGTAGAATGCGTGATGAAGAGCACGGTTTTCTTCCGCTCCATCCAGATCCGCTGGAGTTCCACGTTCATGTTTTCTCGCGTCATGGCATCAAGCGCGCCGAAGGGTTCGTCCATCAGCAGCATTGCCGGATCGTGGATCAGCGCGCGGATGATGCCGACGCGTTGCTGCATGCCGCCCGACAGCTCGCGCGGGTAGCGATGCTCAAACCCGGTCAGGCCCACCAGCTTCACCAGATCGAGCGCGCGTTGCCGCATGGTGGCCTTGTCGAGGCGCTGGACATCGGCCGGCAGCATCACGTTGGCCAGCACATCGCGCCAGGGAAACAGCACCGGCGACTGAAACACCACCCCGATATCCCGCCGCGGACCGATGATCGGCGAGCCACGCAACGACGCGTGTCCCGCACTTGGCGGCAGCAGGCCAGCGAGGATCTTGAGCAAAGTCGATTTTCCGCAGCCGGACGGGCCAACGATGGCCACAAATTCACCATCCGCGATATCGAACCCGATGCGGTCGAGTGCCAGCACCCCGCCGCCGCCCGTGGCGTACGTGAGCGACAGATCGTTCACTGAAATGGCCGGACCTGAAACGTCCGCCCCCGGCTGTTGGCCCACAACTTGGCCCAGCACTTGACCGAGCGCCGCCGCCGAGGCTGGCCCCGTTGAGTGTCCCTGCACGCAGTCCCCTCCCGGCTGCCAATTCTGTCCGAGCGCCGCCGCCAGCGCTCACCCCGCCCACAAGATTGATCGTTCAGGCAGGCGCTGTCCACTGCAATCAGCGCCACTGCAATCAGCGCCGGTGGTGGAACGCGCTACAATTGTCCCGCAGCAGCGCTGTCCCCAATTCTATTCAGACATGCTACGAGCCCGCAGAACGGCACGCCCCTTCACCGCAGAGACCGTCGACCTGAATGCCCTCGACACTTGTCACAAAAACCGCGACCGAGCGCCATCAGGCGATTGCACGTGCCACGCGTTTGGCCAAAGCCGCAAAAATCGGCCTCGCCGTCTTAGTTGCCGCTTTGCTGCTGCCCATCGCTGCAATCGTTGTCCTGGCCATCACCGCACCCACCGGTGCCGTAACCCATCTCGCCGCAACGATCTTGCCGCGCGTCCTCGGCACCACAGCTGCCGTCCTCGCTGGAACTGGTGCGCTGACATTGATCGTTGGCACACTCACCGCGTGGGCAGTGACCCTGTATACTTTCCCGGGCCGTGCTCTTGTCGAACGCGCCCTGATATTGCCGCTGGCCATCCCCGCCTACATTGCAGCATACGCCTGGGTCGAAGTCTTGGCCCCGACCGGCGCTGTACAAAACGCCTTTGCCTCTGTGTTCGGCTGGCGCTCGCCCCGCGACAGTTTCCTGCCCGATCTGCGCTCGACGTTCGGCGCGATCTTGATCGCTTCGTCAGTGCTCTATCCGTATGTCTACCTCGCCGCCCGGGCGAGCCTACTGCAGCAGTCAGCCGCCATCATCGAAGTCGCCCGCACGCTCGGCTGCGGACCCATCGCTGCCATGCTGCGTGTCGCCCTCCCCCTGGCACGCCCCGCACTCGCCGCTGGCGCTGCCCTCGCCATGATGGAAGTGCTCGGCGACTTCGGGGCCATGCAGTACCTCGGCGTTGAAACGCTGACAGTGGCCATATATGCTACCTGGCTTCAGCGCGGCTCCCTCGGCGGCGCGGCCCAGATGGCGCTCGGCGCGTTAGTGGTCGTGTTGGCCCTCGTGATGCTCGAACGGCTCGGCCGTCAGCGTCAGTCGTTTCACGCCGCCTCCACACGGCTCAGACCGTTGCCGGTTACCGAACTGACTGGACTGCCGGCCGCACTCGCGTTGCTCGGCTGCAGCCTGCCGGTGCTGCTCGGTTTCGGCGTGCCCGTCCTGCTGCTGGCACGCCACGCGCTCGGCCATCTGGATGTGGCGTTGACGGGTGCGTTTTGGAAAGCCGTCCTGCACTCTCTGCTGCTCGCCGGCGTCGCCGCACTGCTGACGGTAGTCATCGCCCTGGTCCTTGCCTATGCGCGCCGCTTCCAGCCAACCCGCCTGGTCTCGGTCGCGCAAAGCGTGATCGCGGTCGGCTATGCACTCCCGGGCACCGTGCTCGCCCTCGGCCTGCTGATCCCGCTTGCAGCATTTGACAATGCGTTTGATGCGATTGTCAGGCACGCCACTGGCTATTCGACCGGGCTGCTCATCTCCGGCAGCATGGTGATCCTGCTGCTCGCCTATGTCATCCGCACGTTGGCTGCAGCCCTCGGTGCGATCGACGCCGGATGGGCACGCCTGTCGCCGAACCTTGATGCAGCCTCGCGCACCCTGGGCTTCGATGCGCTGCGCACGGTGCGCCGCGTCCACCTGCCGCTCCTGAAGCCAGCCATCGGGGCCGCCGCTATCGTCGTGTTTGTCGATTGCCTGAAAGAACTGCCCGCGACGCTGCTGTTGCGTCCCTTCAACTTCGAAACGCTCTCGACACAAGTCTATGCCGCAGCCGCTCTTGAGCAATTCGAAGCCGCCGGCCTCGGTGCCCTCGCCATCGTCCTTGCGGGGCTCGCACCCGTGCTGCTCATGCACCGCACCTTGATGCCCTCGCCGCCATCCGCAAAGTAGCGGGACAGCCACCTCGGCCCGCGCTATGCTGACAACAAATCTGGCGCACCCCTGGAGTTGAGCTCATGTCACACGCAGCAGACAGGACGGCCGTCGAAGCGGTCGTGCAGACCTACCTCGACGGGTTGTATGAGGGCGACGCAACCAAAATCGCAACCGTGTTTCATCCGACCAGCGCGCTCGCGCAGGCACATGAGGGCCAATTGCAAGTCACCCCGCGCGACGTCTGGCTGGATGCCGTGCGCAAACGGCCGTCACCGAAAGCCAACGGGCTGACCCGGCACGATGAAGTCCTCCAGATCGATATCGCCGGTCCGACGATGGCGTTCGTGAAACTCAAGTGCGCCATCCCGCCACGCTTCTTCACTGATCAGCTGTCGCTGCTCAAAATCGATGGCCGCTGGCAGATCGCTCAGAAGATCTTCCAGACCGAAACGAAGTAAGCAGAGATCGCTGTTCGCAAGCGCGGCGCGTCACCGCCCGAGCAACCGCCGTGCAGGCCGCGCGCGGGCGGTGCAGTCTGTATGCCCGACCGAACCCTCGCATTGCATCGTCTTGATGCTCGCGCGCAGCCACGATGGGCTCAGCCGCGGGCAGCGCAGCGAGGTCTTGGCCTGCCAATCCTCGATGGCGCGCTTGCGGGCCAAATCGCGCGGCACTCGCCCGTTGTATTGGGTGTAGTCGGCGCTCCCAAGAACCGTGCTGCTGCGCCCCTTGCCAGTCATCATATTGAGGCAGGCGGCCTGAGCGGCCGCAGGCGCGGTCATGGCGAACCATCCGGCACAGAGAACGGCCGCCGCGAGAGTGGAGCGGAACAACTGCGTTTGGAGCGCGGCGGGCTCGCGGACGGGCTGATCGAGGGTCTCGGACGCGGTCATTGCAAACTCCTAAAAAAATTACCGGGCAAACGGTTGTGAAGAGCAAGAAATAGGGCTGCACTAGCCAGTTCTGAACGGACCCGCTACGAGGGGCCGCATGAGGACCCTATCGAATAACACTGTCCTGGAACAGCCGCGGGTGATCACGCTCGGCTGCCGGCTCAACGCGCACGAGAGCGATGTCATCGCGCAGCATGCAGCGACGGCAGGCTTGGGCAACTGCGTCGTCGTGAATACCTGCGCGGTCACCGCGGAAGCGGTCCGCACCGCCCGCCGGACGATCCGCAAACTCAAGCGCGAGCACCCCAGCACGCGGGTCATCGTGACCGGCTGCGCAGCCCAGATCGAGCCAGAAACCTTTGCCGCCATGACCGAAGTCGATCACGTAATCGGCAACGCAGAAAAGCTGCGGGCGGCAACGTTCACGGGCTTGTCCCTCGCCGGCAGCCTGCGTGTCCAGGTCGACGACATCATGAGCGTGCGCGAAACAGCAGGCCACCTGATCGACGGCTTCGGCGCGCGCACTCGGGCCTATGTGCAGGTGCAAAACGGCTGCGATCACCGCTGCACGTTTTGCATTATTCCCTTTGGGCGCGGGCCTTCGCGGTCAGTGCCCGCCGGCGAAGTCGTTGCAGCAGTCCGCCGCGCCGTCGAAGCCGGTGCGCATGAAGCGGTCCTGACCGGCGTCGACATCACATCCTATGGCCCCGACCTGCCCGGCGCGATGACGCTCGGCAAGCTGGTGCGGCAGATCCTGAAGCACGTGCCGGAGCTGGCGCGGCTTCGATTGTCATCCATCGATCAAACCGAAGCCGATCCTGACCTCCTCGCCGCCTTGGCAGATGAGCCGCGGCTCATGCCGCATTTGCACCTCTCCCTGCAGGCCGGCGACGATATGATCCTCAAGCGCATGAAGCGGCGTCATCTGCGCGCCGACGCGATCCGCTTCACCGACGAGGCACGCCGACTGCGTCCCGGCATCCAGTTCGGTGCTGACCTGATCGCCGGCTTCCCGACTGAAACCGAAGCCATGTTTCAGCAGTCGCTCGCCATCGTTGACGACTGCGGTCTGACGTACCTGCACGTGTTCCCCTACTCCGCCCGCCAAGGCACGCCGGCCGCCCGCATGCCGCCCGTGCCCGGCGGCACGATCAAAGTGCGCGCAGAACGCTTGCGGGCCAAAGGACAGGCAGCACTCGCCGCGAGACTGGCGCTGCAAGTCGGCGGCGATGCCGAAGTGCTGGTCGAACGCGACGGGATCGGCCGCACGCCCGGTTTTGCGGAAGTGCGCATCGACCGGCCACTGCCAGGACATTTACAGCGCGTCCGGATCACGGGCGCGGACGCAACGCAGCTTGCAGGTGAGGTCCTTCAGTGAGCCAGGAGCCGGAAAAGAAAAAGGGCCTGTTCGGACGGTTGTTTGGTGGTGGCAAGACCGAGGGTGCCGCTCAGGAGCCATCCGATGCGGCTCTGATGCCAACACCGGTTGATCAAACCGATGTCGCGCCAGCAGCGATGAATACTGATGAGACGGTGGACTCACCAACGTCCGGCAAAGGCGGCTGGTTTCAGCGGCTGAAGTCTGGCCTCGCCAAGACCAGCGCCAAGCTCTCAGACGGCATCACCAGCGTCTTCACCAAACGCAAGCTCGACAACGACACGCTGGAAGACCTCGAGGACCTGCTGATCCAAGCCGATCTGGGCCTCGAAACCACCGAACGCATCACCGCAACCTTGCGCAAAACGCGCTACGACAAATCCATCGCACCGGAAGAAGTGCGTCAGGTTCTCGCCGATGAAGTCGAACGCGTGCTGGTACCGGTGGCCTTGCCGCTGGTGGTTGACGGCACACATCGGCCCGAGGTCATTTTATTCGTCGGCGTCAACGGCACCGGCAAGACCACCACCATCGGCAAGCTCGCCGCACGCTTCAAAGCCGAAGGCAAAACCGTCATGCTGGCGGCCGGCGATACCTTTCGGGCAGCCGCCATTGAGCAACTCAAAGTCTGGGGTGAGCGGACCGGCGCTCCGGTGATCGCGCGCGAAGTGGGCGCAGATGCCGCAGGTCTGGCCTTCGATGCGCTGACCGAAGCGCGGCGCGAAAACGTTGATGTCCTGCTGGTGGATACGGCCGGCCGTCTGCAGAACAAAAAGGGACTAATGGAAGAGCTGGAGAAGGTCGTCCGGGTTCTGAAGAAGGTCGATCCTCAAGCGCCACATCAGGTTTTGCTGGTTCTGGACGCGACCACGGGCCAGAACGCCATGACCCAAGTGGAGGTTTTCCAGCAAGTGGCGGGCGTCACCGGTCTTGTTATGACTAAGCTCGACGGCACTGCGCGGGGGGGTATCCTCGTCGCAATTTCGGCCAAGTTTAAGCTTCCTGTCGTGGCTATCGGAATCGGCGAACGTATCGAGGATATGCAGTCCTTTAATGCGCACGAGTTCGCTCGCGCGATCACCGAACTCTGAATTTAGCGCGTATGTGCGAGTGCCTGAACGACCCCCAGCGGGACATGGCCGAAATTGGTACAGCGGCCTGTTGAACTTCTGGGATCTCTAGACCATATTCCAACCTATCGAAGTATCGAAAACGTTAACTCTGTTGACACATGGTGATGAGCGAGGGGATGCGCGCATCACTGAACGAGGGGGCTAGGCCAGTCAGCGCTTCGGTGTCGACGGCGAGAAGATCGAACCATGGCAATCGAGACGATCTCACAGCGTCGGCGCTGGTATCCGTTCAATGCCGAACAGACACTCAATATCACCAGCGAGATCGGCCCAATTTTCGCGATGTTCGTCGTGAACTTCATGTATGGCGTCGAGGCCGGCGTCTGGTCGTTGATCGCCGCCACGGCAATCGCGCTGGTCGCCTCAATGATCGTCCTGAAACGCCCACCGATCATGCCCTTTGTCGCCGGTGCCGTCTCGATTACGTTTGGCGCGTTGACGCTGTACACCGGCGACGCCACCTGGGTGCAGATCAAGGTCACCATCTTCAACGCGCTGGTCGCCGCGCTGTTGTTCATCGGCTTGATGCGTAAGAAATACTTCTTCGAGTTTATCTTCGGCAAAACATTCCATTATTCACCGAAGGGATGGGCCGCGTTGACGCGCAACGCTGCGCTCTTCTTCCTGGTAACGGCTATCGCCAATGAAGCGGTTCGGCTCGGTTTTGCGAGCGCCAACATTGAGTGTCCTCAATCCTGGCTCTGGCTGCTGAAAAAGCCGATGCTATCGGGCCTGGACGTCTGGATGATCTTCAAATTGTTTATCGTCATGCCGCTCACGGGCATCTTCTTTGTCTGGCAGACGCGCGCCATGCGGCCCTATCAAATTCCCGCTCCGGCAATGGCCCGGCCCGGCACCGCCGAACGGGCGCACTGAACCATGACACCGGCAGGCGAGCATCCGCAGTCCAAATCCGCACCCGCAGACGGTACACAGGACGTGGCCAAGGCGACACCGCCCGGCGAGGAAAAAGCCGGCCTCAAGTTGATTATCGATCTTGCGCCGCTGGCCGTGTTCTTTATCGCCTACCGCTTCGTCGGCATGCTGCCAGCAACCGCGATCCTGGTCGGTGCAACCTTGCTGTCGGTTGTTGCTGCCAAAGTTCTGCTCGGCAAAGTCAGCCCGATGCTGATTGTATCGGCCGTACTGGTCACAGTCTTCGGCGGCTTGACCCTGGCGCTCGATGATCCACGCTTCATTAAAATCAAGCCGACGATTGTGAACCTGCTCTTTGCCGGTGTTCTCGGCTTTGGCCTCGTATCTGGCCGTAACTTCTTGAAATTTGTTCTGGGCGAAGCCTTGCACCTCACGGCCACCGGTTGGCGACAGTTGACGCTACGGTGGATCGGGCTGTTCACGGCCTTGGCGGTCCTCAACGAGATTGTGTGGCGCACGCAGAGTGAATCGACCTGGGTCAACTTCAAGTTTCCCGGCATGCTGGTGCTGACGTTGGTTTTCACCGCGCTACAAGTGCCCCTGATCCGCCGCCACGCTGAGCGTCCGGCCGACTAGTCCCGGTTGTTTGTGCGCCGGTTGCACTGCAGAGGTGCGATCTCTTGCAGCCCAGCACGCGCCGACCAATACATTTTCACTTATCATGCAAAACATAAGCGATTTTCACTAGACGAGATAACACTTTCTCGTATCTACTGATTTGTAGCGAAAGTTTCGCTGCTGCCACGTGTAATCCCGTCATGTTGCGTCTGTAGAGCGGTGATCTCTGCAGGCGATTTGCGCGGGCCCACGTCGCTTAAGTCACGCGTTTCCCCCCAGACGTCCCCATAAAGACGTTCCTATCAAAAACTAATCTCACAGGTTGATGATTGATGGCAAAAGAGGACAAAACCGACCGCTTGGTCAGGTCGCCCTTGCACATGTTGCACCGAGCCAGCCAATGCGCTGGCGATGTGTTTCATGGCGAGATTGGCGGCGATGACCTGACGCCCCGGCAATACGCCGTGCTGCTAACGGTGTCGCAAAACGAAGGCATAAGCCAGACAGGGCTTGTCGAGCGCACGGGCGTTGATCGCTCAACGCTCGCCGACATTGTCCGGAGAATGCTGAAAAAGGGCCTGCTGCAGCGCCGCCGCACCAAAGAGGACGCCCGCGCGTACGCGGTCAAACTCACCGAAGAAGGCCGCCGTCATTTGAAATTGGCCGATCCAGTGGCGCGTCGCGTTGATGACCGCATTCTCGATGCGTTGCCGACCAAGCAACGCGAGCAGTTTCTTGACGATCTCGCTGTCATCGTGGCGGCCCTCGCCAAGATGCC
Organism: Hyphomicrobiaceae bacterium; assembly: GCA_031379035.1. Lineage (GTDB taxonomy): Bacteria > Pseudomonadota > Alphaproteobacteria > Rhizobiales > Hyphomicrobiaceae > JABFRJ01. Next base: position 4,781 of record JANNEU010000072.1, on the reverse strand, counting down.
GAGCCGCGTCGAGGCTGACTGAGGCGGGCTGTGCGCTGCTCGCAATGATTACCCGGCCGCCCGCGTGCGGCCGGTCTCCCAACCTATCAGCGCCCGCTTGCGCGTAAGCCCCCAATGATAGCCGCCGAGGTTGCCGTCGAGGCGCAACACCCGATGACACGGCACGACAAACGAGATCGGATTGCGCCCGACGGCTGATCCGACCGCCCGGGCTGCTGTCGGCTGGCCCAGATGACGTGCAATGTGCTGATAGCCAACCGCGCGGCCCATCGGGATATGCAGCAGCGCTTCCCAGACACGCACATCGAATTCCGAACCGATCAGCACGAGCCGAACGGGCTCCTGGGGGCTCGCCTGCGCCGTGCCGAACACCGCTGCAGCCAATGCCGCCGTGATCTTGGGTTGCTCCCGATAGATGGCTTTCGGCCAGCGGCGTGTCATATCCGCCAAAGCTTCGACGCGGGTTTCGTTGGCATCATTGTTGACGAAAGCCAACCCGCACAGGCCACGCGGCGTCGCCATCAAGAGAGCATCACCGAACGGTGATGCATGGAACCCATAACTAATCTCCAGCCCCTCGCCCCGCCGCTTGTACTCACCAGGCGACATCGCTTCGTGCGTCACAAACAGATCATGCAGACGCCCGCCACCCGACAACCCGACCTCATAGGCGGTTTCCAGCACGCTGGCCGCACCATCCAGCAGATGCCGCGCATGATCGATGGCGATGGCCTGCACAAATTCTTTGGGTGACAGCCCACACCACCGTTTGAACAGCTTCTGGGTCTGGGTCGCACTCAGTCCGATCGCTGTCGCGAGATCGTCCAGTGACGGATGCTCGATCCAGTGCTCGGTCAGAAAGCCAATAGCCCGTCGCACCAGATCATAGTCACCCGTCGCGACAGGCGGTGCTTTGGGCTGGCTGGATGCGGCTGCATGGGTGTGGTTCAGCATAGCGGGCCTCGTCTGGGGGCAGCGCGCCATGGAGAGATTGTCTGGGCGGCTGTAAGTCTTATGCCAATGTAGCGGAACTGAACTGGTGCCTGCGACCCGAAACCTGCCCCAAAAGCTGGAAATAACAGTCATCGTTCCGCATGATCCAATTGTTGCGTGAACACGTCTCAGCTAATGTAGCCGGGAAACGAATTCGATAGCTCACAGTCAAAGGAAATTCCGCAATGCTGAAGCGCCTCGCAGTCGCCGTTAGTCTGACCGTCCTCGGGGCCGCCGCCCATGCCCAGGATTTCCGTTCACCCGCACCGGCCGGCGCGAAAGTCTACTTCATCGAGCCCAAGGATGGCGCCGAGATCAGCGGACCCGTAACCGTGAAGATGGGCCTTGCCGGCATGGGCGTTGCACCCGCCGGCGTCGAAAAGAAAGACACCGGGCACCACCACATTCTCGTCAACCAGAAGGTTGCCGATCCGATGGCGCCATTGCCGGCTGACGACAAGCATCGCCACTTCGGTGCTGGCCAGACCGAGACCAGCCTGACGCTGCCAGCCGGCAAGCACACGCTGCAGCTCGTGCTCGGCGATCACAACCACATCCCGCACAATCCGCTCGTCGCAAGCGAAGTGATCACCATTACGGTGAAGTGATCTCGTTGAATTAACGTGATTTGGCATGGGGGTCGGGCATTTGTCCGGCCCCTTTTCTTTATCCAGCGTCCATGGCACCGGTATCGCTCGCGTTTGGTTTTGCGTCGGTCGCCGGTTTTTTCGTGGTCGTCGTAGCCGCGACCGCCGGCAACGGCCGGATGCGCAGCGCCGTGATCTTGTTCCGCGTCTTGCGCAAGATCTCGAACCGGAACCCGTAGAACGTGAAGGCCTGACCGGGCTCTGGAATAGTCTCCGCTTCGTGGATCACCAGTCCAGCCACCGTCGTCGCCTCCTCGTCGGGCAACGACCAGTTCATCTGCCGGTTCAGATCGCGCACCGGCACACTGCCATCCACATTGACCGAGCCATCCACCTGCGGCCTGATCGCCGCGTCCAACGTATCGTGTTCGTCACTGATCTGCCCGACGATTTCCTCCAATATATCTTCGAGAGTGACCAGTCCTTGAACGGTGCCGTATTCGTCGACGACCAGCGCCATCTGCGCTTTGCGCTTCAGAAACGCGTTCAACTGCACACGCGCACGCGTCGTCTCCGGCACGTACCAAGGAGCCTGGGCGAGTTCCGACACCTTCAGCGCATCAAGATTGAACCCATTGGCCGACAACGCTGCAAGCAAATCCTTGGTGTTGAGAATGCCGACGATGTTTTCTGGATTCTCACGCCACAACGGTACGCGCGTGTACTGGCTCTTCAGCACATCGGCGACAATCTGCGCCGCCGGCTCATCGATGTCCACGCTCTCCATTTTCGTGCGGTGGACCATCAGGTCACCGACGTCGAGATCGCCTAGGTCAAGCACACCGCCGAGCATGTTGGCGTCGCCGCGCTCAACGGTGCCTTCCTTGGTTTGCAGCTCAATGGTGCCGCGAATTTCTTCGCGCGCGGCCAGAATGTTCGCGGCATCATCTTTGGTCGATGATGTCAGCTTGAGGAGCGCGCGCACAACAACTTGCAGCGACACCGTCAGTGGTGTGAGCAGCCAGATAACGCCACGCATAAATGGCGCAAGCTTCAGCGCCGTTGAATCAGACCAAGCCAGGGCATACGTTTTCGGCAGCACAGCTGAGAAGATCACGATCAACACCGTCAGCAGCGCCGTGGCAACGGCAGTCGCGTAAACGTCGCCGATGATGTGCCCCATCAACGTGGTCGCGACACTCGCCGCCAGCATCGCAGCCAGCGTATCAACCAGCGTGTTGCCCAGCAGCACCGTCCCCAGCATCCGCTCAGGCGCGCTCATCAGTTTGTTGACGAGCTTCGCACGTACGTTGCCGTCTTCAGCAAGGCCGTGCATCCGCGCCTTCGAAGCGGCCGTCAGTGCCGTCTCGCTGGCGTTAAAGAACGCCGAGAGCAGGAGAAGCAGCACGATCGCTCCCAGCGTAAGGCCGATCTCGATCGTCATGGTGTCACTTGCACTCCTTTAAGTTCACCAGCGAGGAAGGCTTCCAACGCGGGACGCTCAACCTCCCGTGAGACGAACGCTTCGCCGATCGCACGGACTAGAATAAACGTCATGCGTCCGTCGCGTACTTTCTTGTCCTGCGTCATCAAGGTGACCAGCGTTGCCACATCCGGGCGGCTGGTGCCGGGGATCTCCGCAATTGTCGTTGGTAGACCAACAGCCTTCAGATGTCGCGACACCCGCGCCGCCGAGCCGGCAGCGCAATGCCCGTGCGCTTCCGAGTAGCGGAACGCCTGCGCCATCCCGATGGCCACGGCTTCACCATGCAGCAGGCGGTCGGAATACCCAGCCCACGCCTCAAGCGCATGACCGAAGGTATGGCCAAGATTGAGCAGCATGCGGTCGCCTTGCTCGGTCTCATCCCGCGCGACGATGGCCGCCTTGGCAACCACACTTGTTTCGACCGCCTGCAGCAGCGCGCGCGCATCGTTGCCGAACAGCGGGGCCCAGCCGGCCTCCAGCCGTTCAAAGAACGCGCGGTCTCCGAGCAGGCCGTATTTCACCACTTCGGCATAGCCGGCGCGCATCTGCCGCGCTGGCAGCGTCGACAGCGTGTCGATATCAGCCAGCACCAGGCTCGGCTGATGGAAGGCACCCACCAGGTTCTTGCCATGGCTTGTATTGATGCCGGTCTTGCCGCCGACAGAGCTATCGACCTGGGCCAACAGACTGGTCGGAATCTGCACAAAGCGCACGCCGCGACGGATGATTGCCGCCGCAAACCCCGCCAGATCGCCGATCACGCCACCGCCCAGCGCAATCACCAGATCGCCCCGCTCGACACCAAGCGCCAGGAGGCGGTCGCAAACCTCGCCGAGGCGAGCAAAATTCTTGGTCTGCTCACCCGGTGTCAGCACAATGCTGCCGCGTGCCCGGTCACCAAGGCTCACAAGCAGCGCCGGCAGATGCTGCGCTGCCACGTTCTCATCGGTCACGACGGCACACCGCGCCGCGCCGAACCGCTCCATCAAGGTCTCGCCTGCGCGCGCCAGCAGGCCACGGCCGATCAACACCTCGTAGCTGCGATCTCCCAGGGCCACGGCCACCGGTCGCCTATCGCTTGTCTGGTTCATGCCGGTTTATCCTGCGACGGCGGCAGCAAGTGCCCCGCCAGCGCCTCGATAACGATGCTCGCCATGGCGTCATGGCTGATGTCGCGGCTTTCCACCACCACCGGGGCTTCGGCGTAGGTCGGATAGCGCGCTTCCATCAGACCACGCATCACCGCTTCCGGATCAGCCGAACGCAACAGCGGCCGGTTCTGCCGTTTCATCACGCGGCGCATCAGCACGGGCAGGTCCGCCTTCAGCCACACCGCGATGCCGGTCTCGGCGATGCGCACCCGCGTTTCTGGATTGAGATAGGCACCGCCGCCTGTGGCTAGCACCTGCGGTGCCGAACGTAGCAAACGGGCGATCACCCGCCGTTCACCGTCGCGGAAATAGGCTTCGCCGTGTTCATCGAAAATCTCCTTGATCGTCTTGCCCGCCGCTTCTTCGATGGCGGCGTCGGCGTCGATGAACGGCAGCCCGAGATGATGCGCCACGCGCCGGCCGACCGACGTCTTGCCGCACCCCATCAGCCCGACCATCACGATGCTGCGCGCGCCGAGCGCCGTCCGCAGGGGCCCGGCCAAAGGGCGCGGGCCAGAGGGTTCGTTGGGCGGGACGCCGTGCATGGATCTCATCGGCCTCATG